>NZ_KV819932.1:0-43215 GCF_001815235.1 Pseudomonas sp. HMSC065H01 | reverse complement strand
ATACAGTTGTTCGTGGCCGTCCGGCCGCCCTGACTTCGCGAGGACTTCAATGGACGAGAACAAGAAGCGCGCCCTGGCCGCGGCCCTGGGACAGATCGAACGCCAATTCGGCAAAGGCGCGGTCATGCGCATGGGCGACCATGAGCGCCAGGCGATCCCGGCCATCTCCACCGGCTCCCTGGGTCTGGACATCGCCCTCGGCATCGGCGGCCTGCCCAAGGGCCGGATCGTCGAGATCTACGGTCCGGAATCCTCGGGCAAGACCACCCTGACCCTCTCGGTGATCGCCGAGGCCCAGAAACAGGGCGCCACCTGTGCCTTCGTCGACGCCGAGCACGCGCTCGATCCCGACTATGCCGGCAAGCTGGGCGTCAACGTCGACGACCTGCTGGTCTCCCAGCCGGACACCGGCGAGCAGGCCCTGGAAATCACCGACATGCTGGTGCGCTCCAACGCGGTCGACGTGATCATCGTCGACTCCGTGGCCGCGCTGGTACCCAAGGCCGAGATCGAAGGCGAGATGGGCGACGCCCACGTCGGCCTGCAGGCACGCCTGATGTCCCAGGCGCTGCGCAAGATCACCGGCAATATCAAGAACGCCAACTGCCTGGTCATCTTCATCAACCAGATCCGCATGAAGATCGGCGTCATGTTCGGCAACCCGGAAACCACCACCGGCGGTAACGCACTGAAGTTCTACGCCTCGGTCCGCCTGGACATCCGTCGTACCGGCGCGGTGAAGGAAGGCGACGAGGTGGTGGGTAGCGAAACCCGCGTCAAGGTGGTGAAGAACAAGGTTTCCCCGCCGTTCCGCCAGGCCGAGTTCCAGATCCTCTACGGTAAGGGCATCTACCGTACCGGCGAGATCATCGATCTGGGCGTGCAATTGGGCCTGGTCGAGAAGTCCGGCGCCTGGTACAGCTACCAGGGCAGCAAGATCGGCCAGGGCAAGGCGAACGCCGCCAAGTACCTGGAAGACAATCCGGAAATCGGTTCGGTACTGGAGAAGACCATTCGCGACCAGTTGCTGGCCAAGAGCGGCCCGGTGAAGGCCGACGCCGAAGAAGTGGCTGACGCCGAAGCCGATTGAGGCCAATGGCGATCGTGCTCGATACGCCCGTCGCCGTGCGGCGGGCGGCCATGGATCTGCTGGCGCGCCGTGAGCACGGGCGCGCCGAGCTTTCCCGCAAGTTGCGCCAGCGTGGCGCGTCTGCCGAGTTGATCGATCCTGCCCTCGACCGCCTGGCCGAGGAAGGTCTGCTCGACGAATCCCGCTATCTCGAAAGCTTCATCGCCAGTCGCGCCCGTAGCGGCCATGGGCCGTTGCGCATCCGTGAGGAACTGGCGCAGCGCGGTCTGCCGCGCGCCGATATCGAAAGGGCGCTGGGTGCCTGCGAGGTCGACTGGAGTGCGCAATTGCGTGAGGTCTGGCGCCGCAAGTTCGCCCGCCTGCCGCAGGACGCCAGGGAAAAGGCCCAGCAGGGCCGCTTCCTGGCGTACCGGGGTTACTCCATGGAGTCGATCAGCCGCCTGTTGAACGGCCGCAGCGACGATTGAGCGCGTGCCGGAGCGGCAGCTTCAGTCCCAGTTTTCCGGCAGGTTGATGTAGTCCAGCAATTCCCGCAGCCGCCCCTGGTCGCGCCCGTTGAACACGAAGGCGAGGCGGGTCAGGTTGCGGAACTCCGGTTCGTCCTGTTCCTGCTCGCTGTAGGCCTGCTGCTGGAAGCCGCCGCTCAGGCAGAGGCTGGCGAAGTGTTCGTGCAGGTGCGCCAGCGCGGCTTCGTTCAGGGCGTGGTTCAGGCGAATCACGAAAGTGCCTTTCAGCCAGCGGCTGGAGTGGAAGTTGCGGTAGAACTGGGCGATTTCCTTCACCGCGTCTTCGGCCGAATGCACCAGGCGCATCAGGCGCATGTCGGCCGGCAGGATATAGTGATTCTCCAGCAACTGTTCCTGCATGAACTCCAGGGCGTGTTCCCAGTAGCGGCCGCCCGGCTGGTCGAGCAGCACGATCGGCACCAGCGGACTCTTGCCGGTCTGTACCAGGGTCAGCACTTCCAGTGCCTCGTCTAGGGTGCCGAAGCCGCCGGGGCAGAGCACCAGGCCGTCGGCTTCCTTGACGAAGAACAGCTTGCGCAGGAAGAAAAAGTGGAACGACAGCAGGTTGCCGCTGCCGTCCACCGTATGGTTGGCGTGCTGCTCGAAGGGCAGGGTGATGTTGAAGCCCAGGCTGTTCTCCAGCCCGGCGCCTTCGTGGGCGGCGGCCATGATGCCGCCGCCGGCGCCGGTGATCACCATCAGGTCGTAGCGGGCCAGTTCCTCGCCCAACTTGCGCGCCAGGGCATAGACCGGATGTTCGACTGGCGTGCGCGCCGAGCCGAACACGGTGACCTTGCGTCGCCGCTTGAACTGCTCGAGGACGCTGAAGGCATGCTCCATCTCGCGCAGGGTCTGCAACATGATCTTGGCGTCCCAGCGGTTGCGGTCGGCCTGGGCCATGCGCGTCACGGTGAAGAGCATCTCGCGGTAGAGCGCGAGATTGGGGCTGTCGCCGGGAGCCGCAAGGGCCGCCAGTTCGTCGACCTTCCGCGCCAGGTCGGTGCCGCTGGTCTGGAAGTGCCGGGAAAGATAGTCATCGGCTTCGTAGGGCATTCGCATACTCCTTCTACAACCACCCTGGACAGGCGGTCATCCGCATACTGCCACGGACTGCGTGACAGTTGCGGACGGCGGCTCAGATCTCGATGCGTTCGCCGGGCTCCGGTATCTCGGCATCCCAGTCGAGACGCTCGCGGATCGCGCCCTGCAGCGCTTCCATCTTTTCCCGCTCGCCATGTATCAGGTATAGCGCTGGACGGTGGGCGAAGTGACCGACCCAGTCGAGCAGCTGCGATTGCCCGGCGTGGGCGGAGAAGCCGCCGAGGGTATGGATCTGCGCCTTGACCGCGATGCGCTGGTGGAACACGCGAACCGCGCTGGCGCCGTCGACGATGTTGCGGCCCAGGGTGCCGCGCGCCTGGAAGCCGGGGAATACCACATGGCATTCCGGGCGCCAGAGGTTGTGCTTGAAGTGATGGACGATACGGCCGCCGGTGCACATGCCGCTGCCGGCGATGATGACCGCGCCGCTCTTGATCCGGTTGATCGCCATCGACTCGTCGGCGCTGCGGGTGACGCGCAGCACCGGCAGCCATTCCTCCAGGCGGGTGGTGCCGGTGCCGCGAATGTACTCGCGGTCGCGGTCGTCGAACTCGTTGCTGTGGCGCAGGTAGATGCCATTGGCACGGGCGGCCATCGGGCTGTCGAGGAATACCGCCTGTTGCGGCAGGCGGCCCTCCTGGTAGAAGCGGCCGAGGTAGTAGAGCAGGTCCTGGGTGCGGCCGACGGCGAACGACGGGATCAGCACGTTGCCGCCGTCGCGGTGCGCCTGGTCGAGAATCGCCGCCAGTTCCTCCAGGGTGTCGTTGCTGTCGCGGTGATCGCGATCGCCATAGGTGGATTCGAGCATCACCACGTCGGCCCGGCTCAGCGGCGAGGGCGCGCGCATCAACGGCGAGCAGGTGTTGCCGAGGTCGCCGGAAAACACCAGGCGGCGCGGTTGCACCTGGTCGTGGAATTGCACTTCGACGATCGACGAGCCGAGGATGTGCCCGGCGTTGTGAAAGGTCACCCGCACGCCACGAGCGACCGCCACGGTGCTGCCGAGGCTGATCGGCCGGCGCAGCTTGAGCGCGCGTTCGGTGTCGGCCTGGGTATACAGCGGCTTGATGCTCGGCTTGCCGATCCGGTTGCGCCAGCGGTTCTCCCACTCGGCGTCCTTTTCCTGGATGTGCGCGGAGTCCAGCAGCATGAGTTCCAGCAGTTCGCAGGTGGCCTCGGTGGCGAAGATCGGGCCCTTGAAGCCCTCGGCCGCCAGGCGCGGCAGCAGGCCGCTGTGGTCCAGGTGGGCGTGGGAGATGACCACCGCGTCGATGCTCGCGGGATCGAAGGGGAAGGGCGCGCGGTTGCCGTTGTCGGCTTCGCGGCGCCCCTGGCGCATGCCGCATTCGAGCAGGACCTTCACGCCATCGAGGGTTTCCAGCAGATAACAGGAGCCAGTGACCTCCTGGGCGGCGCCTAGAAACGTCAGTGATGCCATCGAGCCTCCTCCGTCAGAGCTCTGTCGACACCCCGATACCTTTCGGGGATCGTGGAATGCCATGGAACCTTCGTACAGGGCCAGGGTGAACGAATCGGGGGCGGGGAGCTTGATGCAGGTCAGCGCCCTTTGCCGTGTGCTGCCTAGACTGCAAGGCACCACTAGGGAGGCTACCCACCATGAGTCAGATTCTGCCCAGTCAGGACGAGTTGCTTGCCCATGCGGCGGCCGAGCCGGCGTTTGCCGCGTGGCTGCAAGGCCATGGTCCGCTCCAGCATAGCGCAGAGACCCGCGCCGCCGTGTTCCGCACCGCTCATCAATTGGTCCAAGCCGGGCTGCAACCGGACCTGGCCAGCGTCTACCAACTGTTCCGCGCCCTCGACCGGCTGACCGCCAGCGCCCTGCGCATCGTCGTGCACATGACCTACGCCCGGCGCATCCGCCTGGACGGCCAGCCGTTGCAGGCCGAGGATTTCAAGACACAGCCCGAGGGCCACACCGGCGGAGCCCTGAACATGGTCCCGGCCTACGCCGGCTATCTGGCACTCAACGTCCTGACCGGCAAGACTCGCGCCTGGCTGATGGGCCAGGGCCATTGCGTGGCCGCCATCGACGCGCTGAACGTCCTCACCGGCAACCTGCACCCGGAGCAGGAGCGCGCCTATGCCGACGGCGAGGAAGGGCTGAACCGCTTGCTGCAGGACTTCTACGGCTACGCCCAGGCCCCCAACGGCGCACCGGCGGCGCCACTGGGCAGCCACGTGAATCCGCATACCGCCGGCGGTATCGCCGAGGGCGGCTACCTCGGCTTCGCCGAATTGCAGTACGCGCACATGCCGCTGCCCGGCGAGACCCTGGTGGCGTTCCTCTCCGATGGTGCCGCCGAGGAACAGCGCGGCAGCGACTGGATTCCGCGCTGGTGGCGAGCCGAGGATTGCGGGGCGGCGCTGCCGGTGATGATCGCCAATGGCCGGCGCATCGAGCAGCGCACCGAACTGGGCACCCATGAGGGGCTGGAGGGCTTCAAGCTGCACCTGCGCCGCTGCGGCTTCGATCCGATCAGCTTCGATGGGCGCGACCCGGCCGCCTTCGTCTGTACGCTCTGGGAGATGGAGCAGCGCCTGGAGCGGCGCGTGCAGGAGAAGAACAGCGGCATCCTCCGCTACCCGCTGCCGATTCCCTACGGCATCGCCGAGACGGTCAAGGGCTTCGGCTTCTATGGCGCCGGCAACAACGCCGCGCACAACCTGCCGCTGCCGGGCAATCCGCATAACGACGAACAGGCCCGGCAACTGTTCAACCAGCATGCAAACGAACTCTGGGTCGAGCCTGAGGCTCTCGAATTGGCCCGCCGGCTGTTCGCCGAGCAGCGCGGCGAGCGTCCCCTCGAACGGGACAACCCGCTGGCCCTGCGCCATCCCATCGAACCGATCATCCCGCCGCTGCGCTATCGCGACGACGCCTGCTCGCCGATGGCCGCGCTGGACCGCTTCTATACCGAACTGGTGGAGGCCAACCCCGACCTGCGCGCCCGGGTCGGCAATCCCGACGAATTGGCCAGCAACCGCCTCGGCGGCGTGCTCAAGGCGCTCAAGCATCGGGTCAGCGAGCCGGAGAGCGAACTGGAATCGGTGAGCGGTCGGGTCATCACCGCGCTCAACGAGGAGGCGGTGGTGTCCGCCTGCCTGGCCAACCAGGGCGGACTCAACCTGGTTGCCAGCTACGAGGCGTTCTGCGTGAAGATGCTCGGCGCGGTGCGCCAGACCCTGATCTTCGCCCGCCAGCAGAAGGAAGTCGGGCGTCCGGCCGGCTGGCTGGGCTGGCCGCTGGTCGCTACTTCGCATACCTGGGAGAACGGCAAGAACCAGCAGTCGCACCAGGACACCACCTTCTGCGAGGCCCTGCTTGGCGAGATGAGCGACATGGTCCGGGTGCTCTTCCCGGCCGATCACAACAGCGCCCTGGCGCTGCTACCGACGATCTACCGCAGCCGGGGCCAACTGGCCTGCCTGGTGATCCCCAAGCGCGACCGGCCGATGGTGTTCGACGCCGTCCAGGCCGAGCGCCTGGCCCGCGACGGCGCGATCCTGGTCGAGGAGCGCTGCGGCTCCGATCCGCTGCTGCTGATCGCCAACGGCAGCTACCAGCTCGAACAGATGCGCCGCGCCGCGCAGCGCCTGGCCGAGGCCGGGCAGGCCTACCGGCTGGTCTACCTGCAGGAGCCGGGACGCTTCCGCGCGCCGCGCGATCGCTGGGAGGTCGAGGCGGTGGCCGACGAGGCGCTGGTGGAACGACTGTTCCCGGATAGCCATGAGCGCCGCGTGCTACTCACCCATATGCGCGCGGAAGTGGCGCGCGGTCATCTTTGGCCGATCCTGCCGGATGCCCGGCGCACCTCGGTACTCGGCTATCGCAACCGCGGCGGCACCCTCGACGAGGCGGGCATGCAGTTCGCCAACCGCGCCTGCTGGGGCAACGTGCTGGCGGCTTGCGCCCGCTTGATGGAGGTGCCGCGCACCGCGCTGCTGACTCCGGAGGAAGCGGCGGCGGTGGCCGGCAAGGGCGATCCGGCGTTGTTGCGCTGAGTTCGGCTGCGTATCGGCGGATAACGTCTGTGGCGTTATTCGCCCTGCCGAACGGGGGCGGGTGTCTGGCGAAGGCAGGGTGTGGGCAGGGTGTCGGCGGATAGCGTCGGCGACGTCATTCGCCTACGGAGCGGGGGGACGAAGCGGCTTGAGCAGCCCGTCCAGCCCGTCGATCTTCAGTTCCAGGGTCAACTGCATCAGCCGCCCGAGTTCACCAGGCGGGAAGCCTTTCTTGTAGAACCACAGCAGGTACTCCTCCGGCAGGTCGACCAGCATCCGTCCCTGGTACTTGCCGAACGGCATCGGCGTCCTGGCGATCTTCAGCAGATGCTGCTTGTCCAGCATGGCGACCGCGCGGCGCGCTTACTTCTTGCCCTGGATGCGGCAGCTGCCGGCATCGAAGCGTTCGGTGGCGACCGGCTGGTTGGTCTTGTACTCGGTGAAGCTGTAGGTGAGGATCGCGCCGCGGGCGAGCAACTGGCGATAGCCGGTGTTGCTGCACACGCTATCGCCGAGCTGGCTGCGCACGCTGTCCGGGTTGGAGCGCATGCGCTCGGCGTGGCTGGCGCGTACGCTGAGGTGATTGATCAACTGGTTGCCTTCGACGGTGTAGCCCTGGTCGAGGATGTCTTCGTTGATGGCGCGGGGAGTGCCTACGCTGCTTTCCTTGGCCACTTTCTCCAGCATCTTGCTCAGTTCGAAATCCTTGAGCGAGGCGGCATGGGCGGCGGTGGGCAGGACGAAACAAAGGGCAAGGGCCATGAAGCGCGACATCGAAGATCTCCTGGGGCAATAAGCGGATTCGACCGATGGAGGGGGCGAATTGTTTCCGTCGGCCCATTCCCGGGACGGACGGTGGCGAATGGGTGCCATGTTACCGCGTTCGGTGCGGGGCACGGAAACGCAAAAGGGCGACCGAGGGTCGCCCTTTCGTCGATAGCGGTGCGGATCAGCGCAGCTTGATCTCTGTCCAGAGCTTGTTCAGGGCGCGTCGCTGGCGCGAGTTCAGGTCCTTCAGCGGCTCCAGCCTGGCCTGGGTGGTGGCGTCCGGGAACAGGGCGGCGAGCGTCTTGATTTCCGGCTTGATGAAGGGCAGGGCGGCGGCGTTGGGCGTGCCGGTACCGATCTGGTTGGTCAGCTCGGAAGCGTTCCGACCGTCGAGCATGAAGTCGATGAAGCGGTAGGCCAGGTCAGGGTTCTTCGAGCCCTTGTGGATCACCATGTTGTCGATGGCCAGCACCGCACCTTGGCGGGGCAGGGCGAAGTCGACCTTGAAGGCGCGGCCGGCAGCCTCCGCGTCGGCCCTGGCCTGGTACATGTCGCTGGAGTAGCCATGGGCGACCCAGATGTTGCCCAGGGTCAGCTCCTTGATATAGCTCGACGAGTTGAACGCGGCCCAGTACGGCTTGGCCGCGAGGATCAGCGCCTGGGCTTCCTTCCAGTGCTGCGGGTCGGTGTCGTTGGCGGAGTGACCGAGGTACTTCAGGGCGGCGCCGAACAGTTCCTGCGGGTCGTCCATCACCGTGACCCTGCCCTTGATCTTCTCCAGGACCGCCGGGTCGAAGATCACCGACCAGTCGGCGGGGTCGATGCCCAGCTTGTCCAGCTCGGTCTTGTTGTAGCCGACCAGGGTGGTGGTGAAGGCGTAGGGCAGGGAATAGCGGTTGCCCTTGTCGAAATCCTTGTCGAGGTAGCCCGCGGCCTCGTTGCTCAGGTTCGCCAGGCGACTCTTGTCCAGCTCCAGCAGGTCGCCCTTGCGGATCAGCGCCTCGACCGCGTTCTGGGTCGGGATGATCACGTCGTAGCCGCTGGCCCCGGCGGCCAGCTTGGCCATCATTTCCTCGGTGCCGGAATAGAACTCCTGCACCAGCTCGCAGCCACATTGCTGCTCGAAGCGTTTCAGCGTGTCCTCGGCGATGTAGTCGTTCCAGTTGAACAGATACAGCTTCTCGGCGGCGGTGGCCTGGGCGGCTCCTGCCATGAGGGTTGCGACGAGCAACAGCTTTTTCATCATGGTTCCTTGTTACGGGGTGGCAGGGCTCCGGAAACCGGAGCAGGGCAAGGCCGCGGGCCTCTCCGGGAGGCCCGCGGGTTTCGGCGGATCAATGGCCCTTGATGGCGCTGGGGGAGAGTTTCGAGGCGATCACGATCAGCACCAGGGTGAGCAGCATCAGCAGGGTGGAGACGGCGTTCACTTCGGGCGTCACGGCGATCTTGATCATGGTGTAGATCTGCGTCGGCAGGGTGGCGAAGCCGCCGCCGGCGGTGAAGAAGGTGATCACGAAGTCGTCGATGGACAGGGTGAAGGCCATCAGCGCGCCGGCGACGATGCCCGGCATGATCAGCGGCAGGGTCACCAGGCGGAAGCTCTGCCAGGGCGTGGCACCGAGGTCGCGGGCCGCCTCGGTGAGGCTTTCGTCCATGCCCGACATGCGCGCCTGCACCACCAGGGCGACGAAGCCGACCGAGAAGGTGATGTGCGCGAGGGTCACCGAGAGCATGCCCAGGCTCATGTTCAGGCCGATGAAGAAGATCACCAGCGAGACCCCCATCAGGAGTTCCGGAATGGCGATCGGGGTCAGCACCAGCAGGGGCAGCACGCGCAGCTTGAAGCGATGCAGGGCGACCCCGGCGAGGGTGCCGAGCAGGGTCGCCACGCTGGCCGAAACCAGCGCGATGACCAGCGAGTTGGCGGCGGCCTGGAGCATGTCGCGGTTGCCGAACAGCTTGCGGTACCAGTCCAGGGTGAAGCCCACCCACTCGGCGTTCAGCCGCGAGTCGTTGAAGGAGTACAGCACCACGATCACCAGCGGTACGTAGAGGAACAGGTACACCAGCGCGGTGGCGCTCCAGAGCAGGTAGGGCCTACGCATGGGCGCCTCCCTTGCGGGCGCGCGCGGCGCCCATGCCGAGGGCGACCAGCAGCAGGATGCAGCCGGTCAGGGCGATCGACAGCGCGCTGCCGAACGGCCAGTCGCGGGAGTCGAGGAACTGGCTCTTGATCAGGTTGCCGATCATGATGCCGTCGGTACCGCCGACCAGGTCGGGGATGGCGAACATTCCCAGCACCGGGATGAATACCAGTGCCGCGCCGGCGGCCACGCCCGGCAGCGAGAGCGGGAAGGTCACCCGCCAGAAGCGTTGCCAACGACCGGCGCCGAGGTCCTGGGCGGCGTCCAGCAGGGCCGGGTCGTGTTTCTCCAGGTTGGCGTAGAGCGGCAGGATCATGAACGGCAGGTGCACGTAGACCATGCACAGGATCACCGCGAACGGGGTGAACATCAGGCTGATCGGCTGCGCGCCGAACAGGTCCAGTGCGGCGTTGATCCCGCGGGTCAGGGCACCGGACGGCGAGAGGATGATCATCCAGGCGTAGACGCGTACCAGCAGGTTGCTCCAGAACGGCAGGATCACCAGCAGGATCAGCAGGTTGCGCCACTTCGCCGGGGCCCGGGCGAGGGTGGTCGCCACCGGGTAGGCGAGCAGCAGGCAGGCCAGGGTGGTGACCAGGGCGTAGCCGAAGGATTTGACGAACAGTTGCAGGTACACCCAGCTCTCGGTGAGCCGGGTGTAGTTCTCCACGCTGAGGTCGTAGACGGTCTGCCCGTCCTCGCTGTACATCCAGGGCGCCAGGCCGCCGTAGTCGCCGGGAAAGCGGAACGAGGCGAACAGCATGATCAGCGCCGGAACCAGGAAGAAGAACAGCAGATACGCTTGCGGCGGCCAGACCAGCAGCCACTTGCCGAGGTTCTTTCTCATCGTCTCAGGCCCTGACCAGATGGCCGGCATCGAAGCGCCAGGCGGCTTCCACCGCGTCGCCCACCTCGAAGAACTTGGCTCGGCCGGGCGTGGCGTTGGGCAGCAGGGTTTCCAGGCGCTCGCCGTTCTCCAGTTCGACGATGTACAGGGTCACGTCGCCCAGGTAGAGCAGTTCGGCGACGCGACCGCGGAAGTGCACCTCGTCGCTGTCGGCGGTGACGCTCTGCGCCAGGCGGATCTTCTCCGGCCGCAGGGTCAGCACGCAGGCCTCGCCGGGCTGGGCGTCGAAGGATTTCAGCGCCTGGACCTCGCCCAGGCCCCTGAGGTCGATGCGCACGCGTTCGCCGTCGACCGCCTCGACCGTGGCGTCGAGCAGGTTGCACTGGCCGATGAAGTCGGCGACGAAACGACTGCGCGGGAAGCTGTAGATGGTTTCCGGGGCGTCCAGTTGCTCCACCCGGCCCTGGTTCATCACCGCGATGCGGTGCGACAGCGCCAGGGCTTCGCCCTGATCGTGGGTGACATAGACGAAGGTGATGCCGACGTCCTTCTGCAGGTTGATCAGTTCGATCTGCATTTCTTCGCGCAGCTTGGCGTCCAGCGCCGACAGCGGTTCGTCGAGCAGCAGCAGGCGCGGCCGGTTGACCAGCGCGCGGGCGATCGCCACGCGCTGGCGCTGGCCGCCGGAAAGCTGTGTCGGCATGCGCCCGCCCTTGTCCGCCAGGCGCACGTCCTTCAGGGCCTGTTCGACGCGGGCGTCGATCTCGCTCTTCGCCACTCCGGCCATCTTCAGCGGGAAGGCGATGTTCTGCGCCACGCTCATGTGCGGGAACAGCGCGTAGCTCTGGAACACCGTATGCACCGGGCGCTTCTCCGGCTCGACGCCGGCGAGGTCCTGGCCGTTGAGGCGGATCTCGCCGCTGTCCGGCTGGTCGAAGCCGGCGAGCATGCGCAGGAGGGTGGTCTTGCCGCACCCGGAAGGGCCGAGGAGGGTGAAGAATTCGCCGGTGTTGATCGTCAGGCTGACATTGTCGACGGCGGTGAAGTCGCCGAAGCGGCGGGTCACGTTGCGGATCTCGAGCAAGGGGGGCGTCACTCGTCTGGAGAGGCAGTAAGGTCAGCGGGCGGAGCCGGCTGCCCGGTGTCGAAAAAGGGGGCGGATTATAGGGATCGCATCCCGCTCTAACTAGACGTCTGAGGCCCCTGTGAAGAATTTTTTTTCGCGGCCTCGGAAGTTGTCCGACAAAGCAGGAGCCACGCGGGCTCTGATAGAATTTCGCGGTCGCTTTCCAGCCCGTTTCCTCGAGTCTTCGATGTTCCTTCGCCCGTCCTTTCCGTATCGGGAGCCTGCCCGATGAGCCATGCCGTTTCCCGCTTGCGCCAGGAGCGCCTGGCGCGCAGCCTGAAACCCTTCGTCGCGCGCGGTTCGCGCATGCCGCGCTGCGAAGGCTGTCGGCTGCTGCCGAGCTATTGCATGTGCGCCTGGCGGCCGCGGGTCGAGGCGCGCGCCGGCATGTGCCTGGTCATGCACGACATCGAGGCGCTGAAACCGACCAACACCGGCTGGCTGATCGCCGATACCGTGGCCGACACCTTCGCCTTCGGCTGGTCGCGCACCGAGGTCGACCCGCGCCTGCTGGAGTTGCTGGCCGACCCGCAGTGGCAGCCATACCTGGTGTTCCCCGGCGAATACGTGGCGGCGGAGCGGGTGGTGAACGAGGTCGCCCCGCTGGTGGAGGGCAAGCGACCGCTGTTCATCCTGCTCGACGCGACCTGGACCGAGGCGCGCAAGATGTTCCGCAAGAGTCCCTACCTGGAGCCGTTCCCGGTGCTCAGCCTGCTGCCCGAGCAGCTCTCGCGCTATCGCCTGCGTCGCTCGACCCGTGGCGAGCACCTGTGCACCGCCGAAGTGGCGGCGCTGTGCCTGGAGCTGGCTGGCGACGAGGCCGCGGGCGAGGCGCTCGGCGCCTACCTGGAGGTGTTCAGCGAGCGCTACCTGGGCGCCAAGCGGCACATTCCGCTGGACGAGGCCAGCCCGGCGCACCGTGCCCTGGCGCCGTTCCGTGGCTGAGTGTCAGGCCGGGCGCGCTTCGGCGGCGAGCTTGCGCGGCCACAACTGCGCCACCAGCATGCCCGCCAGCATCAGCGCGCAACCGAAATAGCCGCGCAGGTGCAGGGTCTCGGCGAGGAACAGGGCGCCGGCGATGGCGGCGAACACCGCTTCCAGGGACAGGATGATCGCCGCATGGGAAGCGATGGCGTGCTTCTGCGCCACCACCTGCAGGGTGAAGCCGGTGCCGACGCCGAGCAGGCCGCCGTATAGCAGGGCGGGACCGGCCTGGACGATGGCGTCCCAGTGGATTTCCTCGAAGACCAGTGCCAGCAGCAGGCTGACCGCCGCGCAGGTGGCGAACTGCAGGAAGGCCAGGCGGATCGGGTCGTAGCGGCTGGCGAACAGGCCTACCAGCAGGACGTGCGCGCCCCAGACCACCGCGCCGGCCAGTTGCAGCCAGTCGCCGGAGGCGACCTGGAAGCCCGGGCCGATGCTCAGCAGGGCCATGCCGAGCACCGCCAGCGACGCCCCCAGCCAGGTGCCCGCGCCGGTGCGCTGGCCGAACAGCAGGCCGAGCAACGGCACGACGATCACGTAGAGCCCGGTGATGAAGCCGGAGTTGGTCACGCTGGTGAACAGCAGGCCGACCTGCTGCAGGTTGATCCCGGTGGTCAGGGCGACGCCGAGGATCACACCGGCGAGCAACTGTCCGCGATTGAAGGGTTGCGCGCCGTCGCGTCGCGAGCGCAGCATCAGCAGTGGCACCAGCACCAGGGCACCGAGGACGAAGCGCAGGCCGGTATAGAGGAACGGCCCGATGGCGTCCATCCCCAGGCGCTGGGCGACGAACGACACCCCCCAGATCATGGCGGTGATCAGCATCAGGACATCGGCACGCAGGGCTTGGCTTCGCATGGCTCGCTCGACGGGGCGGGGAGGGTCCGCCACTCTGCCAGCAAGCCGGGGTGTTTGAAAAGACGAACGCGGTGTACGAGGTATCCCTCATTCGGCTTGACCGGTCCGCCCTCGGTCGGCATCCTGAGCGCCGCCTCGGCTGGGCCGAACAAACTAGGACATGTCATGGCTTCTTACGAGATCCTGATCGCCGACGATCACCCCCTGTTTCGCAGCGCTTTGCACCAGGCCCTCACCCTCGGGCTGGGCCCCGACGTGCGCCTGGTGGAAGCCGCCAGCATCGCCGAACTGGAAGCGCGGCTGAACGAGAAGGCCGATTGGGATCTGGTCCTGCTGGACCTCAACATGCCGGGGGCCTATGGCTTCTCCGGCCTGGTGCTGTTGCGCGGGCAATACCCGCAGGTGCCGGTGGTGATGATCTCGGCACAGGAGGAGGCCGCGGTGGTGCAGCGCTCCCGCGAGTTCGGCGCCAGCGGCTTCATTCCCAAGTCCAGTCCGCTGGAAACCCTGCAGCAGGCGGTGCGCGCGGTGCTCGACGGGGACACCTGGTGGCCGCCGCAGGATGCCGCCGCCGAAGCCCTCAGCGAGGAGGCCAAGGCCGCCAGCG
Organism: Pseudomonas sp. HMSC065H01; assembly: GCF_001815235.1. Lineage (NCBI taxonomy): Bacteria > Pseudomonadati > Pseudomonadota > Gammaproteobacteria > Pseudomonadales > Pseudomonadaceae > Pseudomonas > Pseudomonas sp. HMSC065H01. The sequence continues at coordinate 29,161 of NZ_KV819932.1, read as the reverse complement.
CCGGGCTCGCCAGCCTCACCCCGCAACAATTCAGGGTACTCACCATGGTCTGCGAAGGGTTGCTGAACAAGCAGATCGCCTACGACCTGAACGTTTCCGAGGCGACGGTGAAGGCCCACGTCACGGCGATCTTCCGCAAGCTCAACGTGCGCACCCGGACCCAGGCCGCGCTGCTGCTGCAACAAATGGAGACGGTTCCCGCTTCTCATTGAGAGACGGCTTAACGCTTTTTTGACCAGCCGGCGGCTAGACTGCCGGCCTTCCGAATCGATGAGAACCCGACGTGTCGCCTTCCCCCTTCAAAGGCCAGACCGGCCTCAAGCGTATCCTCAACGCCACCGGCTATTCCCTCGCAGGTTTCCTCGCCGCCTTCCGCGGTGAAGCCGCCTTCCGCCAACTGGTGCTGCTCAACGTGGTGCTGATCCCGGTGGCCTTCCTCCTCGACGTCAGTCGCGGCGAACGCGCGCTGATGATCGCGGTGTGCCTGCTGGCGCTGATCGTCGAGCTGCTCAACTCGGCGATCGAGGCCACCGTCGACCGCGTCTCGCTGGAACGCCACCCTCTGTCGAAGAATGCCAAGGACATGGGCAGCGCCGCGCAGTTCGTGGCCCTCACCGTGATCACCGTGACCTGGGCGACCATCCTGCTGGGCTGATCTACGCGGACATGAAAAAGCCGGAGGCAGCGATGCCTCCGGCTTTTTCTTGCGTGCGAGGGCGGCGGCTCAGGCCGCCGCGTCGAAGCTGTCGGCCCGCGCCATGTTCCACATGCGCTCGTAGAACTCGCCCTCGATCTTGCCGGAAAGCAGTTCGCCCGGCTTGAGGAAGTAGTGCAGCTGCGAGAACAGGCGGATCTCGGTGTCGGTGATGCGTCGCACCAGGTGCTTGGCTTCGAGCTGCGAGGGATGTTCCAGGCCCGCCGCGGCGAGCATCTCGGCCAGGCCCTTGAGGGTGTTGCGATGGAAGTTGCGCACCCGCTCGGCCTTGTCCGGCACCACCAGCGCGCGCTGGCGCAGCGGGTCCTGGGTGGCGACGCCGGTCGGGCACTTGTTGGTATGGCAGCTCTGCGACTGGATGCAGCCGATGGCGAACATGAAGCCGCGCGCCGAGTTGGCCCAATCCGCGCCGGTGGCCAGGACGCTGGCGATATCGAAGGCGCTGACGATCTTGCCGCTGGCGCCGACCTTGATCTTGTCGCGCAGGTTGAGGCCGACCAGGGTGTTGTGGACGAACAGCAGGCCTTCGCGCAGCGGCACGCCGATATGGTCGGTGAACTCCAGCGGCGCCGCGCCGGTGCCGCCTTCCTTGCCGTCGACGACGATGAAGTCGGGGAGGATGCCGGTCTCCAGCATGGCCTTGGCGATGCCCATGAACTCCCATGGATGGCCCAGGCAGAACTTGAAGCCGACCGGCTTGCCGCCGGACAGTTCGCGCAGCTGGGCGATGAACTGCATCAGCTCGATCGGCGTGGAGAAGGCGCTGTGGCGCGACGGCGAAACGCAATCCTCACCCATCGGCACGCCACGGGTGGCGGCGATCTCGGGGGTGACCTTGTGCTTGGGCAGGATACCGCCGTGTCCCGGCTTGGCGCCCTGGCTGAGCTTGATCTCGATCATCTTCACCTGCGGGTCGAGGGCCTGGGCGGCGAAGCGCTCAGGGTCGAACTTGCCATCGCGGGTGCGGCACCCGAAGTAGCCGCTGCCCAGTTCCCAGACCAGGTCGCCGCCGTTCTCGCGGTGATAGGGGCTGATGCTGCCCTCGCCGGTGTCGTGGTAGAAGTTGCCCATCTGCGCGCCACGGTTCAGCGAGCGAATGGCGTTGGCGCTGAGGGCGCCGAAACTCATCGCCGAGACGTTGAACAGCGAAGCGGAGTACGGCTTGCTGCATTGCGGCCCGCCGATGTCGACGCGGAACTCGCAGGGATCGCTGAGCGGCGCCGGACGCATCGAGTGGCTGATGAATTCGTAGCCTGCGGTGTACACGTCGATCAGGGTGCCGAAGGGCTTCTCCGAGCTTTCGTTCTTCGCCCGCGAGTAGACCAGCGAGCGCTGGGCGCGGGAGAAGGGCAGGGCGTCGCCGTCGGCTTCCAGCAGGTACTGGCGGATCTCCGGGCGGATGCCTTCCACCAGATAGCGGATGTTGCCCAGGATCGGATAGTTGCGGCGCACCGCGTGGGGCGTCTGGATCAGGTCGAACAGGCCGAGCAGGCTCAGGGCCACGCCCAGGAGGGTGAACGGCCAAAGCCATTCGGTGCTGCCGAGGAACGGCAGGCTGAGCAAGGTGAACAGGGCGATACAGGCGAAAAACGCATAGCGACTGAGTAGCGACAGATTCATCATGTCTCCAATCTTCAGGCTTCGGTTCAAAATGGTAGTCACCTTCTTCGAGGCGTCTACGACGGGTTCCCCCCGCGCTAACCAAGCGCTGATTATGGGAAACAAACGGGGATAGAAAGCAAGCTAATAATTGTGTCTGGATGGTCGAGCAGCCGAATGGTCGCCGGGAACTCTTTCCGGAGTTGCGAATTATTCTTATCGGAGTAATATGTAACTATATAACATTATGTAGGAGGCATCCCCATGAAACCCGGCATCCATCCCGAATACCGTCCCGTCCTGTTCCATGACACCTCGGCCGACGTGTACTTCCTGATCGGCTCCACCGCGGAGACCGACAAGACCCATACCCATACCGACGGCAAGACCTATCCCTACGTGACGCTGGACGTTTCCAGCGCCTCGCACCCGGTCTACACCGGCGAACAGCGCAAGACCAAGAGCGAAGGCCGCGTGGCCGGGTTCAACAAGCGTTTCGCCGGCTTCGTCGGCGGCAAGGGGGCCTGATGAAAGTCCTCGCCTCGCTGAAACAGGCCAAGCTGCGCCATCGCGATTGCCAGGTGGTGAAGCGCCGTGGCCGGCTCTACGTGATCTGCAAGTCGAATCCGCGCTTCAAGTGCGTGCAGGGCCGGCCGAAGCCGAAGATCAAGCGCCGCTGAGCGGCGACGGGACGGTCGCCCGTCCCGTCAGCCCTGGGCCTGGAGGAACAGGCCGAACAGCTCGGACTGCGACTTGATGCCGAGCTTGCCGTACATGTGCTTGCGGTGGACCTTCACGGTTTCCGCCGAGATCGCCAGCTTGCGGGCGATCTCCTTGCTCGAGCAGCCGCTGAGCATCAGCCTGCCGACCTCCAGTTCGCGCGCCGTCAGCGGCGTGCCCATCTGCTCCGCGACCTTCTCCAGCGAACCCTGCCAGCCCGGCTCCGGCGCCGCGGGGCTGTTCAACACTTCGTCCTCGAAGGCCAGGCGCTGGCGCATCAGCCCGGCCACCCAGGGCCGCACCAGACCGAGCACGGCGAGTTGCTCGGGGGTGAAGCGGCGCCGCGAGCCGAGCGACAGGCAGAGGGTGCGTTCGCCGGAGAGCTGGACGTTGATCTGGATTTCATCGGCCACCACGTTGAGGCGGAAGTAACGCTGGTAGTAATCGGTCTGCTCGAAGCATTCCGGTGCCACGTCGGCCAGACGGAACAGGCCGCTGCACGGGTTCTCGCGGCTGGCGATGTAGAACGGGTCGAGCAGGTAGAGGCCTCGCAGGTAGTCCTGGAACAGCGGATCCGGCCCGCCGTCGGCGCCCGGGCATTCGGCGAACACCTGTGGCCGGCCCTGGCTGAACAGCAGGGCCACCCAGCTGTCGAACGGAACGTACTGTTCGAGCAGGCGTACCAGGCGAATCCAGAAGTCCGGCGCATCCAGCGCCTCGACCAGTTGCCCGACGGAGCGGTGCCAGGCGATGTCCTGCAAGGTGAAACTCATCTTCTACCCCTGTTGGGTTAACCCTCGGACGTAATTATCGGCGCGGGGAACGCCAAGCATACTGTGCCGACCCCTGCATACGAACAGCGCGCGTGCCGAACAGCGCCGAGAACAACAAGGAATTCCGATGAAAGTCGAACTCGTCCAGATCGCCGGTCGCGATGGCGACACCGTGCACAACCTGGAACGCGCCCTGGCGGCCATCGCCGACTGTGCGGCGGACACCGAACTGGTGGTGTTCCCGGAAACCCACCTGACCGGCTTCCCCAGCGAAGACAACATCGCCGCCCTCGCCGAGCCGCTCGACGGCCCGACGGTCAGCGCGGTGCAGCGCGTCGCCCGTGAACGTAACGTTTCGGTGGCGATCGGCATCGCCGAGGCGGACGCCGGCCGCTATTACAACACCACCCTGCTGATCGCTCCCGACGGCATCGCCCTGAAATACCGCAAGACCCACCTGTGGGCCTCCGACCGCGGCATCTTCACGCCTGGCGACCGCTACGCCACCGCCCTGTGGAACGGCATCCGGGTCGGCCTGCTGGTGTGCTTCGACATCGAGTTCCCGGAAAGCGCGCGGGCCCTCGGCCAACTGGGTGCGGAACTGATCATCGTGACCAATGGCAACATGGACCCCTATGGCCCGACCCATCGCACTGCGATCATGGCCCGCGCCATGGAAAACCAGGCCTACGCGGTGATGGTCAACCGCGTCGGGCATGGCGACGGCGGGCTGGTCTTCGCCGGCGGCAGCGCGGTGGTCGATCCCTATGGCCAGTTGCTCTGCGAGGCCGGGCGCGAAGAATGCCGGCAGATCGTCGAACTGGACCTCGGCCGGTTGCAGGATGCGCGTCGGGATTACCGTTACCTCGAAGAGCGTCGCCTGGTCCTGCCCGGCGAGCGCCGCGAGCACCCGGACGGCCTGCGCGAACTGCTGATTCCCTGATTCACCGCGGCGCGACAGGAGCGTCGCGTCGTCCTCCGCCCGCCAGCGAGCGGGCGAGGATCGGCCCGGAAAGCCGTAGCACAACGATGGGCGCCCGAGCGTCCGCCGGTCTCCCAGGTGAGGGGAGGCCCCTGCGCCCCGCGGCCCGGCCGGCTGCGGGCCACTGCCATAACAAACGATAATTCCGGAGTAAGCAGTAATGGCCAGACTCAAGCGCACCCTGTCGCTGGGTTCCGTGGTGCTGTTCGGCATCGCCTACATGACCCCCATCATCGTCCTCGGGACTTTCGGCATCCTCGCCGAGACCACCCAGGGACACGTCCCCGCCGCCTACATCGCCGCTTCCCTGGCGATGCTCTTCACCGCCCTCAGCTACGGGCGCATGGCCGCGGCCTTCCCGGTGGCCGGCTCGGCCTATACCTACGTGCGCAAGGCCATCGATTCCCGGCTTGGCTTCATCGCCGGCTGGGCGGTGCTGCTCGACTACCTGTTCCTGCCGATGGCGATCTGGCTGATCGGCGCCGCCTACCTGCACTCGGCCTTTCCCGCGGTACCCAACGCGGTCTGGGTGCTGGCGTTCATCGGCGTGACCACGACGATCAACATCGTCGGCCTGCGCCTGGCGAAGAACGTCAATGGCCTGCTGATGCTGGTGCAGTTCCTGGTCCTCGGCGCCTTCGTCGCGCTCTGCGTGCACTACGTGCTGGGCGACCCGGGCAAGCCGCTATGGTCGCTGCAACCGTTGCTCGGTGGCGACCTGCAGGTACCGCTGGTGATGAGCGGTGCGGCGATCGCCTGCTACTCGTTCCTCGGTTTCGACGCGGTCAGCACCCTGACCGAGGAAACCCGCGACCCGCGGCGCAACATCCCGCGGGCGATCCTGCTGATCACCCTGCTGGGCGGGCTGATCTTCATCGTCACCTCGTACTTCGTGCAACTGGCGCACCCGTCGTTCGCCTTCGATAGCGCGGACTCGGCGGCCTACGAGATCGCCCGCAACATCGGTGGCGACCTGTTCGTGACCTTCTTCCTGGTCGGCCTGATCGTCGGCCAGTTCACCTCCGGCCTCTCGGCCCAGGCCAGCGCCTCGCGCCTGCTCTTCGCCATGGGCCGCGACGGCGTCCTTCCGCGGCCGTTCTTCGGTCGTCTCGGCAAGCGCTTCGAGACGCCGGTGAACAGCATCGTCCTGTGCGGTGTGGTGGCCTTGCTGGCGCTACAGATGGACGTGACCACCTCCACCTCGTTCATTAACTTCGGCGCCTTCCTCGCCTTCAGCCTGGTCAACCTGTCGGTGGTCTTCCACTACTACCTTGGCGCCGAGCGCCGCGGTCCACGGGAAACCCTGTTGTTCCTGGTATTCCCTGGCATCGGCCTGGTCGCCGACCTGTGGTTGATGGCCAGCCTCGACCATCTGGCGATCATCCTCGGCCTCTGCTGGCTGGCGCTGGGCGCGGTGTACCTGGCGGCGATCACCCACGGTTTCCGCGAGCCGCCGCCGGAGATGCGTTTCGAGGAGGGCTGAGAAGAATCGACGCCCGTTTCGCGGCGGCAAGGCGCAGGCTCCTGGCCTAGAGTGGCTATCCATCGCCTCCCTGGTTCCGGAGCCGGCCATGTCCGATGCAGCGTTGTTCCTTCCCCTTCCCGATGACGACACCCTGTATGCCGCGCTGTTGGCGCGCGACCCCGCCTACGATGGCTTCGCCTTCGTCGGGGTGAAGAGCACCGGGGTGTTCTGCCGCCTGACCTGCCCGGCGCGCAAGCCGAAGCGCGAGAACACCCTGTTCTTCGATTCGATCAAGGGCTGCGTCGAGGCCGGCTTCCGGCCCTGCCTGCGTTGCCGGCCGCTGGAGCGGCTCGGCACGCAGGGGCCGCTGGTCAGCGACCTGCTCCAGCGCCTCGGTCGGCAACCGCAGCGGCGCTGGTTCGAAGACGACCTGGCGGCGCTGGGCTATGACCCGTCCACTGTGCGCCGTGCCTTCAAGCGCGAGTTCGGCGTGACCTTTCTGGAAATGGCTCGCTTGCGCCGTCTTGGCCAGGTCGCCGAGCGGCTGTCCTCGGGCGCGCGGGTGATCGACGCGCAACTGGATGCCAGCTTCGACTCCGACAGCGGCTTCCGTAGCGCCTTCGCGCGCCTGCTGGGCGAGCCGCCGTCGCAGTTGCGCGGGCGCGAGCTGCTCAAGGCGGACTGGCTGCAGACCCCGCTCGGCGCCATGCTCGCGGTGGCCGATGCGCAGGCCCTGCACCTGCTGGAATTCTTCGACCGCCCGGCGTTGAGCGGGGAGCTGAAACGCCTGCAGAAGAGCAGCGGATCGAGCATCGGTTTCGGCCGTTTCGCCTCCATCGACAGGATCGAGGCGGAACTCGCCGACTACTTCGGCGGTACTCCAGTGCGCTTCCAGACCCCCTTGGCGCTGAACGCCTCGGCCTTCACCCGCACGGTCTGGCAGGCGCTGCGCGAGGTACTGTGCGGCAGCACGCAGAGCTACGCCGGGCTGGCCAGGTCCATCGGCTCGCCGTCGTCGGTGCGCGCTGTGGCCCGCGCCAACGGAGCCAACCAGATCGCCATTGTGATTCCCTGCCACCGCGTCATCGGTTCGGACGGTTCCCTGACCGGCTATGGCGGTGGCCTGTGGCGCAAGCGCTGGTTGCTGGAGCACGAGCGGCGCATGGGCGCTGCCGGCTAGCCGGGATCGCCGCCCAGAAGCCGGGCGGGGGCGCGCAACACCGGTTCCCGCTCGACCGCTGCGGGCCGCTGCAAGTCCTCGGCGTCGGCGCGCTCGGCGGTCGACAGGTCGCTGGCGTGGAATCCGGTGATCCGCAACAGGGCCAGGGTACAGGCCAGCGAGACCAGCGCGTAGCAGGCCGAGGCCAGGGCCACGCCGACGATGCTGCCGGTACTGTTGAGAATCCACTGGGCCAGTACCGGTGTACCGCCGCCGACCAGCAGCGAGCAGAGCTGGTAGGCCAGCGACAGGCCGGTGTAGCGCACCCGCGCCGGGAAGGCTCGGGCGAGGATACCGCCCACCGCGCCGTAGAACATCGCGTGCGGCACCGTGGCCAGGCACATGCCGACCGCGGCGATCCAGTAGACCTTGGTTTCCACGGCGAAGAACATCGCCGGCATCAGGATAAACTCCGGCAGCACCATCAGGCATGCCGCCTTGCGCATGTCGATGCGCGAAGTGAGCAGCGCCCCCAGTGGCTGGCTGAGGAACTGCACCACCAGCGCGACCACGATGATGCTGAGGAAGGTGCCCTGGCTGTAGCCGAGGGTCTTGGTCGCCCAGGAGAGGGCGAAGGTGCTCTTGAAGTAGGTGACGTGGATGATCGGCAGCACGCCGGCGCCGAGCAGGACGATCTTCCAGTGCTTGCCCAGCACCTCGGCGAGCGGCAGCTTCACCGTGCGCTTCTGCGCCAGCACGCGCTTCATGTCTTCCGACTCCTCCAGCTTCAGGCGGATCACCATGCCGACGATGACCAGCACTGCGGAGAGCAGGAACGGCGCGCGCCAGCCCCAGAGAATGAAGTCCGAGGCGGGCAGGGCGCTGAGGGCGAAGAACGCCAGGGTCGCCAGCAGGTTGCCGGTGGGCGAGCCCTGCTGGGCGAAGGCGGCGTACAGGATGCCTTTGCCCTTGGGCGCGCTTTCGCTGGCGATCAGGATCGCGCCGCCCCACTCGCCGCCGACCGCGATGCCCTGGACGATACGCAGCGCCACCAGGGAGATCGGCGCCCAGATGCCGATCTGCGTATAGACCGGCAACAGGCCGATGCAGGTCGTGGCGATGCCCATCATGATCAGGGTGATCACCAGGGTGGTCTTGCGGCCGATGCGGTCGCCGAGATGGCCGAAGATGATCCCGCCCAGCGGGCGAGCGATGAAGCCCGACCAGAGGGTGACGAAGGACAGCAGGGTGGCCAGGCCCGGATCCATGTCGGCGGGGAAGAATACCTTGCCGAACACCAGGGCGGCGGCCAGGCCGTAGATGTAGAAGTCGTACCACTCGATGGTGGTGCCGATGAAGGAGGCGATACCGGCCCTGCGGGCCTTCTTGTGCAGGTCGGCGTCTTCGGGAGAGGGCGTGCGCGGCATGGGTCGAGTCCTGTTTATTGTTGTTCTCGCCGACACGCCGCGCCCTACCGCCCTTCGCTGAAAGGCGGGGCGGAAACGCTGGTTTCCGTGGAGGGAAAGCGTGCGTCGGTGTTGACCCGGGTGCCTCGGAGTCTAGGTGGCACCCCCGCAAATCAATAGTCTTTTAATCTTATGGCTCGATAAGGGATTCCATATCGACGTTTTCCGTCAGCCCTCGCTCAGGCGTCGTCCAGGCCGCTCTTCAGCGTCGCCAGGAACGCCTGCGCCGCCCGGGAAGGTTCGCTGGCCGGAAGGATCGCGTGGATCTCCGAACGCGCGCCGGCCGGCTCGATTTCCAGGTAGCGCACCTCGTTCCGCCAGGCCAGGCAGAGGGTCTCCGGGATCAGCGCGACGCCCATGCCGAGACCGACCATGGCGGCGACGGTCTGCCACAGGCGCGCCTCGTGGCGGATGCGCGGGCTGAAGCCGGCGTCCACGCAGCGGGCGATGATCAGGTCGTGGTAGTGCGGGGAGACATGGCGCGGGAAGAGGATGAAGTCTTCGTCGCGCAGTTCGGCGAGGTCCAGACGCGCCTGGCCAGCCAGGCGGTGCCCGGCGGGCAGGCAGCAGAGGAACGGGTCGCTGATCAAGGGTTCGGAGACGATTTCCGCCGGCAGCCTGCCCCAGTGCACGAAGCCCAGGTCGATCTGCCCGCGCTGCAACGCCTGGGCCTGCTCCGCGCTGTTCATTTCGCCGAGCACCACCTCCATGTTCGGGTGCTCCCGTTCGAAGCGGGACATGGCCCTGGGCAGGCCGCGGTAGAGCATGGAGTTGACGAAGCCGACGCGCAGTTGGCCGACGTCGCCCTCGGCGGATAGCTGGGTCAGGCGTTTCACCTTCTCTGCCTGCAGCAGCAGGTTGCGCGCTTCCACCAGCAGGACCTGGCCGGCGCCGGTGAGCTTTACCGACTTGTTGTTGCGCAGCAGCAATTGGGTTCCGAGCTGTTCCTCCAGCTTCTTGATGTCGAAGCTCAGCGCCGGCTGGGAGATGAACAGGCGAGCCGCGGCGCGACCGAAATGCAGTTCCTCGGCGACCGCGATGAAGTAGCGAAGCTGTCTGAGATCCATGGCAGGCACCTGGTTCTACGATCTGTTTTTCTTATCGTCGATGATTTTTTTTGTATTGGATGCTTATCGAAGCACTCGCCTAGTCTCGGCGCAAGACAAGCAGGAGCCGCGCCATGACCGCCATGCCCGAAGTACTTCGCGAAGATACGCTGAACATCCCCGACAGCCGTGGGCTGAATCTCTACACCTGCGATCCGGCCCTGGAGCGGCTGCTGGAGGTATACCTGCCGCCGGCGTTGCTCGCCGAATGGCGGCCGCTCCTCGAACGGCTCGGCGCCCGTGCCGGCGGCGAGCTGGACGTGCTGGCGCTGGCGGCGGACAAGAACCCGCCGGTGCTGGCGCCGCGCACGCGCCGCGGCGAGGATTTGCAGAGCATTCGCAAGCATCCGGACTACGTCGCCCTCGAACAGGTGGCCTATGCCGAACTTGGCCTGGCTTCCATGAGCCATCGCCCGGACGGCCCGCCGCCGCTGGTGAAGTATGCGCTCACCCACCTGTTCGTACAGGCCGAGTTCGGCCTTTGCTGCCCGGTCAGCATGACCGACTCGCTGACCCGCACCCTGCGCAGGTTCGGCGCGCCAGAACTGGTCGAGCGCTACCTGCCGTCCCTCGCCTCGCGGGATTTCGACGAGCTGTTCCAGGGCGCCATGTTCATGACCGAGCAGGCCGCCGGCTCCGACGTGGCGCGGACCCGTACCGTGGCGCGGGAGGAGGGCGGCGAGTGGAAGCTCTACGGCGACAAGTGGTTCTGCTCCAACCCGGACGCCGACCTGGCGATGGTCCTGGCCCGCCCCGAAGGCGCGCCGGAAGGAATGAAGGGCGTGACCCTGTTCCTGTTGCCGAAGGTCCGCGAGGACGGCACGCGCAACGCCTATCGCATCGTCCGCCTGAAGGACAAGCTGGGCAGCCGCTCCATGGCCAGCGGCGAAGTCCGCCTGGAAGGCGCCAGCGCCTACCTGATCGGCGAGATCGGCCGCGGCTTCCAGCAGATGGCCGACATGGTCAACATGTCGCGCCTGTCCAACGGCGTGCGCGCCGCCGGGCTGATGCGCCGGGCGCTGAGCGAGGCGCTGTTCGTCGCCCGCCATCGGCGCGCCTTCGGCAAGCACCTGATCGACATGCCGCTGATGCAGAAGCAGTTGCTGAAGATGATGCTGCCCACCGAACAGGCGCGCTCGATGTTCATGCAGATCGCCACGCTGCTGCCGCGCGCCGATGGCGGCGAGGTCGAGGCGCAGAAATGCGTGCGGATCCTCACCCCGCTGATCAAGTTCCGCGCCTGCCGCGATGCGCGACGGGTCACCGGCGACGCCATGGAGGTGCGCGGCGGGGTCGGCTACATCGAGGAGTGGAGCGACCCGCGCCTGGTGCGCGACGCCCACCTGGGATCGATCTGGGAGGGCACCAGCAACATCGTGGCGCTGGACGTCGCCCGTGCGGTGAGCCGCGAACAGGCGCTCGAACCCTTGCAGCGCCACCTGCGCCGGCTGCTGGATGACAGCGATCTGCCAGGGGACGCCCGCGACCTCTTCGACGAACTGCTGGTGCGAGTGGTCGCGACCATGGCCGACGTCGCCGAGCGCCGCCAGGACGAGCAGGTGCGCCAGGCCGGCAGCGCCCTCTACCACCTGTGCACGGCGATCTTCATGGCCTGGGAAGCCAGCCGCCAGGCACCCGACCAGCGCCGCCTGGCCCTGGCCTTCCTGGTCGCCCGGCACAAGCTGCTGCCGCGCGACCCGCTGCACCTGGAGGGCTGGACCGACCAGGCCGAACTGCTGGCCAGGGTGGTCGGCGAGGTGCCGCTGAGCCAGGCCGAAGCCATGCAATTGCTGCCGGCCTGACTGCCCGCATTCCCGCTCACAACAACCAGAGAGTCGCCATGACCAATCAGACGGGCGCCCTGCGTGGCCTGAAAATCATCGATCTCAGCCGGGTCCTCGGCGGACCCTACTGCTCCCAGGCGCTGGCCGACCACGGCGCCGAGGTGATCAAGCTGGAACCCCTCGGCGGCGACGAGACCCGTGGCTGGGGGCCGCCCTTCGAGGGCGACACGGCGTCCTACTTCAAGGGCGTGAACCGCAACAAGAAGGGCATCGCCGTCGACCTGGCGACGGCGGAGGGCATCGAGCTGCTGCTGCGCTTGCTGGAGGACGCCGACGTACTGCTGGAGAACTTCAAGCCCGGCACCCTGGCGCGCTGGGGGATCGGCTACGAGGAGGTGCTTCGCCAGCGCTTCCCGCGGCTGGTCCACTGCGCGGTATCGGGCTTCGGCGCCGACGGCCCGCTCGGCGGCCTGCCCGGCTACGACGCGGCGATCCAGGCGATGGCCGGACTGATGAGCGTGAACGGCGAGGCCGGCGGCGAGGCGTTGCGTATCGGCCTGCCGATCGTCGACATGGTCACCGGGCTGAACGCCATGGCCGGCATCCTCCTCGCCCTCCACGAGCGCCAGGTCAGCGGGCGCGGGCAGTCGGTGGACATCGCCCTGTACGACTGCGGTATCTCCCTGCTGCACCCGCACCTGCCGAACTACTTCGCTTCCGGACGTACGCCCCGGCGTAGCGGCAACGCCCACCCGAACATCGCGCCCTACGACAGCTACCGCACCGGTACCGAGCCGATCTTCCTCGCCGTCGGCAACGACCGCCAGTTCGCCCGCCTGTGCGAGTACCTGGGAGCGGATGAACTGCCGGGGGACCCGCGCTTCGCCGACAACGGCAAGCGCTCGGTCAACCGCGAGGCGCTGAAGCGCGCCCTGGAGGACTACCTGGCGGCCCACGACGGCCGCGAGCTGGCCGAGCGGCTGATCCGTCTCGGCGTGCCCTGCGGAGCCATCGCCACGGTGGATCGGGTGGTGGAGCACCCGCACACCCGCCATCGCGGGATGGTCGTCGAACTCGAGGGCTATCGCGGCATCGCCTCGCCGGTGAAGCTTTCGCGCACCCCGGCCAGCTACCGCGCCGCGCCGCCGGTGCTGGGCGGAGACACCCGGGAAGTCCTGGCGGAACTGGGATTGAGCGCCGAGGCGATCGACGCGCTGGTCCGGCGCGGCATCGTCCGCGCCTGAAACCCCTCACGGCACGGCCTGCGCCGTGCAACTCAATCCCCGGGCAATTGGAGATGGCCATGGATTCCTCCCCTGGGGCGGTGCGCCCCGAACTCGTGCTGCTGGAGCGGCCGGAGCAGGGCGTGGCCCTGTTGCGACTGAACCGCCCGGCAGTGCTCAACGCCCTGAACATGCGCCTGCGCGAGGCTCTGGCGGAGCACGTACGGCGCCTCGACGAGTGCGCCGATACCCGGGTCATCGTCCTCACCGGAAATGGCACGGCGTTCGCCGCCGGCGCCGATCTCAACGAACTGGCGGAGGCGTCCGCGCTGGAGATCCAGCAGCGCGGGGTGGAGCGCCACTGGCAGGCCCTCGCCGCCTGCCGCAAACCGCTGATCGCCGCCGTGGAGGGCCATGCCCTGGGTGGAGGCTGCGAGTTGGCGATGCACTGCGACCTGATCGTCGCCGGTGCCTCGGCGCGCTTCGCCCAGCCGGAAGTTCGTGTCGGCGTGATGCCCGGCGCCGGCGGCACCCAGCGCCTGGTGCGAGCGGTGGGCAAGTTCCAGGCGCTGCGCATGCTGTTTACCGGTTGCACGGTACGGGCGCCGGAGGCCCTGGCCATAGGGTTGGTCAGCGAGGTGGCGGCGGATGGCCAGGCATTGGATCGCGCCCTCGAACTGGCTCGCCAGATCGCCGGCCTGCCGCCGCTGGCGCTGGCGCAGATCAAGGAAGTGGTCCTGGCCGGCGCCGACCTGCCGCTGGACCAGGCCCTGGCGCTGGAGCGCAAGGCCTTCCAGTTGCTGTTCGACAGCCACGACCAGAAGGAGGGCATGCGTGCCTTCCTGGAAAAACGCACAGCGGAGTACCTGGGAAAATGAGCGAGCCATCGATCGTTCTCATCGGTATCGTCGGTACCGGTGCCATGGGCCAGGGCATCGCCCAGCTCGCTGCCTGTGCCGGGCTGTCGGTGCTGCTCTACGACAGCCGCCAGGGGGTGGCGCTGCAAGCGCGCGAGCAGATCGCCACGGTCCTTGCCCGGCAGGTGGAGCGGGGCCGGCTGGAGGCGGAGGCTGTCGAGCGCGCGATGGGCAATCTGCGGGTGGTCGAGGACTTGCGGGTCCTAGGCGGCTGCCAGTTGGTGATCGAGGCGATCGTCGAGAACCTGGAGGCCAAGCAGGCGTTGTTCCGCCAATTGGAAGAGGTGGTCGGCGACGAAGCGATCCTCGCCAGCAATACCTCCTCGCTGTCGGTTACCGCGATCGCCTCGGCCTGTCGCGATCCCGGCCGGGTCGCCGGTCTGCACTTCTTCAATCCGGTGCCGCTGATGCGTCTGGTGGAGGTGATCGAGGGTCTCGCCACCCGCACCGGCATCGCCGAGCGACTGTGCGCCCTGGTGGCGACCTTCGGCCACCAGGCGGTGCGTGCCACGGACAGCCCCGGCTTCATCGTCAACCATGCCGGACGGGCCTTCGGCACCGAGGCGCTGCGTATCCTCGGCGAGGGCGTGGCGCCGGTGGCGGCGATCGACGAAGTCCTGCGCGAGGGCGCCGGCTTCCGCATGGGCCCGTTCGAGCTGTTCGACCTGGTCGGGTTGGACGTCAGCCTGCCGGTGATGGAGTCGATCTACCGGCAGTACTACGAGGAGCCGCGTTATCGTCCGCATCCCTTGCTGCGCCAGATGCTCGCCGCCGGCCGCCTGGGGCGCAAGAGCGGCCAGGGCTTCTACCGCTACGACGGCGCTGGGCAGGTGCCCGTCGCCGCCCCGGCGGTTGCGCCAGGCGCGGCGTTGCCGCCGGTGTGGCTGGGCGTCGACGACGAACATGACCGCGCGCCATTGCTGACGTTGCTACAACGTCTGGGCGCCGAGGTGGAGAGCGGCGAGCGTCCTTCCGGGGCGGCGTTGTGCCTGCTTGCGCCACTGGGCGCCGACGTCAGCGCCGCAGCGCGGCGGTTCGCCGTCGATCCGACGCGCAGCCTGGCCATCGACGTGCTGTCGGACCTGGAGCGACACCGCTGCCTGATGGCCTGCCCGGCGACCCGAGCGGAGCTGCAGCAGGCCGCTCGCACCCTGTTCGCACGGGACGGCGTGGGCGTCACGCTGATTCGCGACAGCGCCGGGTTCATCGTCCAGCGCACCCTCGCCTCGATCGTCAATCTCGCCTGCGACATCGCCCAGCAGGGTATCGCTTCGGTGGAGCACATCGACCTGGCGGTGCGCCTCGGTCTCGGCTATCCGCTGGGGCCGCTGGAGTGGGGCGACCGAATGGGTGCCGGGCGCGTGCTGCGCATCCTCGAACGCCTGCATGCGCTCAGCGGCGACCCGCGCTATCGCCCCAGCCCCTGGCTGCGCCGGCGCGCCCAACTGGGCCTTTCCCTGCGCCAGCCGGACAGCCCGTTGGCCTCCTGATCCCTTCGCGGAGAAACACACCATGCTCGATGCCTATATCTACGCCGGCCTGCGTACGCCTTTCGGCCGGCATGCCGGTGCACTCTCGACGGTGCGTCCGGACGACCTGGCCGGCCTGCTGCTGGCGCGTCTCGCGGAAACCTCCGGGTTCGCCGTCGACGACCTGGAGGATGTGATCCTCGGTTGCACCAACCAGGCCGGCGAAGACAGCCGCAACCTGGCGCGCAACGCGCTGCTCGCAGCCGGCCTGCCGGCGCGGCTGCCCGGGCAGACGGTCAACCGCTTGTGTGCCAGCGGACTGTCGGCGGTGATCGACGCGGCGCGCGCGATCAGTTGCGGCGAGGGTCGGCTGTACCTGGCCGGCGGCGCCGAAAGCATGTCCCGGGCGCCGTTCGTCATGGCCAAGGCGGAGAGCGCCTTCAGCCGCACGCTGGAGGTCTTCGACAGCACCATCGGCGCGCGCTTCGCCAACCCCAGGCTGGTCGAGCGCTATGGCAACGACAGCATGCCGGAGACCGGCGACAACGTGGCCCGCGCCTTCGGCATCGCCCGCGAAGACGCCGACCGTTTCGCCGCTTCTTCCCAGGCGCGCTACCAGGCTGCGCTGGAGGAGGGCTTTTTCCTCGGCGAGATCCTTCCGGTGGAGGTGCGTGCCGGACGCAAGGGCGAGACGCGGCTGGTGGAGCGCGACGAGCATCCGCGGCCGCAGGCCGACCTGGCGGCCCTGGCGCGCTTGCCGGCGTTGTTCGCCGGCGGGGTAGTGACCGCCGGCAATGCCTCGGGGATCAACGACGGGGCGGCGGTAGTGCTGCTGGGCGACCGCGCGATCGGCGAGCGCGAGGGCATCCGGCCGCTGGCGCGGATCCTCGCCAGCGCCAGCGTCGGCGTGGAGCCCCGGTTGATGGGCATCGGCCCGCAGCAGGCGATCCTCCGCGCGCTGCAACGCGCCGGCATCGACCTGGACGAGGTCGGCCTGATCGAGATCAACGAAGCCTTCGCGCCGCAGGTCCTGGCCTGCCTGAAGTTGCTCGGCCTGGACTACGAGGACCCGCGGGTCAATCCCCATGGCGGCGCCATTGCCCTCGGCCATCCGCTCGGCGCCTCCGGTGCGCGCCTGGTGCTCACCGCCGCCCGCGGGCTGCAACGCATCGAGCGGCGCTACGCGGTGGTCAGCCTGTGCGTCGGGCTCGGCCAGGGCGTGGCGATGGTGATCGAGCGCTGCCGATGAGACACCGTTCCCCCTAGAAAAAGAGGCGCCCAGGCGCCCGTTCGGAGTGCGTATGAACAACAACAAGAAATGCGCGTTTTTCCTGCTGCCGATCCTTGCCGGCGATAGCGTTCCCGCCTTGGCCGAGGGCTTCCTCGAAGACTCGCGGGCCAGCCTGGCCTTGCGCAACTTCTACATGAACCGCGACTTCCGCGATGGCGCGGGACGTGCGAAAAGCGAGGAGTGGGCCCAGGGCTTTCTCTTCGACTACCGCTCGGGCTATACCGAGGGTACCCTCGGCGTGGGTCTCGACCTGCTGGGCAAGCTCGGCGTCCGACTCGATTCCGGCGCGGGGCGTAGCGGCACCGGCCTGCTTCCGCTTCGCGACGATGGCAGCGCGGCGGGCGACTACGCGCGGCTGGACGCCACCGCCAAGCTGCGCCTGTCGCGCAGCGAACTGAAGGTCGGCGGCCTGGTGCCGAAGCTACCGACCATCCAGCCCAACTACGGGCGGCTATTCCCCCAGGTGTTCCAGGGCGCGCTGCTGACTTCCGGCGAACTGAGCGGACTGAGCCTGAACCTGGGACGGCTGACCGAGGTCAGCCAGCGCAACGAGGCGGGCACCAGCGACCTGGCGCTGTTCAACCGCAACCGGCGTTTCGCCGGCGCGGCGCAGGCGGACCGTTTCGACCTGGCCGGCCTGGACTACCGTATCGCCCCGGACTGGACCGGCAGCTACCACTATGGCGAACTGGAGCAGGTCTACGCCCAGCATTTCCTCGGTCTCAAGGGGCGCATCGGCGTCGCTGCGGATAGCCTGGAGAGCGACTTGCGCCTGGCGCTCAGCCGGGATACCGGCGGCGCTCGCGGCGGGCGCATCGACAACCGTTCCTTCAGCGGGTCGCTCACCTACCGCCTGCGCAACGGCCAGGCCTTCGGCCTGGGCTACCAGCGGATGAGCGGCGACCACGGTTTCCCCTACCTGGAGGGGACCGATCCGTACCTGGTCAATTTCGGCCAGTACAACGACTTCGCCGAGGCTGGCGAGTCCTCCTGGCAACTGCGCTACGACTGCGACTTCGCGCCGCTCGGGGTGCCCGGCCTGAGCCTGATGACGCGCTATTTCAGCGGCCACGGCGCGAAACCGAAGGGCGCCGACGGCAGTCGCGAGTGGGAACGCGACAGCGACCTGCGCTACGTGTTGCAGGGCGGTGCGCTGAAGGGACTGGGGCTGGTCTGGCGCAACGCTACCTACCGTTCGGCCTTCAGCCGCGACATCGACGAGAACCGCTTGTACCTGACCTATGAGCTGCCGCTGTTCTGAGCCGCTCAGCCCTTGGCGGCGCTGACCCCTTCGAGGGTGGCGAAGGAGGTGTCCTTGGCGGTGAGCAGGAAGTCGCGCATGAATGGCGCATCGAACATGTCCGTGCGGATGGCGGCGAAGAGCGTGCAGTACAGGCCCTTTTCACCGAGGCGCCGGGCCGTCACGTAGCCGCGCGAGCTGTACTCGTGCAGGGCCCAGTTCGGCAGGCAGCAGACGCCGCGACCGGAGGCCACCAGCTGCATCATCATCACGGTCAGCTCGGCTATGCGCACCTGCGCCGGCTCCACGTCGGCGGGGTCGAGGAAGCGGGTGAAGACGTCGAGACGATCGCGTTCCACCGGATAGGTGATCAGGGTTTCCCGCTCCAGGTCCTCCGGGACGACATACGGTCGACCAGCCAAGGCATGCTGGTTGGCCACCGCCAGCAGCGCTTCGTAGGTGAACAGTGGCACGTAGGTGATGCCGGGCAACTCGATCGGGTCGGCGGTCACCACCAGGTCGAGGTCGCCGCGGGCCAGGGCCGGCAGCGGCGCGAAGGAGAAGCCCGAGGCCAGGTCCAGTTCGACTTCCGGCCAGGCGTCGCGGAACTGGTCGATGGTCGGCATCAGCCACTGGAAGCAACTGTGGCATTCGATGGCCATGTGCAGGCGTCCGGCGGTACCGCCGGCGAGCCGCGCCAGGTCGCGTTCGGCGGTGCGCAGCTGGGGCAGCAGCGAGTCGGCCAGTTGCAGCAGGCGCAGCCCGGCGCTGGTGAAGCGTACCGGCTTGGTCTTGCGCACGAACAACTGCATGCCCAGGCGCTCTTCCAGTTCCTTGAACTGGTGCGACAGCGCCGACTGGGTAAGGTGCAGGCGCTCGGCGGCTTCCACCAGGCTGTCGGCTTCGCGCAGCGCGTGCAGGGTCTTGAGGTGGCGAAGTTCGAGCATGGCGGCCTCTGTATGAGCAAAACTTGATAGCGGTGCGGATTCGTTGAGTTTGTCTCATACGCCAGGGGCTGTCGACAAGCGATGGCCTCGATCCCGCAGAGCGTGCGATCGTGGAGCGACGGGGAGAAGAGCCCGGCACACGGGACGGCGGCACGGAGCAGCGGCGCAACGCCGCAGAGCCACAACGCCACGACCGCCTGGCGGCATTCATCAAACTGTCACGCTACTGTGGCAGCGCGCTGGACGAAATTTAATCAGAATCGCGCTCCACTGGGGTTTTGCGTTCTGGGTTTTCTTCATGCGTGCTTTCATCTTCCTGGCCGCCTTGTTGTGCAGCCTCTCCTCCTTTGCGGCGGCGCGTTGCGACGCACGCGTACCTACCGAGACGGTCGAACTGGGCGACGTGCGCCTGGCCTACCAGAGCATCGGCCGCGACAGCGATCCGGCCCTGCTGCTGGTGATGGGCCTGGGCGGGCAACTGATCCACTGGCCGGACGAGGTGGTCAGCGCCCTGTGCGAGCAAGGCTTCCGGGTGATCCGCTACGACAACCGCGACGTCGGCCTGTCGGCCTGGAACGTGCCGGTGCCCAGTTCGCGGCTGACCTACGAAGTGGTGCGTTATCGCCTCGGCCTGCCGGTCAGCGCGCCCTATACCCTCACCGACATGGCCGGCGATGCCCTGCATCTGCTCGACGCGCTGGATATCCCCCAGGCCCATGTGCTCGGCGCCAGCATGGGCGGGATGATCGCCCAGCACATCGCCGACATGGCGCCGCAGCGCCTGCTCAGCCTGACCCTGGTGATGACCAGCTCCGGCGCCGAAGGCCTGCCGGCGCCCAGCGAGTCGCTGCTGCGCCTGCTGGCGCGGCGCGAGGCGGCCAGCCGCGAGCAGGCGGTCGAGCAGCAGGCCGACCTGCTGGCGGCGCTGGGCAGCCCGGAAGTGCGCGATGATCGCCAGCAACTTCTGTTGCAGGCCGCACGTTCCTACGACCGCGCGTTCAACCCGGAAGGCGTGCAGCGGCAATTGCTGGCGATCCTCGCCGAACCCAGCCGGGTGCCGCTGCTGAACCGTCTGCAGGTGCCGACCCTGGTGATCCATGGCACCGCCGATCCGCTGCTGCCGGTGATGCACGGCGTGCACGTGGCGGCGCATATCCGTGGCTCGGAGCTGAAGCTGATCCCCGGTCTCGCCCATCGCTTTCAGGAAGCCTTCAAGGAGCCGTTGCTGGCGGCGGTGGTGCCTTACCTGAAGGCCCATCGGCAGGCCAGCGTCGTCCAGCTCTGAAGCCGCGCTCGCGGTCTCAGGCGTGCAGGCGTACCCAGAGGCCCACCAGCACGCTTGCCGCCACCAGCCAGGCCAGCGCCGCCAGGGCCAGCGAGGTCTCCAGGCGGAAGCGCTCGACCAGCAGGTAGAGCGCGGCGAGATAGACGAAGTAGGGGATGATCGACCACATGCCGAAGACGATGGTGGTCTTCAGGTCGTCCAGCGAACGGCCCTTGCCGACGATGTAGTGGGCAATCAGGGCGAAGGTGGGAAACAGCGGCACCAGGCCGGCGATGTAGTAGTTGCGGGTCTTCGACAGGACGGCGAGGAGCACGACCACGGCGGCGCCGATCAGCGCCTTGAACATCAGGTCCACGGGATTCTCGACTGCGGCGGCGCCACCGGCTTGGTGGCGTCGCGCATTATGCCCGGATCGTCCCGTACCCTTCCATAACGAACGAGGCCCGCAAAAGCGGGCCTCGACGTTTCTGGCTGGCGATCAGGCCGCATGCACCCGCGGGCGATGCGGATGCTCGCTCTGCAGGTACTGGCCGAGGCGCACCTGCTGGCTCGGCGAGAGGAACAGGCCGAGCTTGCTGCGGCGCCAGAGGATGTCCTCGGCGTCCTGGGCCCACTCGTGCTTGCACAGGTAGTCCACTTCGCGGGCATACAGGCCGCCGCCCAGGTGCTCGCCGAGATCGGCTTCGCCATTGACCCCGTCCAGCAGGCGCCACACCCGGGTGCCGTAGGTGCGCGCCCAGCGCAGCGCCAGTTCGCGGTCGAGCCAGGCGTAGCGGTTGGCCAGTTGCTCGGTGAGCGCCTCGACGCTCTGCATCTGCTCGCCGCCCGGCAGCGGTGCCTTGGCGGTCCAGGCCGGGCCGAGATTGGCGAAGAACGGCTGGAGCTGCGTCAGCGCCGATTCGGCCAGCTTGCGGTAGGTGGTCAGCTTGCCGCCGAACACCGAGAGCAGCGGCGGCTCGCCGTTGCCGGCGGAGAGCGACAGGGTGTAGTCGCGGGTGATCGCCGAAGGCTCGTCGGACTCGTCGTCGCACAGCGGACGCACGCCGGCGAAGCTGTGCAGGATGTCGGCGGCCGCGAGTTGCTGCTTGAAATGGGCGTTCACCACTTGCAGCAGGTAGGCGGTTTCCTCTTCGCTGATCGCCACCTTGGCCGGGTCGCCCTGGTACTCGCGATCGGTGGTGCCGATCATGGTGAAACGGTCCAGATAGGGGATGGCGAAGACGATGCGGCGGTCTTCGTTCTGCAGGATGTAGGCGTGCTCGCCTTCGTACAGCTTCGGCACGATGATGTGGCTGCCCTGGATCAGGCGGATACCGTAGGGCGACTTCTGTTTCAGGTCGTCCTGGATGAAGCGCGCTACCCAGGGGCCGGCGGCGTTCACCAGGGCGCGGGCGCGGATCGAATACAGGCTGCCGTCGCTGCGCTCCAGGTGCAGGTGCCAGAGTCCCTTGCTGCGACGGGCGCTGACGCAGCGGGTGCGGGTATGGACGTGGGCGCCGTGCTCGCGAGCGGAGATCGCGTTGAGCACCACCAGGCGCGCATCGTCCACCGCGCAGTCGGAGTACTCGAAGCCACGGCGGATCTCGGCCTTCAGCGGGCTGCTGCCGGTGAAGCGCAGGCCGCGCGAGGCGGGCAGCTTCTCGCGCTTGCCGAGGTGATCGTAGAGGAACAGGCCGGCACGGATCATCCAGGCCGGGCGCAGGTGCGGACGGTGCGGCAGGACGAAGCGCAGCGGCTTGACGATGTGCGGCGCCTTGGCCAGCAGGACCTCGCGCTCGGCCAGGGCTTCGCGGACCAGGCGGAATTCGTAGTGTTCGAGGTAGCGCAGGCCGCCGTGGATCAGCTTGCTGCTGGCCGAGGAGGTGTGCTGGGCCAGGTCATGCTGTTCGCAAAGGAACACGGACAGGCCGCGCCCGGCTGCGTCGGCGGCGATCCCTACACCGTTGATGCCACCGCCGACCACGGCGACATCGTAGACTTCGGCGAGTGGAGCGGAGGGGGTGTGCGCTTGACTCATGTGAAAGGCCCTGAAGTCGAAAGTGAACGTAGTTTTGTTCGAATTCGAAAATAGCTTAGTCGATTGCGCAGTTATTGACCAGCCCGATTCACCAGGCTTTTTCAATTTCGAAGGGTTGTCCGGGCGCTACCGGTTTGCCCGTCCGCGCGGGAACCGCCCCTCTTCCGCATGCGGGAAAGCGGCCGCCGAGGGTCGTGGCGCATGGAGAGGGGGCGGCAGGTGGTTTTTCTGAAACGAACATTCACGGCGCCGAACGGCGCCGTGGCAGGAGAAATGCCTCAGACCAGGTCCAGGTGAACCTTGTGCTGTGCCATCAGGCGGGCGATGGCGGCGGGCGGCGGGCTGTCGCTGATGACCCGGTTGACCAGCGAGATCGGGCCCAGGCGGACCACCGCGTTGCGCCCGAACTTGCTCGAGTCGGCGGCCAGGAACACTTGCCGCGCGTTGTCGATGATCGCCTGGGATACGCGCACTTCCTGGTAGTCGAAGTCGAGCAGGCTGCCATCCTCGTCGATGCCGCTGATGCCGACCAGGGCGAAGTCGACGCGGAACTGCTGGATGAAGTCCACCGCGGCCTGGCCGACGATCCCGCCGTCGCTGCGTACGGTGCCGCCGGCGACCAGCACTTCGAAGTCTTCCTTGGCGCTGAGGGTGGCGGCCACGTGCAGGTTGTTGGTGATGATCTTCAGATTGCGGTGGTTGAGCAGGGCGCGGGCGATGGCCTCGGTGGTGGTGCCGATGTTGATGAACAGCGAGGCGTTGTCCGGCACCAGGCTGGCCACGGCTTCGGCGATGCGCTGCTTCTCGTCGCGCATCTGGTCGGCGCGCATGGTGTAGGCGGTGTTCTCGATGCTCGAATCGTAGGCCGCACCGCCGTGGTAGCGGCGCAGCAGTCCCTGTTCGGCGAGCTGGTTGATGTCGCGGCGGATGGTCTGCGGGGTGACCGCGAACATCTGCGCCATCTCCTCGATGCTCAGGTAACCGCGCTCGCGGACCTCCTCGATGATGCTTTGCTGTCGGGGGGGCAGGTTCATGGGTTGTTCTCGTGCTGCCGGGCCGGGACCCTGGAAAGTCGCCAAGAATGCCGCACGCGGGGGGCCGTTGTCAGCCGTGCATGAGTCGTAGAGGGCGCCGCGGCGGCACCCGGCCGCCGCGCGCAAACGTTACCCAGGGCATGCCAGAGCGGCGCCGGGGAACACGCCATTCGCCGCATCGCGGCGGACGAATGGCGCCAGTTCGTCACAGTTCGCCGTCGTCCCAGCCGCGAGTGCGCTCCACTGCTTTCTTCCAGCCGGCATAGAGCTTTTCGCGCCGGGGCTCGTCGCACTCCGGCTCGAACACCCGCTCGATCACCGCCTTGCTCTTCAGCTCGTCGAGGCTGCTCCAGAAGCCGCAGGCCAGGCCGGCCAGGTAGGCGGCGCCGAGGGCGGTGGTCTCGCGCATCACCGGACGTTCCACGCGGGTGCCGAGGATGTCGGCCTGGAACTGCATGAGGAAGTTGTTGGCCACCGCCCCGCCGTCGACGCGCAGAGCGCGCAGGCGTTCGCCGGCATCGCGCTGCATGGCGTCGAGCACGTCGCGGGTCTGGTAGGCGATGGACTCCAGGGTGGCGCGGATCAGGTGGTCGGCCTTGACTCCACGGGTCAGGCCGAACACTGCGCCGCGCGCATAGGGGTCCCAATAGGGCGCGCCGAGTCCGGTGAAGGCCGGTACCAGGTAGACGCCGTTGCTGTCCTTGACCTTGGTGGCGAAGTATTCGGAATCGAAGGAGTCGTTGATCACCTTCAGTTCGTCGCGCAACCACTGCACCGTGGAGCCGCCGTTGAACACCGCGCCCTCCAGGGCGTAGCCGACCTCGCCGCGCGGGCCGCAGGCGATGGTGGTGAGCAGGCCATGGGTGGACTTCACCGCCTTGTCGCCGGTGTGCATCAGCAGGAAGCAGCCGGTGCCGTAGGTGTTCTTCGCCTGGCCCGGTTCCACGCACATCTGGCCGAACAGGGCGGCCTGCTGGTCGCCGGCGATCCCGGCGATCGGCAGCTCGCCGCCGCCGACCCCGCCGATCCGGGCGTTGCCGTAGACCTCCGAAGAGTTGCGCACCTCGGGCAGCATCGAGCGGGGAATGTCGAGCACCTCGAGCATCCGTGCGTCCCAGTCGAGGCTGTGGATGTTGAACAGCATGGTCCGCGAGGCATTGGTGTAGTCGGTGACGTGGACCTTGCCTTCGGTGAGCTTCCAGATCAGCCAGGTGTCGATGGTGCCGAACAACAGGTCGCCGTTGCGCGCGCGTTCGCGGGCGCCTTCGACGTTGTCGAGGATCCACTTCAGCTTGGTCCCGGAAAAGTACGGGTCGGTGACCAGACCGGTGGTTTCGCGGATGTAGTCTTCCAGCCCGTCGCGCTTGAGCTGCGCGCAGATCGCCGCGCTGCGCCGGCACTGCCAGACGATGGCGTTGTGGATCGGCCGACCGCTGTGACGGTCCCAGACCACCGTGGTCTCGCGCTGGTTGGTGATACCGATGGCGGCCACCTGGTCGTGCTCGATGCTGGCCTGGGCGAGGGCCTCGACCAGGGTCGAACTCTGCGTGGCCCAGATTTCCATCGGGTCGTGCTCGACCCAGCCGGCCTGCGGATAGAACTGGGCGAACTCGCGCTGGGCCTGGCTGACCACGTTGGCATCGCGGTCGAAGACGATGGCGCGGGAGCTGGTGGTGCCCTGGTCCAGGGCGACGACGTATTTCTTGTTGTGCTTGTCGGTCATGGCTGTGGCCTTGTGGCTATGGCAGGAAAGAACGGGCGGTCAGGAAGCGCGAACCTTCTCCGGCTCGGCTTCGGCGGGCGCTGCGGCGCTCGGCAGATGGCGCGCGATCAGTACACGATAGCCGCCGGCGCCGAGGCAGGCACCGAGGATCGGGGCGAAGATC
Organism: Pseudomonas sp. HMSC065H01; assembly: GCF_001815235.1. Lineage (NCBI taxonomy): Bacteria > Pseudomonadati > Pseudomonadota > Gammaproteobacteria > Pseudomonadales > Pseudomonadaceae > Pseudomonas > Pseudomonas sp. HMSC065H01. Next base: position 4,083 of record NZ_KV819932.1, on the reverse strand, counting down.
GGCACCAGGAAATAGGGAATCTCGCGGCCGCCGGTGAAGGCGATGGGCCCCCAGCCGGCCAGGTAGGTCATCAGCTTGGGGCCGAAGTCGCGCGCCGGGTTCATCGCGAAACCGGTCAGCGGGCCCATGGCGCTACCGATCACGGCGATCAGCAGGCCGATCAGCAGCGGCGCCAACGGACCGCGCGGCAGGCCGTTGCCGTCGTCGGTAAGGGCCATGATCACCGCCATGAGGATGGCCGTGATCACCACTTCGACGAGGAACGCCTGGCCGACCGACAGCGCCGGGTGCGGATAGGTGGAGAACACCGAGGCCAGGGCCAGGCTGTCCTGGCTGCCGCGGACGATGTTCTGCGCCTGTTCGAACTCGATGAACAGGCTGCTGTAGAGGGTGTAGACCAGCGCTGCGGCGCAGAACGCACCGGCCACCTGGGCGGTGATGTAGAACGGCAGCTTGCGCCCCTCGAAGCCGGCGAACAGCCACAGCGCGATGCTCACCGCCGGGTTCAGGTGGGCGCCGGAGACGCCGGCGCTGAGGTAGATCGCCATGCTCACGCCGACCCCCCAGATGATGCTGATTTCCCACAGGCCGAAGCTGGCGCCGGCGACCTTCAGGGCCGCGACGCAACCGGTGCCGAAGAAGATGAGGAGGGCGGTGCCGAGGAACTCGGCCAGGCATTGGCCGAACAGGGACGGGGTCGGGGCGGCGGTGGTCATGGGGCCTCTCTTGTCTGTTCTTGTAATTATGGCGGGCAGCCGTGAAAATTGTTCAGTTTCGAAAAAATATATTCACAAAGGAATGCTGTCAAAGCGCGAAGATGAACGTTTGTCCGAAAAACGACCCTCCGGTTTCGTTTTCGCGGCCAATCGAATATCGCTACCGAGGCACGCGGGCCGCGGCATCGGCGCCCGTGCAGCAGGGGCGGCGATGGCTTAAGGTAGGCGCCGGTTTTCAGCCAACGTTCTTCTCCGGGAGTGACCATGACCCCTGCCATCGACCTGCTGAAAAAGGCCCGCGCCGCGCACAAGGTGCTCAGCTACAGCCACGACCCCAAGGCACCTTCCTATGGCCTGGAGGCCGCGGAAAAGCTCGGCCTGGACCCGCAGCGGGTGTTCAAGACGCTGCTCGCCGCCACGGAGAAGGGCGAGTTGCTGGTGGCGGTGGTGCCGGTGATCGGCAGTCTCGACCTGAAGGCCCTGGCCCATGCGGCGGGGGCGAAGAAGGCCGACATGGCCGATCCGCAGGCGGCGCAGCGGGCTACCGGCTACCTGGTGGGCGGGATCAGCCCGCTGGGGCAGAAGAAGCGCCTGCGTACCTTCATCGATGAAAGCGCGCGGCAGTACCCGAGCATCCATGTCAGCGCAGGACGGCGCGGGCTGGAAGTGGAGCTGGCGGCCGAGGTGCTGGCCCAGCTGACCCAGGGTTCGTTCGCCGCCATCGGCCGTGAATGAGCCGCTAATCCCGCCGGCCTAGCGGTCGGCATTCGTCTTACTTTTCAATCTGTCAGGTTTTCCATGTCCCACTATCTCCTCGCCATCGACCAGGGCACCACCAGCTCCCGCGCCATCGTGTTCAGTGCCCAGGGCTTGCCGGTGGCGAGCTGCCAGCAGGAATTCAAGCAGTACTTCCCGAAGGACGGCTGGGTGGAGCACGACGGCGAGGAAATCTGGCTGACCACCCTCCAGGTCTGTCGCGACGCGCTCGCCCGCAAGGGCTTGCGCGCGGCCGACATCGCCGCCATCGGCATCACCAACCAGCGCGAGACCACGCTGGTCTGGGACGCCGCCAGCGGCGACCTGATCCACCCGGCCATCGTCTGGCAGGATCGTCGTACCGCCGACTACTGTGCCGAACTCAAGGCCGCCGGCCACGAGGCGAACGTCAGCGCGCGCACCGGGCTGCTGATCGATCCGTATTTCTCCGCCACCAAGCTGCGCTGGATCCTCGACAACGTGCCCGGCGCCCGCCAGCGCGCCGAACGCGGCGAGCTGCGCTTCGGCACCGTCGACTGCTTCCTGCTCTGGCGCCTGACCGGCGGCCGCTCCCATCGCACCGACGCGACCAACGCTTCGCGCACCCTGCTGTTCAACATCCACAGCCAGGACTGGGACGAGGAATTGCTGGCGCTGTTCGAGATCCCGCGCAGCCTGCTGCCGGAGGTACTCGACTGCGCGGCGGAGTTCGGCGTCAGCGAGCCGTCGCTGCTTGGCGCGGCGATCCCGGTGCTGGGCATGGCCGGCGACCAGCAGGCCGCGCTGATCGGCCAGGCCTGCTTCCAGCCGGGCATGGTGAAGAGCACCTACGGCACCGGCTGCTTCATGATCCAGAACACCGGCGAGCAGCCGGTGACCTCGAAGAACCGCCTGCTCACCACGGTCGGCTACCGTCTGGACGGCAAGGTCAGCTACGCGGTGGAGGGCAGCATCTTCGTCGCCGGCGCCGCGGTGCAATGGCTGCGCGACGGCATCAAGCTGATCGACCACGCCCACGAGAGCGAAGCCCTGGCGATCCAGGCCGGCGACTCCAACGGCGTCTACCTGGTGCCGGCCTTCACCGGCCTCGGCGCGCCCTACTGGGACCCGAAGGCGCGCGGCGCGATCTTCGGCCTGACCCGCGACACCGGAATCAAGGAGATCGTCACCGCCGGTCTGCAATCGGTCTGCTACCAGACCCGCGACCTGCTCGAAGCGATGCGCCAGGACGGCACGCCGCCCAGCGCGCTGCGGGTGGACGGCGGGATGGTGGTGAACAACTGGGTGATGCAATTCCTCACCGACATCCTTGGCGTCACCGTGGAGCGCCCGGAAGTCACCGAGACCACCGCCCTCGGCGTGGCCTACATGGCCGGGCTGAAGGCCGGCTTCTATCGTGACCTGGACGACATCGCCAGCCACTGGCACCTGCAGCGCCGCTTCGCCGCACACATGGCCGAGGAGCGCCGCGGCGAACTCTACGCCGGCTGGCAGAACGCGGTGCGACGGGTGCGCAGCGAGGCCTGAGCGGCGTTTCGCGGAAAAAGGCGGCGTTTTTGCCGGCGGCTTCACAACGCCGGCAGGTCGCCGCAAACGCCCGCTCGGGCAATGGGTCGAAGGCAGGGCGAAGTCCCACTGTTACGATCGGAAAAGATCGCACTGTATCGCCCATCCCGGAGCCTGCGGCGGCATGCTGTGGCGATCGTTCCCAGGAGGTCTGCCATGCAGCTCGAGTTCCACCAGGTCGACGCGTTTTCTTCCCGCCCGTTCAGTGGCAATCCCGCCGTGGTCTATCGCCTCGACGCCTGGCTGGCGGACGAGCTGATGCAGATGATCGCGACCGAGCACAACCTCTCCGAGACTGCCTTCGTCGTTCGCGAAGGAGAGGCCTGGCGGATCCGCTGGTTCACCCCGAGCGTCGAGGTGGCGCTCTGCGGCCACGCCACACTGGCTGCGGCCCACGTACTGTTCGAGGTCTACGACGAGCCGGGCGAGCGCCTGGAATTCATCTCGCGCTCCGGTGCGCTGCGGGTCAACCGCGAGGACGAGCGGCTGGTCCTGGATTTCCCCGCGCAGTATCCGAGCGAGGTCGGTAGCACCGTCGAGCTGGAGCAGGCCCTGGGCCTGCCGCCGGTGGACGTGCTGGGCTCCACCGACAAGCTGCTGGTGCTGCTCGAGTCCGAAGAGGCGGTGCGCGCCTGTCGCCCCGACTTCGCGGCCCTGGCGCGGCTGCCCTGGCGTGGAGTGATCGTCACCGCGCGGGGCCTGCAGAAGGATTTCGTCTCGCGCTTCTTCGCCCCGGCGATGGGCGTCGACGAAGACCCGGTCACCGGCTCCGCGCATTGCAGCCTGATTCCCTACTGGGCCCAGCGCTTGAACAAACTGTCGCTGACCGCCCAGCAGTGCTCGGCGCGCGGCGGCGAGCTGTGGTGCCGGTTGGAGGGCGAGCGGGTGAGTATCGCCGGGCATGCGGTGCTGGTGGCGAGCGGAAGGATTCGATTGAGCTGAGGGGCGCTTCAGGAGGGGGATGACCTCGTGCATGCCAGACCTCCACATACTGAAGCCCTGATCCGTAGGGTGAATAACCGCTCGCGGTTATCCGCCGCTTATC
>NZ_KV819931.1:0-235 GCF_001815235.1 Pseudomonas sp. HMSC065H01 | reverse complement strand
TGTTGGCGCTGATGGAAAATTGACCCACCCTGCCGATTGAAATTTGACCCAGGGCGGATTGCTGATTTTGTTACCAGCAACTGTGGATAAGTCTACCAGCGCAGCTGCTTTTGAACCCACTCCTTCGCTAGCCCAGTTCAGTTGTTTAAGACCTGCCACACGCAGCCATGTAGCAGGCCGTCGTCGCCATGAAATCAGAACGGCTCATCGTCCTCCGGTTCCTGGCCGCCCTTAC
>NZ_KV819930.1:56262-60645 GCF_001815235.1 Pseudomonas sp. HMSC065H01 | reverse complement strand
CGTTTCGGCCGGATCACCAATACCCAAGTCCTTGTGGATCTGCTGGCCGTGGGCGGCAAGCCGATGGCGCCGACTGCCCAAGCCCCGGCCCGCCCGCAAGTGCAGGCCCAAGCCCCACGCCCGGCCCAGCAGCCGCAGGGCCAGGACAAACAAGACAAGTCCCCGGACGCCAAGGCGTAAGCCGTAGGAGGCCGCGATGCTCCGCTATCTCTCGCTGTTCGCGGTAGGTCTGGCCACCGGCTACGCCTGGGGCTGGATCGACGGCCTGGCGGCCTCCCTGGCTGTTTGAGGACTGATCGCTATGTCAGGCGTTGTCGCTGTGCAGGTGTGTACCGCGTGGACCTCGAACCCCGAGGGCTTCATGGCGTGTCGCGAACTCGCATGGCAGCAGGCCTACCTGATTCCGCCCGAGGCCGCTGGATACGTGGACATCCTGGTCAACGGTGGTTTCTCCCCGGAAGCCTTCGGCATCGGTGCTGCTGGCGTCCTGGGATCGTTCGTGACGGGGCTTTTGATTGGCTGGGTCGCGTCACTTCTTCGTAAAGCCAAGTAGAGAGGAAACACCATGAAAGCAATGAAGCAACGCATCGCCAAGTTCAGCCCGGTCGCCTCGTTCCGCAACCTGTGCATCGCCGGTTCCGTCACTGCCGCGACTTCGCTGCCGGCCTTCGCCGGGGTGATCGACACCAGCGCGGTGGAATCGGCGATCACCGATGGCCAGGGCGATATGAAGGCCATTGGCGGCTACATCGTCGGCGCCCTGGTGATCCTGGCCGTTGCCGGCCTGATCTACAGCATGTTGCGCAAGGCGTAACGGGTGCTCTGGTCGGTGTGGTTGGGGGCGTTCTTCGCCGGCGCCTTCATCACCGGGTACCGGACCGGCGAATTCTTCTAACCGAACAGACCGAGGCGGAAGCCCCTCCGGAGTTTCCGGCGGGGCTTTTTATTACCCGGAGAAAAGATAAATGAGCATTAAGACATTGATATCTGTCCTGAGGGTAACGCTTCTTACGGCGTGCTTGTTGCCTTCGTTATTCTTTGTTCGGAGTGCTATTGCGGGCCCTTATATATGGGAGGTTGTTATGTATTCCTCCAGTGGCTCTAGCACTCCTGCCGAAGCATGCGAGAAAGCACGGGTTGTTGCGGATAGGTCTCCGGATTGGAACTATACAAGCGCCACGCCCAAGATGAATGGGTTGGATAATTCATATTGTTCTGTTGTGTATGTTTCTCGTAGAGACCCTAGTGTTGTTAATACTTGTGATGACTGCGCTAGCTGGAAGCTTTTTAGAAAGGGGGATCAGTGTGCCAATGCTGATGATACCTACAATGCCTCCACTGGTATTTGTGAGCCGCCGCCCAAGGAGTGTAAGGAAGGCGAACTGTTCCCGGCCAAGGGCCCGGACTCGCCCGTAGTTACCTCGGGAGGCCGTAACTATGTCGGTGACGGCGGCGCCCCGACCGCCTGCTATCAAAGCTGTGAGTATGGCGGCAATCCCAGCCCGGCCAGTTGCTATCTGGTCAAAGGCTCCACCACGACGGGCTTCTGCAACTACATTCTCAAGGGCACCGGCCAAAGCTGCGGTGCCGACTCCTACACCTTCTCTCAAACCGGCGATTCGCTGAACCCGCCCGACACTCCGAACACCGATCCCTCCGACCCGAACGACCCCGGCTGCCCGCCCGGCTGGTCGTGGTCGGGGACTACCTGCGTCAAGACCCCGACCGATCCCACGGATCCAACCGACCCGACCACGCCGGGCGGTGATGGCGATGGCGGCGGCGATGGCAATGGCGGTGGAAACAACAACGGCGGCGGCACCGGCAATGGCGGCGACGGCAGCGGGGGAGGGGACGGCAACGGCGGGGGCGATGGTAGCGGCGACGGTGACGGCAGCGGCACGGGCGGCGATGGCAACGGCACCTGCGACCCGGCGAAAGAGAACTGCTCCACCGGCCCCGAAGGCCCCGGCGGCGAACTCAAGGAACCCACGCCCGGCACCTGGGATGACGCCATCGCCACCTGGGAAAAGAAGGTCGAGGAAGCCAAGAAAGAACTCAAGACCAAGGTGAAGGCCAACGTCGACCAGATGAAGGGCGCCTTCGACCTCAACCTGGCGGAAGGCGGCGGGCAGCTGCCCTGCGAGTCCATGACCATTTGGGGCAAGTCCTACTCCCTCTGTATCTCCGACTACGCCGGCCAACTCTCCAGCCTGCGCGTGGCGCTGCTGCTAATGGCCGCGCTGATCGCCGCCCTCATTCTGCTGAAGGACTGACCCTATGGAATGGCTCTCCGGTTTTCTCGATCAGATCATCGCCTTCTTCCAGTGGATCTGGGACTTCTTCGCCCAAGGCATCTATGACTTCGTGCGCGACGGACTGGTGGTCGCCACCAAGGCGTCGATGTACGCCGCGCTCCAGACCCTGATCCTGCTGATCGATGTCAGCTACACCGCCGCCCGCGAACTGATCGACAGCCTTGGCGTGCCGCAGATGATCCGCAGCATGTACGCCGCGCTGCCGGGGCCGATTGCGGCGGGGCTGGCCTTCTTCGGCGTGCCGCAGGCGCTGAACATCATCATGGTCGCGGCGGCGACGCGCTTCTGCATGCGCTTCGTGCCGTTCATTGGGAGGTGATCCGTGTCGATCAAGATCCATCACGGCCCCAATGGCTCCTACAAGACTTCCGGCGCAATCCAGGATGACGCCGTGCCCGCGCTGAAAGACGGGCGGGTGATCATCACCAACGTGCGCGGCTTCACCCTGGAGCGGGCCTATCAGGTCTTCCCGGACCTGCCCAACACGGCGGAAATCATCAACCTCGATCTGGAGTCGCTGGAAGACCTCGAAAAGATGCGCACGTGGTTTCAGTGGGCGCCCCGCGGGGCCTTCCTGATCTTCGACGAAACCCAACTGCTGTTTCCCAAGTCCTGGCGGGAAAAAGACCTCGAGCGCTTCGACTACCCCGGTGGACCGGAAGCGGCCCACGCGGCCGACCGCCCCATGGGCTGGCTCGACGCCTGGACCCGGCACCGGCATTTCAACTGGGACATCGTCCTCACCACGCCGAACATCTCCTACATCCGCGACGATATCCGCATGACCTGCGAGATGGCCTACAAGCATTCCAACCTCGCGGTGATCGGCATCCCTGGCCGCTACAAGGAGGCCCAGCATGACGCCCAACTCAACCGTCCGCCCGCCGATGGCACCATCATCGAGTACAAGCGGATCCGAAAGCAGACCTTCGCCCTCTACCAGTCCACGGCCACCGGCAAGACCCAGGACACCAAGGCGGGCAAGAGCCTCTTCTGGTCGCCTAAGCTGGTTCTTCTACTGGCATTGCTGGCCGGCACTATTGGCTTTGTCTGGTATATGGGGCCTCTGCGCACGATTGGCGGTCCGGCTGCTGCGACACCTGCCGACGCTCCTGGCGACCCTGCTCAAGCGCCTGCTGCGCCCGCTGCTGTGGCTGCTCCAGCGCGTCCTGCTGCGAATAGCTTTCTTCCTCCTGGGCTTGTACCTGATGGGTCTGCTGCTGCGCCTGTTGATCTGAACGCCCATCCCTTCGCCGATCGGCGGATCTCCATCCTTGCCCACGCCTACCGCAAGTCGCGGGGCGACATTTACATGTTCGCCCTGGAGGATCCCACGGGCCGGCGCCTGGAACTCACCAGCTGGCAACTGATCGGCTCCGGGTACCGGGTGACGCCCAAGGGCGAGTGCGTCGTAGAGCTTCGCTATGAGGACTGGAAACAGACCGTCACCTGTGCCGGGAGGCAGGCCGGCGCGGTGGCCAGCATCGTTCCGGCAGCGCCTGTCGCCGCCTCTGCGGGCGCCTCGCCGAAGGGGCAGACGCCGCTGACCATCGTTCCCGATTCCGAATACGCCTCGCGGCCCTGGAGGCAGAAATGATCGATTGGGAATTCCTCGTCCCGGTGGCGATGGGCTGGGCGCTGCATCACTGGTGGACGGTGATGACGGCGCTAGCGGCGGTAGGGGTGCCGCCATGAGGGGCGGGCCGCGCCGCCGGCCGGGAGCGCAAGGCATGAGCGATAGGCCGAAGGCGCGGCCGACGCCCCTGTAACACGTCAGATAACCCCCGATCAGCAACCCCATAGAACCTCATTAACGGGTAAAGAACATGAAGACTCCGATCCATCCAACCCGACTGGTCCTCGAAGAAAACGGGGATTTCCACAAGTCCCCGAAGGGGATGCTTTTCATGGACCCGCTCAATGGACAGTTCACCGACCTGTCAGGCGTGCGGATCCTGCGGTGTGGCGTGGACACCGTGCGGCAGTTGTACAACGGCAAGTTGCGTCCGGAAGTGATGGCGCTGTTCGACCTATCGGTGGATGTGGTCGAGTTCGCCGGCTACGA
>NZ_KV819930.1:55209-56162 GCF_001815235.1 Pseudomonas sp. HMSC065H01 | reverse complement strand
GTCGAGTTCGCCGGCTACGAGTGGTCCAAGGGTCGTATCGGTCGCGACTCTGGCTATCAGTACCGCCTGCAGAACGCCGAAATGGGCCTGATCCTGCTGATCAAGAACCACAACATCAAGGTCGACACCATTGGCTCGCACCTCAAGATCGAGGTGTCGCCCCACGCCATTGACGGCGCCGACCCGCGTATCCTCCAGGGCGTGCTGGATGACTTGGCCGCAGCGGTGCTGAGTCACTGCGAGACCAACCAAGCAGCCGTGCATATCGCCCTGGATGTGCAGGGCTGGACGCCTCCGGCTGATCTCGTTGATCGCATGCACTGCCGCTCGCGTCGGGTACGGCAAATCAGTGGGATCGAGCGGATCGAGTTCGACGGCAACGCCTCGGTCTACGGGCGTGGCGAGACGTACATGTTCGGCTCGGCCAATGGCCTACAACTGTCGATCTATAACAAGACCCTCCAAGCTCGGGCCACCGACAAGCTCGACTATTGGGAAAGCGTGTGGGCGACTCTGAACGGGGATCCGTTCGGCGATGGCGACCCGGCCTATAACCCCATGGAAACGGTGTGGCGGATCGAGTTTCGCTATCACCACTCCATCGTCCAGCAGTTCTCCGAAGGCTCACGTATGGCCTCGGGAGAGGTCATCGGCTGCCGCACCTACGAGGGCCTTTGCCCGCACCTACAGGGGCTGTGGAACTATGCCTGCGAGGCATTCCGTGTGCTCTCTCGGGAGGGCATGTATGACGCCTTCTGGAGCCTGATCAGCCAGGATGCTCGCGTCCAAGTCGAGTGCGATCCGCTGATCGAGCGCACCGAGTATCGGCGCTATTACAAGACTGCCAAGGGCTTCAGCGGGCGTAACTGCGAGATGTTCCTCGGCCAGTTCGTGAGCCTGATCGCGCGGGAGCGTGTCCCGGCAAAAAAGGCTATTGAGTCCGCCCGCAAATT
>NZ_KV819930.1:726-55109 GCF_001815235.1 Pseudomonas sp. HMSC065H01 | reverse complement strand
GAAAGGCATATACACAAGCTGATGTGTGATCGCTATCTGCGCAAGGGATATGCGATATGACGGTACGCAAGGACGGCAAGACGTGGACGGCTGACTTCTATGAGAATGGTCGTTCCGGGCGCAGGATTCGCAAGAAAGGCTTCGCCACCAAGTCTGCCGCGATTCGCTATGAGCAGGATTTTTTCGCCGTGAAGGGCGAGACGGGCCGACCGCTGGATGACCGTCTCTCCGATCTGGTGAAGGTTTGGTATGACCTCCACGGCTGCACCTTGAAGGATGGCAAGCAACGCTTGGCGCGCTGCGAGGCGCTGGCGAAGCGGCTAGGGAACCCCCTGGCGTTCGAGTTCGATTCGTTGGCGTGGGCACGCTACCGGCAACGTCGCTTGACCGAGGTGAAACCTGAGACGGTCAATCACGAGCAACGCTACTTGTCGGCGGTCTTCTCTGAACTGATTCGCCTGGGTTGCTGGCACAAGGAAAACCCGCTGGGCAAGGTCCGGCAAATCAAGACGGATCAGGTCGAACTGACGTTTCTGTCCCTGGATCAGGTCGCTCGACTGCTGGAAGAGTGCAAGGCCAGTACGAATAACCATACCTATCCGGTCGCGCTGTTGTGTCTCGCCACGGGAGCCCGCTGGGAAGAGGCGGAAAGCCTGACGCGGGGCGCTGTGCATGGCGGCAAGGTGCACTATCACCGGACCAAGAATCGGCAGAGCCGATCAGTGCCGATCCCGGACGAGTTGGAGAGGTTGATATTCAAGGTGGGCATGCCTGGATCTGACCGCCTGTTCATGTCCTGCCGCGCCGCGTTCCGCTGCGCCTATCAGCGTTGCGGGTTCCAGACGCCGGGCCAGATGACCCATATTCTCCGCCATACCTTCGCCAGCCACTACATGATGGGGGGAGGGGACATCCTGACCCTACAGCGGATCCTCGGCCACTCATCGATCACGATGACCATGCGGTATGCGCACCTATCGCCGGAGCATCTGGTATCCGCATTAACTCTATCTCCGCTAGCTCAGGTTGGGGAATTACTGGCGACAGTCAGTGACTGAATATAAATATTTAGTTTCCGTTTTCTTTTCTGCGATTGCCAGTTTTCCGGAGGTAAGTATGGCGTATCTCCGATTTGGCTCTTTGGGAGCTTCTGGGCTGCATGTGTTTGTTGTTAAAGGGTAGCCTGAAGTATAGAGGATATTCATTTCAATTTTTTTGAATAGTTCGCTTCTAGGGGTTTCAATTACTATGCTGGCTACGAAAGTTGTGCAGAAGGCTAAGCCGCAGAAGAGGCTTAATGAAATAAATACACTTTGACTGTGGTTAAGTTTTTCACTAGGCGTGAGATTTTTTATTTTTTTTGGTGGGTTTTTAAGGGTGAATACTATGCCTGCTATGATATAGAGGATTAGAAAAGCATAGACCATTATCACTCCCCATAGCACAGGGGTATAAAGTAGCGTAAGTCCCGCTACACCTGAAGGCATTTCCGTTGCGCTTAGTCCTGTTTTTCGACTGATATATTCACTTGCGATGGTTCCGCAATACCAAGTAACCCACAATGTGATGTAGGCCAAAGTTATGTTGGCCAAGAAGGATATGTTTTTATAGATCGTAAATCCTTTGAAGTACACAAAGCTTAGAGTTACAGAGGATATAGTGGTTATCGTAAAGGCAGTTAAGGCTACGCCTCGGTATGGGTCCCCCGTAAAAAATTTATAACCAGTGGCGAGAACGGCAATGTAGAGGCTTAGCCAGATGGTAAGGGAGAGTAGGTTTTTCGTGCTCTTGGCATTCTCGGAGAGTTTAAAGAGCTTATTTTTCTCTATGAGTCTTAATGACTCGGCTTTATTGGAAGCTACAGCAAGTATTGCTGGCGTTATAAAGTAGAGGGCGGTAAGGATATAAAAAGCCGACATGGAAAGTCCTTTTCTGTTCCAGAGATCGAGGTGGTGTCGTGGGTGGCGGTGGGAGGCCGTAGGCGCGCCGTAGTCACTTTGTAGTCACTACAGGCAAAAGAAAAGGGGTTAGCTTGCGCTAACCCCTTGAAAAATATGGTGGCTACACCGGGACTTGAACCTGGGACATCAGCATTATGAATGCTGCGCTCTAACCGACTGAGCTATGTAGCCGAGTGGCGCGCATTTTCCGTATCTCGGGCGGGGCTGTCAACCCCTGGGGCTAGATAATTTTCTGATCTTTCAATCGTTTAGACGGAAGGGGTCGGATCGCCGGAGAGCGGGCGGTGAGGAGGGACGGGAACGAAAAAGCCCCGGCGCTTGGCCGGGGCTTTCCTGGGACGGGAAGGGGATTACACGTTGAAGCGGAAATGCATCACGTCGCCGTCCTTGACGATGTAGTCCTTGCCTTCCAGGCGCCATTTGCCGGCTTCCTTGGCGCCCTGTTCGCCCTTGAACTGGATGAAGTCGTCGTAGGCGACCACTTCGGCGCGGATGAAGCCTTTCTCGAAGTCGGTGTGGATCACGCCGGCGGCCTGCGGGGCTGTGGCGCCGACGCGGACGGTCCAGGCGCGGACTTCCTTCACCCCGGCGGTGAAGTAGGTCTGCAGGTTGAGCAGGCCGTAGCCGGCACGGATCACACGGTTCAGGCCGGGTTCCTCGAGACCGAGGGACTCGAGGAACATGTCCTTCTCTTCGCCGTCTTCCAGCTCGGCGATCTCGGCTTCGATCTTGTTGCACACCGGCACCACCACCGCGCCTTCTTCCTCGGCGATGGCCTTCACCACATCCAGGTGCGGGTTGTTCTCGAAGCCGTCCTCGGCGACGTTGGCGATGTACATCACCGGCTTGCTGGTCAGCAGGTGGAAGCTGCGCACCAGGCGCTTCTCCTCGTCACCGAGGTTCTTCAGCAGCGAACGCGCCGGCTTGCCCTCGGTGAAGTGGGGGATGAGCTTTTCCAGCAGGGCCTTTTGGGCCAGGGCTTCCTTGTCGCCGCCCTTGGCGTTGCGGGCGACTTTCTGCAGTTGCTTCTCGCAGCTGTCGAGGTCGGCGAAGATCAGTTCGAGGTCGATGATCTCGATGTCGCGCTTGGGGTCGACGCTGTTGGACACGTGGATCACGTTGTCGTCTTCGAAGCAGCGCACCACGTGGGCGATGGCGTCGGTCTCGCGGATGTTGGCGAGGAACTTGTTGCCCAGGCCCTCACCCTTGGAGGCGCCCGCCACCAGGCCGGCGATGTCGACAAATTCCATGGTGGTCGGCAGTACGCGCTCGGGCTTGACGATCTCGGCCAGGGCGTTCAGGCGCGCGTCGGGCATCGGCACGATGCCGCTGTTCGGCTCGATGGTGCAGAACGGGAAGTTTTCCGCCGCGATACCGGATTTGGTCAGGGCGTTGAACAGGGTGGACTTGCCGACGTTGGGCAGGCCGACGATGCCGCAGTTGAATCCCATGCTATGTCCCTCGCGCTCAGACAGGCGCTAGAAAAGTGGTTCAGGCCTTCTGGCTGTGCAGCTTCTGCATCGCCCGGGTCCAGTCCCCGGCGAGCATTTCCGGCAGCACGCCGAGGGCGAAGTCGATGCTGGTGTCGAGCAGTTCCTGCTCGCTGCGCGGGGCGCGGCCGAGCACGTAACCGGAAACCAGGCTGCTGTGCCCCGGATGGCCGATGCCAAGCCGCAGGCGATGGAAAGAATTCTGATTGCCGAGCTGGGCGATGATGTCGCGCAACCCGTTGTGCCCGCCGTGTCCGCCGCCGGTCTTGAGCTTGGCGACGCCAGGGGGCATGTCGAGTTCGTCGTGGGCCACCAGGATGGCGTCCGGGGCGATCCGGAAGAATCCCGCCAGCGCCGCCACGGACTGGCCGCTGCGGTTCATGTAGGTGGTCGGGATCAACAGACGAACGTCCTTGCCCTGGTGGCTGAACTTGCCGACCAGGCCGAAATACTTGCGGTCAGCCACGAGGCTGACGCCCTGGGCATGCGCCAGGCGCTCAACGAAAAGGGCCCCCGCGTTATGCCGGGTCTGGTCGTATTCAGGACCCGGGTTTCCCAGGCCAACGATCAGTTGTACGGCAGTCACGACGGGAGCCCCTCTCTATAAAAAGGCGATCGAGTAATGAATTACTCGGCGGCGCCTTCTTCGCTACCTTCTTCCTTCACCACGCGGGAAGCGTGGATGTTGGCAACGGCCAGGTCGTTGCCGTGGGCCAGTTGTACCAGCTCGACGCCTTTCGGAGCCTTGAGGTCCGACAGGTGAACGATCTGGCCCAGCTCGACCTTGGCCATGTCGACTTCGATGAATTCCGGCAGGTCTTTCGGCAGGCAGGAAACTTCGACTTCGGAGATGGTGTGGGAGATCTCGCCACCGGCTTGCTTGACGCCAACGGCTACTTCTTCGTTGATGAAGTGCAGCGGTACGTGGGCGGTCAGCTTGTGGTCGGCGACCACGCGCAGGAAGTCGGCGTGCATCACGAAGCCTTTCGCCGGATGGCGCTGCAGGGCCTTGATCAGTACGGTTTCCTTGGCGCCGCCAACGTTCAGGGCGATCACGTGGCTGAAGGCAGCCTCGTTTTCCAGGAGCTTGGCGATTTCGCGCAGTTCCAGGGTTACGGACTGGGGCTCTTTGTCGCCGCCGTAAACGACAGCAGGAACCAGACCGGCGTTACGACGCAGGCGGCGGCTCGCACCTTTCCCCAGATCGGAACGCACTTGGGCATTCAGAATAAAGTCGACCATTGTGTATCTCCAAAAATAACAATGCGCCCGAACGCTTGCGACCAGCGTTCGGGCGATTTCAAAGGCCCCGCCGGAGCGGGGCGTTTTCGTTCAGGCGCGTTCGCCGAGGCTGGGCCTCAGCGGAACATCGCGCTGATCGATTCTTCGTTGCTGATCCGGCGCATGGCTTCCGCAACGACCGGAGCGATGTCCAGCTGGCGGATGCGGCCACAGGCCTGGGCAGCGGCGGACAGCGGGATGGTGTTGGTCACCACCAGCTCGTCCAGTACGGATTTCTCGATGTTCTCGATGGCACGGCCGGACAGCACCGGGTGGGTGCAGTAGGCGATGACCTTGGCGGCGCCGTGCTCTTTCAGGGCCTTGGCGGCGTGACCGAGGGTGCCGGCGGTATCGACCATGTCGTCTACCAGTACGCAGGTACGGCCTTCGACGTCACCGATGATGTGCATCACTTCGGACTGGTTGGCCTTGGGACGACGCTTGTCGATGATCGCAAGATCCACGCCCAGGGACTTGGCCACGGCGCGCGCGCGCACCACGCCGCCGATGTCCGGGGAGACGATCATCAGGTTCTCGAAGCGCTGGTCTTCGATATCGTCCACCAGCACGGGGGAACCGTAGATGTTGTCTACCGGGATATCGAAGAAGCCCTGGATCTGATCCGCGTGCAGGTCGACC
Organism: Pseudomonas sp. HMSC065H01; assembly: GCF_001815235.1. Taxonomy (NCBI): domain Bacteria; kingdom Pseudomonadati; phylum Pseudomonadota; class Gammaproteobacteria; order Pseudomonadales; family Pseudomonadaceae; genus Pseudomonas; species Pseudomonas sp. HMSC065H01. The sequence goes on along the minus strand of NZ_KV819930.1, from coordinate 49,738 downwards.
GTGAGGACACGGTTGACCCCGACGACGGTCAGCATGTCGGCCACTACCTTGGCGCTGATGGCCACGCGGGCGGAGCGCGGACGGCGATCCTGGCGGGCATAGCCGAAGTAGGGGATGACAGCGGTGATACGAGTGGCCGAGGAGCGGCGGAAGGCATCGGCCATCACCACCAGTTCCATCAGGTTGTCGTTGGTCGGCGCGCAGGTCGGCTGAATCAGGAATACGTCCTTGCCGCGGACGTTTTCGTTGATTTCGACGCTGATTTCGCCATCGGAGAATTTGCCAACTGAAACATCGCCAAGAGGAATGTGCAGCTGACGCACGACGCGTCGTGCAAGATCGGGGTTAGCGTTCCCCGTGAAGACCATCATCTTGGACACGCTACAGGTACCTGTGTCGACCGAAGGGATCCGGATGAAATACAGAAGAGGAAAATGGCAGGGGCGGCTGGATTCGAACCAACGCATGGCAGGATCAAAACCTGCTGCCTTACCGCTTGGCGACGCCCCTGTGGTATTGCTCGAATGCCGTTTCGGCATTCCTTTCTCAGACCAGAGTTTCCAGCTTCCGGTGCAACATCGAGATGTTGCTTCCTTTGGCGACGAACCTCTGAAGGTGGTCTGGAAGAAGGGCCGAGACTTTATCAGCTTCAGCTTTGTTTGGGAAGCTCCCAAACACACAACCTCCAGTGCCGGTTAATCTAGCTGAAACAAATTTGTTTAGCAAGATCAAAGCGTTACGAACTTCTGGGTAACGCCTCTCGACTACCGGCTGACAGTCGTTTCGGCTGTCCCCCTCGAGAACGGTGCGCACTTTAATGGCGGGAGAATCGCGTGTCAACAGTGGATCTGAAAAAATTTCTGCTGTGCTGACAAGTACTTGCGGAACCACGACGAGATACCAGGGCTCCGGGATGTCCACCGGGGTGAGCTTTTCGCCCACGCCCTCGGCGAAAGCCGCGCGTCCGCGGGTGAAGACCGGCACGTCGGCGCCCAGGTGCAGGCCCAGGGCGGCGATGCGGTCCTCGTCCCAGCCGAGTTGCCAGAGATGGTTCAAGGCCAGGAGCGTCGTGGCGGCGTCGGAGCTGCCGCCGCCGATGCCGCCCCCCATGGGCAAGCGCTTGTCCAGCCAGATGTCGACGCCTTGCGGGCTGCCGGAGGCTTCCTGCAGCCCGCGCGCGGCGCGCACGATCAGGTTGCTGTCGTGCGGCACCCCGGCGATTTCCGTGTGCAGGCGTACCTGGCCGTCCTGGCGGGCTTCGAAATGCAGCTCGTCGCCGTGGTCGAGGAATTGGAACAGGGTCTGCAACTCGTGATAGCCATCGTCGCGGCGGCCGAGGATATGCAGGAACAGATTGAGCTTGGCCGGGGCTGGCAGGCTGAGGCGCACGCTCATGTCAGCGGCCGAGCTGGCGCGGCTGCCAGTCCTTGATCACCAGGGTGACGTCGAGGTCCTGGCCGTGCAGTTTCAGGCGCTCGGGTAGCCAGTAGCCGTTCTGTTCGGCGTAGCGGGTGTATTCGATCTGCCAGCCGTCCTGTTCCAGGCGCGCCAGGCGGCTGTCGGCGTCGAGGGTCAGGCGGCTCTTGCTGTCCGGCGCCGGGAGGCCGCGTACCCACCAGAGCAGGTGCGAGACCGGCAGGCGCCAGCCTAGTTGTTCTTCCAGCAGTGCTTCCGGGGACTCCGCCTGGTAGCGGCCCTGACCGGCGACTTCCAGGCTCACCGCGCCTTCACGCCCGGTCAGGCGTGCTGCGCCGCGGCCGAGCGGGCCGGACAGGCGGATGTCGTAGTAGCCCTGGCGCTGCAGCCAGAACAGGGTGCCGCTGCCGGAGTCGCGCGGGGCGCGGATGCCGACCTTGCCGTCGATCTGCCAGGCATCCAGCTCGCTGAGCTGCTGCTTGTGGGTTTTCCAGGTCTGCGCATCGCCCTGGCCTTCCAGGGCTTCGTGGGAGGTCAGGCCGGCGCAGCCGCTGAGCAGGGCCAGCGCGGAGGCGGCGAGGAAAAGACGTAGACGCATGGTTTCAAGGAGTCTCGGCGCCGGTCAGGCGCTTGATGGTGCGGCGCAGCACGTCGCTGTCGGGCTGCTTGTCGAGGTATTCGCGCCAGATGGCCCGGGCGTCGCCCTGGCGCCCCTGGGCCCAGAGGACTTCGCCCAGGTGCGCGGCGACCTCGTGGTCGGGGTAGCGCTGCAGCGCCTGGCGCAGGTAGCGCTCGGCGTCGGCCAGCTTGCCCTGGCGATAGTTGATCCAGCCCATGCTGTCGAGGATCGCCGGGTCGTCCGGGTTCAGCTTGTGCGCCTTGAGGATCAACTCGCGGGCCTCGCCGTAGCGGGTGGTGCGGTCGGCCAGGGTGTAGCCGAGGGCGTTGAGGGCCATGGCGTTGTCCGGCTCGCGGGCGATGACGAAGCGCAGGTCCTTTTCCATCTGCGCCAGGTCGTTGCGCTTCTCCGCCAGCATCGAGCGGGTGTAGAGCAGGTTGAGGTCCTCCGGGTACTGCTTCAGACCCTCCTGGATGGCCTGCCAGGCCTTTTCCTGCTGGTCATTGTTGGACAGCGCCTCGGCTTCGATCAGGTACAGCTGGATGGCGTAGTCGGGTTGCTCGCTGCGCGCCTTGTCCAGGCGCTGGGCGGCTTCGTCGACGCGACCGGCCTTGAGCAGGACGTCGGTCTGGCGCAGTTGCGCCGGGAGGAAGTCATTGCCCGGACCAACCTGGGCGTACTCGTCGAGGGCACGCGCGGTGTCCTTCTGTTCCTCGGCGAGGCGTCCGAGGTTGAAGTGGGCGGCGTCGACGTGGCTGTCGCGCTCGACCAGTTCTTCCAGGTAGATCCTGGCTTCGTCCCAGGCCTGGGCTTCCAGGCAGACCAGCGCCAGGGAGAAACGCAGGTCGTCGTCGTCGGGGAATTGCTGGACCAGTCCGGCGAACTCGGCCTTGGCGTCGTCCAGGCGATTCTGCTCCACCAGCAGGCGCGCGTAGGCGAGGCGCACGCGTTTGTCGTCCGGGTGTTCCTTGATCCCGGCCTTGAGCAGCGGCAGGGCCTCGTCGCTGCGCTTCATGCTCTGCAACAGGCGCGAGCGGAGCAGCAGGGGGGCCACTTCGTGGCGGCTTGCGGAGTTGTCCTCGAGCAGGGTCAGGGCTTCGTCCGGGCGGCCGTCCTGTTGCAGCAGCAGGGCCTTGCCGAACAGCAACTGGCCGTTGTTCGGGTATTTCTTCAACAGGTGGTCGAAGCTCTGCAGCAGGCCGGCGCGGGTATCCGGGTCGGTCTCCGCGGCAGACAGGGCGAGGAAGTCGAAGTGCGTGTCGCCCTGGCCGTTGAGGACCTTCTCCATGTACACCATGGACTCCTCGTAGCGCCCGGCGCGGGCCAACTGGATCGCGGCGGCGCGTTGGGCATCGAGGTTGTCCGGCGCGCTGCGCGCCCAGAGCAGGGAGGTGTCGAGGGCTTCCTGGTCGGCGCCGAGGTATTCGGCGATGCGGAAGGCGCGCTCGGAAACCCCGGGGTCGCGGGTTTTCTGCGCCTGCACCACATAGTTGCTCAGGGCGATGTCGAAGCGGTTGCGCTGCCCGGCCAGTTCGGCCACCAGCAGCGAATACAGGCTGTCCTCGCTGAAGGAGGCGTACTTTTCCGGCTTGGCCTTGGTCTCGACCGCGGTGTCTTCCACCGGCGGGGTGCCATCGGGAGTCTTGTGGATAAGTGACTGGCAGCCGCCGAGCAGCAGCGTGACGGTCAGCAGCGCAAGGGATTTGTTCATAGAGGAAGAAAGCCGGCCTTGAACCTGCGAGGGTGGCGCCATCATGACATAAGCCGTCCGGCAAGCCCAAGGGGGCCGGGACGGGCGTCGACGAAGCTGTCTATGGGGTCAATATATCGGCAATGGTTGTCCTGCCCTTGGCGAAGTAGGAGAATTGCGCGTTTCCCCGATTAGCTCAGCGATCCTGCATGGCCTTCATTGCCCTCGGCATCAATCACAAGACCGCCTCGGTGGCTGTCCGCGAGCGCGTGGCTTTCACTCCGGAACAGATGGTCGAGGCGCTGCAGCAGCTCTGCCGCCTGACCACCAGCCGCGAGGCGGCCATCCTGTCGACCTGCAACCGGAGCGAACTCTACCTGGAGATCGACCATCCGACCGCGGACGACGTGCTCGCCTGGCTGGCGGACTACCATCGCCTGACTCTCGACGAGTTGCGCGCCTGTGCCTATGTGCACCAGGACGAAGACGCGGTGCGCCACATGATGCGCGTGGCCTCCGGCCTCGACTCGATGGTCCTCGGCGAGCCGCAGATCCTCGGCCAGATGAAGTCGGCCTACGCCGTCGCGCGCGAGGCCGGCACCGTCGGTCCGCTGCTCGGCCGCCTGTTCCAGGCCACCTTCAGTACGGCGAAGACCGTCCGCACCGATACCGCCATCGGCGAGAACCCGGTGTCCGTGGCGTTCGCCGCGGTGAGCCTGGCCAAGCAGATCTTCAGCGACCTGCACCGCAGCCAGGCGCTGCTGATCGGCGCCGGCGAGACCATCACCCTGGTCGCGCGCCACCTGTTCGAGCAAGGCGTGAAGCGCATCGTGGTGGCCAACCGCACCCTGGAGCGCGCCAGCCTGCTCGCCGAGCAGTTCGGCGCCCATGCGGTGCTGCTTTCGGAGATACCCGAGGAGTTGGCCAACAGCGATATCGTCATCAGCTCCACTGCCAGCCAGTTGCCGATCCTCGGCAAGGGCGCCGTGGAGCGCGCGCTGAAGCAGCGCAAGCACAAGCCGATGTTCATGGTCGACATCGCCGTGCCGCGCGACATCGAGCCGGAAGTCGGCGAACTGGACGACGTCTACCTCTATAGCGTCGACGACCTCCACGAAGTAGTGGCGGAGAATCTCAAGAGCCGCCAGGGCGCTGCCCAGGCCGCCGAGGAACTGGTCGGCAGCGGCGTCGCCGAGTTCATGCAGCGCCTGCGCGAGCTGGCCGCGGTGGACGTGCTGCGCGCCTATCGGCAGCAGGCCGAGCGCCTGCGCGATGAGGAGCTGGGCAAGGCCCAGCGGCAACTGGCCAACGGTGCCGACCCCGCCGAGGTGATGGCCCAGCTGGCCCGCGGCCTGACCAACAAACTGCTGCACGCGCCCAGCGTGCAGATGAAGAAAATATCCGCCGAGGGCCGCATCGACGCGCTGGCCCTGGCCCAGGAGCTGTTCGCCCTCGACGAGGGCGCGCCGCGCCACTGACCGGTACCTATGCCTGCATGAAAGCTTCTCTGCTGAAAAAGCTGGATGTCCTCAGCGATCGCTACGAAGAACTGACGGCGCTGCTCGGCGACGCCGAGGTGATCAGTGACCAGACCCGCTTCCGCGCCTATTCCCGCGAGTACGCCGAGGTCGAACCGGTGATCCTGGCGTTCCGCGACTACCGCAAGGTGCAGGCCGACCTCGAGGGTGCCCAGGCGTTGCTCAAGGACAGCGACCCGGAGTTGCGCGACCTCGCCGAGGAGGAGGTCGCCGAAGCGCGCGGCCGCCTCGCCGCCCTCGGCGACAGCCTGCAGCGCATGCTGCTGCCGAAGGATCCCAACGACAGCCGCAACGTGTTCCTGGAGATCCGTGCCGGCACCGGTGGCGACGAGGCGGCGATCTTCTCCGGCGACCTGTTCCGCATGTATTCGCGCTACGCCGAGCGCCAGGGCTGGCGGATCGAGACGCTGTCGGAGAACGAGGGCGAGCACGGTGGCTACAAGGAAGTGATTGCCCGGGTCGAGGGCGACAACGTCTACGCCAAGCTCAAGTTCGAGTCCGGCGCGCACCGCGTGCAGCGGGTGCCGGAAACCGAATCCCAGGGCCGGATCCACACTTCCGCCTGCACCGTCGCGGTGCTGCCGGAGCCGGACGAGCAGGCAGCGATCGAGATCAACCCGGCCGACCTGCGGGTGGACACCTACCGTTCCTCCGGTGCCGGCGGCCAGCACGTCAACAAGACCGACTCGGCGGTGCGCATCACCCACATTCCCAGCGGCATCGTGGTCGAGTGCCAGGAAGAGCGCTCGCAGCACAAGAACCGCGCCAAGGCCATGGCCTGGCTGGCGGCCAAGCTCAACGACCAGCAGCAGGCCGCGGCGCAGCAGGCGATCGCCAGCACGCGCAAGCTGCTGGTGGGCTCGGGCGACCGCTCGGAGCGCATCCGTACCTACAACTTCCCGCAAGGGCGGGTCACCGACCATCGCATCAACCTCACCCTGTACTCCCTGGGCGAGGTGATGGAGGGCGCGGTGGAACAGGTGATCGAGCCGCTGCTGCAGGAATACCAGGCCGATCAACTGGCGGCCCTGGGCGACTGACATGACCACTATCTGTACCCTTCTCAAGGATTCCCAACTGCCCGATTCGCCCAGCGCCCGGCTCGACACCGAGTTGCTGCTGGCGGCGGCGATGGGCAAGCCGCGCAGCTTCCTGCGTACCTGGCCGGAGCGCATCGTGCCGCGCGAGGCCAACGAGCGGTTCGACGACTGGATCGCCCGTCGGCGCAACGGCGAGCCGGTGGCCTACATACTTGGCCACCAGGGCTTCTGGAGCCTGGACCTGGAGGTCGCGCCACACACCCTGATCCCGCGCCCGGACACCGAACTGCTGGTGGAAACCGCGCTGGCGACCCTCGCGGCGGACACCGCTACCGTGCTCGACCTGGGCACCGGCACCGGCGCCATCGCCCTGGCCCTGGCCAGCGAACGGCCGCTGTGGACGGTGACTGCGGTGGACCGCGTGGAAGAGGCCGTGGCGCTGGCCGAGCGCAATCGCCAGCGGCTGCTCCTGGAGAACGTCGAGGTGCGCCGCAGCCACTGGTTCTCCGCTCTCGATGGCCGACGCTTCCGGATGATCGTCGGCAATCCGCCGTATATCCCTGCCAGCGATCCGCACCTGAGCGAGGGCGACGTGCGTTTCGAGCCGAAGAGCGCGCTGGTCGCGGGTAGCGATGGCCTCGACGATATCCGCCAGATCGTCGCCCAGGCGCCGCAGCATTTGCTGGACGAAGGCTGGTTGCTGCTCGAGCACGGCTATGATCAAGGGGCGGCGGTGCGCGAACTGCTCGGCGCCCGCGGCTTCGCCGGGGTACATACGTTGCGCGACCTCGGCGGCAACGAGCGGATCACTCTCGGACAATGGGCATGCTGAGCGACGAGGAACTGCTGCGCTACAGTCGCCAGATCCTGCTGGCGCAGGTCGACGTCGAGGGCCAGCTGCGCCTGAAGCGCAGCCGCGCACTGATCGTCGGTCTTGGCGGCCTGGGTTCGCCGGTGGCGCTGTACCTGGCCGCGGCCGGGGTCGGCGAGCTGCACCTGGCGGATTTCGATACGGTCGACCTGACCAACCTGCAACGGCAGGTCATCCACGATGGCACCAGCGTCGGTGTCGGCAAGGTGGAGTCGGCGATGCGCCGGCTGGGCGCGCTGAATCCGCAGATCCGCCTGGTCAGCCATAGCGCCGCGCTGGACGAGGACTCCCTCGATGCCGCCGTGGCGGCGGTCGACCTGGTGCTCGACTGCACCGACAACTTCGCCACCCGCGAGGCGGTCAACGTCGCCTGCGTGCGCGCCGGCAAGCCCCTGGTCAGCGGCGCGGCGATCCGTCTCGAGGGCCAGCTTTCGGTATTCGATACCCGCCGCGACGAAAGCCCCTGCTACCACTGCCTCTACGGGCACGGCAGCGAGGCCGAGCTGACCTGCAGCGAGGCTGGCGTGATCGGTCCGCTGGTGGGGCTGGTCGGTAGCCTGCAGGCGCTGGAGGCGCTCAAGCTGCTGGCCGGTTTCGGCGAACCGCTGGTGGGCCGCCTGCTGCTGGTGGACGCCCTCGGCACGCGCTTCCGCGAATTGCGGGTGCGTCGCGATCCTTCCTGTGCCGTCTGCGGGCAACGCCATGGCGGTTGAGTCGGCCGCGGTCGGCGTTTTCGATTCCGGGGTCGGCGGGCTCAGCGTATTGCGTGAGATTCGCGCGCGCCTGCCATCCGAATCGTTGCTCTACGTCGCCGACAACGCCCATGTGCCCTACGGCGAGAAGAGCGCGGAGTACATCCGCGAACGCTGCGAGCGGATCGGTGATTTCCTTCTGGAGCAGGGCGCCAAGGCTCTGGTACTGGCCTGCAATACCGCGACGGCTGCGGCTGCGGCGGAATTGCGCGAACGTTATCCGCAGGTGCCGCTGGTGGCCATGGAGCCTGCGGTGAAGCCGGCCGCGGCGGCCACCCGCAACGGTCGGGTCGGCGTCCTGGCCACCACCGGAACTCTGAAGAGCGCGCGTTTCGCCGCCTTGCTCGACCGCTTCGCCAGCGACGTACAGGTCTTCACCCAGCCCTGCCCGGGGCTGGTCGAGCGCATCGAAGCCGGCGATCTCTATGGGCCGCAAACCCGGGCACTGCTGGAACGCCTGCTGGCGCCCATCCTCGAACAGGGCTGCGATACGCTGATCCTCGGCTGTACTCATTATCCCTTCGTCAAACCCCTGCTGGCCGAGCTGATCCCGGCGGAGATGGCGGTGATCGATACGGGAGCGGCTGTCGCCCGGCAGCTGGAGCGCGTATTGTCGGCGCGGGCGCTACTGGCCTCTGGCCAGGCCGCGACGCCGCGTTTCTGGACCAGCGCGCTGCCGGAGGAGATGGAAAGGATCCTGCCGATCCTCTGGGGAAGCCCGGAAAGCGTAGGAAAATTAGTCGTTTAGTCGTTCCTGGCAGACGTGTCAGCGATTTTTTGAACTAAAGCGTTTGGTCTAGTATCTGCTTTAGTAAGTGCGCTCTTATAATGCGCAGCTTGAATGCGGGGGCTTTCATGCAACTTTCGAAAAGGACGTTTCAATGAAGAAACTACTTCCGCTGGCCGTTCTGGCCGCACTTTCCTCCGTCCACGTGGCGTCCGCCCAGGCGGCGGACGTCTCGGCCGCCGTCGGTGCGACCGGCCAGTCGGGCATGACCTATCGCCTGGGCCTGAGCTGGGATTGGGACAAGAGCTGGTGGCAGACCTCCACCGGGCGCCTGACCGGCTACTGGGATGCGGGCTACACCTATTGGGAAGGTGGCGATGAAGGCGCCGGCAAGCATTCGCTGTCGTTCGCTCCGGTATTCGTCTACGAGTTCGCCGGCGACTCGATCAAGCCATTCATCGAGGCCGGTATCGGCGTGGCGGCGTTCTCCGGCACCCGTGTCGGCGACCAGAACCTGGGTTCCTCCCTGAACTTCGAAGACCGCATCGGCGCCGGCCTGAAGTTCGCCAACGGCCAGTCGGTCGGCGTTCGGGCGATCCACTATTCCAACGCCGGCCTGAAACAGCCGAACGACGGTATCGAGTCCTACAGCCTGTTCTACAAGATCCCGATCTAGTCGGCACGGGCGAAAAAAGCCGGGTTCATCCCGGCTTTTTCATGCCTGCGATTCTTCCGCCACGCCGCACCGCCCTATGGAAAGAGCGAGCCATTTGGCGGGAGGCGATAGCTCGCTGACGCGCCCTACGCGCGACCATCGCGCGGCGGCAGGTTGCGGAAAGCCGCCAGCGCCCGTTCGCGGCTGGCCTTCAGGTCGACCATCGGCCGTGGATAGTCGACCCCGGCGAACAGCCCCAGGCTGGACGGATCGTGGATCGCCTTGCGCTCCAGGCCGGCCAGTTCCGGCAGCCAGTGGCGGATGAACTCGCCGCGTGGATCGAAGCGTTCGGACTGCGAGAGCGGATTGAACAGGCGGAAGTAGGGGACCGCGTCGGTGCCGGTGGATGCGCTCCACTGCCAGCCGCCGTTGTTCGCCGCCAGGTCACCGTCGATGAGGTGGCGCATGAACCAGCGTTCGCCTTCGCGCCAGTCGATCAGCAGGTTCTTGCTGAGGAACATCGCTACCACCATCCGCAGGCGATTGTGCATCCAGCCGGTGGCGAGCAACTGGCGCATTGCCGCGTCGATGATCGGTATGCCGGTGCGCCCCTGTTGCCAGGCTTCGAGTTCCGCCGGGGCCTGGCGCCAGCGCAGGGCTTCGGTCTCCTCGCGGAAGGGGCGGTGCCGAGAGACCCGGGGGTAGCCGACCAGGATGTGCTTGTAGAACTCGCGCCAGAGCAGCTCGTTGATCCAGGTCGCGGCGCCTTGCTGGCCGCCGCTGAACTCGCCGCGGTTGGCAACCAGCGCGGCGTCCAGGCATTGCCTGGGCGAGAGTACGCCGGCGGCCAGGTAGGGCGACAGTTGGCTGGTGCCGGGAAGCGCCGGGAAGTCGCGCCGTTCATGGTAGTCGGCCAGATGCTGGTCGGCGAAGTCGCGCAGGCGTTCCTGCGCTACCTCTTCGCCTGCCGGCCAGAGGCGGCGCAAGCTATCGGCCGGCCGCGGGAAGGCGGGCACGGCATCCGGCAGCGGGTCGCTGGCCAGCGCGTGCGGTGGCTGGGGCTGCGGACGCGGGCGGACACCCGGCAGGGCCTGGTACAGCCGTTCGTGGCAGACCTTGCGGAACTGGCTGAACACCTGGAAATAGCCGCCAGTTCGGGTCAGCACCGAGCCGGGGGCGAAGAACAGCTGGTCGAGGTGGCTGTGGAAGGCCACGCCCTGTTCACGCAGGCGTTGGCCGACGGCCTGGTCGCGGCGTTCCTCGTTCACCCCGTATTCCTGGTTGACGTGTACCGCGCCGACTCCCAGTTCCCGACAGAGCCGGCCGATGACTTCCGGGGCTTGCCGCCAGTGGCCGCAGTCGCGCACCAGCAGCGGGATGTTCAGCGCGGCGAGCTGGCGTTGCAGCTCGCCCAGGTTGCGCAGCCAGAAGTCGACCTTGCAGGGCGCATCGTCGTGTTCCCGCCACTGCGCCGGGCTGAGCAGGTAGAGAGCCACGCAAGGGCGCCCATCGGCGGCGGCGAGGAGCGCGCTGTTATCGGTGGTTCGCAGGTCGCAGCGAAACCAGATCAGGTTCATCGGAAGTCCGTTCATGGGTTCAACAGACCTCGTTCGCCGAGCAGGCGGCGGGCTTCCAGGGGCGTGCTCGCCAGCAGCAGGCCAGTTAGCGCCAAGGTTTCGAAGGCTTCGCGCTGGATCTCCACGGCCGGTCCGACCAGCACCACCGGGCAGCTCACCCCTGCCAGCAGGCGCGGCAGGTGCTCCGGATTGAGGCGATGACTGGCGTACAGCAACACGCCGCGAGCTTCCAGGCGTTCGCAGGCCAGGGCCAGTTCGGCCGGTGGCAGCGGCCAGTCGAAGACCTGCAGCGGCACCTCGCCGCTGCCGAGCAACCAACTGCACAGCCAGAGGTTCGGTTCCAGCGACAGCTCGGACTGGTTGACCAGCAGCAGCGGCGCGCCCTGTTGCAGCCGTTGCTGGTGATAAAGGCGGGCGCCCAGCTTGCTGCGCAACCAGGAGAAGAAGAAGGCCCGCTCCATGCGCGCGCCGAACTGTCCCTGCCAGCGTCGTTCGAGGTGCTGCAGCAAGGGTTGCAGAAGCTTTTCGCAGAGGGTCGCTACCGGATAGAGCGACGCGGCCTGGTTGAACAGATCGTCGAGGCGTCGCTCGGCCAGCGCGGCGATGGCGTCCAGCAGCTGTTCGTGCAGGCGTTCCCAGGGGGATTCGACATCCGCCGCCGGGGTTTCCTCCGGACGCTCCAGCAGCGCGCGCACCTGGCTGATGGCGACGCCACGCTCGAGCCAGACGAGTATCCGGCGGATGCGCTCGACCTGCTCTTCGCTGTAGAGCCGGTGCCCCTTGCCGGTGCGTTGCGGCACCACCAGGCCATAGCGGCGCTCCCAGGCGCGCAGGGTGACCGGATGGACGCCGGTCAGACGAGTGACTTCGCGGATCGGCAGGCCGCCGCGTTCGAGGTGGGGCGAGTTCATCGGGAAATCCTAGAGCGCGTTGCGCAGGCCGAGTTCGGTCGGGTGCGGTTGCAGGTAGGCCTGCTGGGCGATGTATGCATGCGGGTGGCGACGGAAGTGGTGCTTTAGCAGGGTCAGCGGTACCACCAGCGGCACGCTGCCATGCCGGTATTGCTCGATCAGCTCGCGCAATTCACGCCTGTCTTCGGTTGCGAGGTCGCGTTTCAGGTAGCCGCTCAGGTGCAGCAACACGTTGCCATGGCTGCCGCGGGTCGCGCAGCGGCGCAAGCCCTGCATCAGCTCGCCGAAGTAGCGAGTGCCGAGGGCTTCCGGCTGGTAGTGGCCGGCTTCGCCGAGCAGGCGGCCGAGGCTGCGGTAGTGCTCCGGCGAATGGGCCAGCAACTGGTACTTGTAGCGGCTATGGAAGGCGACGATGGCCGAATGGCTGAGGCCGCGCTGGCGCAGGGCCTGCCAGTGGGCATGGGCATACACGCGGGTGAGGAAGTTCTCCCGCAGGACCGGATCGTGCAGCCGGCCTTCTTCTTCCACCGGTAGCTCCGGCAAGGCTTCGCAAAGGGCTGCGGCGAAGCGTCCACGGCCTTCGGCGCGCGGCGCGCCGCCGCCTTCTGGATAGACCTTGACCCGTTGCAGCCCGCAGGACGGCGAGCGTTGCATGAAGATGAAACCGTCCAGCGTATCCGCCCGTTGCGCCACCCTCCGCGCATATTCGGCGAGCGCTCCGCCGACCGCCAGGCCGTCGCGGCTCCGCGCCTCGGCGGCTTCCGGAGTGCCTTCCAGGCGAATCGCCGGGCGCGGCGTGCCCAGGCCGATGGCCTGTTCCGGGCAGAAGGAGACGAACTCGACGTGTCGCGCCAGTTCCTCGCAAAGCGCGGATCGCTTGTGGCCGCCGTTGAAGCGCACCGGTTCGCCGAGCAGGCAGGCGCTGATGCCGAGTCGGGGCGTCAGGGAAGGGTGAGATTCGTGCATCGGTGTCGTCTCCCGAGGGGAAAGGAGGTTCGCGCGCAGCTCGACAGCCAGGCGGTCATACGACACATCCTAGAACTTATCTTGTACAGGTCAATGTATTTGTATAGGTATTTTCTTGTCACATCGGGCCGCCAGGCGACGGCCCGATCCCCTCAGAGATGTTCCAGCAGGCGCCGCGCGGCTTCCTGGCCGCTGAGCCAGGCGCCTTCGACGCGGCCGCTGGAGCACCAGTCGCCGCAGGCGTAGATGCCCAGGTCGGGATCGCCGAGGGCGCCCCACTGGTGGGCCTCCGCCGGGCGTGCATAGAGCCAGCGGTGGGCGATGCTGAAGGCGGCTTCCGGTACGGCGCAGCCGATCACTTCGGCGAAGGCGCAGCGCAGGTGCTCGACCACGTCCTCCTTGGCCATGTCGATGTGCTGCCGGCTCCACTGGCTGGTGGCGTGCAGCACCCAGGTGTCGAGGGTGGTGTCGCGCCCCGGCTTGCTGCGATTGCAGGCCAGCCAGGCGATCGGACTGTCGTGCACGAAGCAGCCCTGCACCGGGGTGTCGAGTACCTCGCGGAAGCCCAGCGCCACCGCCCAGGTCGGCTCCATGACCACGCTCGCGGCGGTGGCCGCCAGTTTCGGCACGCTGGCCAGCAGCGGCGTGGCCTGGGGAGCGGGGATGGCGATCAGGACCTGGTTGAACGGACCGTGGTTCTGTCCCTCGGCGTCCTGCAGGTGCCAGTGCTGCTTGCCGCGGAAGACCTCGGTGATGCGGCAGGAGAAGACCACTTGCAGATCGGTGAGCAGGGCGCGGGTGATCGCACTCATCCGTGGGATGCCGACCCAGCGTGGCTGCTCGTCCGGGGAGGGGCTCAGCTGGCCGTCGCGGTATTGGTAGAGAGCGGGTTTCCACTCGTCCACCCAGCCTTCCTCGCGCCAGTGTTGCAAGGCGTCGAGGAAGCGCCGGTCGCGGGCGGTGAAGTATTGCGCGCCGAGGTCCAGCGTGCCGGCCTCGCTGCGCTTGCTGGCCATGCGGCCGCCGCTGCCGTGGCCCTTGTCGAACAGTTGTACGGTCTGGCCGGCGGATCTCAATGCGTGGGCGGCGGAAAGCCCGGCGATGCCAGTACCGATGATGGCGATGGGGACGCTCATGACATGCCTCTCTGGTTGTGTAGCGTCTGGACAGGCGAATCAGGTTTCTTGTACAAGCTTGATTTAATGTACAGTATTGCGCGTGCTTCGAGGCGCACCTTGCATCGCGCCGATGGCGCGCCTGCGGCGCACGGCTCGCTTCCTGGCCTGTCGAACCTTCAGACGTTCCGTTCGGAAGTATCAACCGAGTTATCTGAAGAATAGACGGCTGGCGCCGTTCACTAAGGCACCAGTGCGATGCAAGCCCTGTTCCTTGGCTGAGTCGAAAACGACGCCAGGGTTCCCCGGCCGGAGCCGACGGATCTTCCATCCACAGGATAACGCTGGAATGGGGGGAGGATGCACGGTCATCGGGCAGATCGATGTCCAGGGTCCAGACTGAAAGGGCACGCAGGCAAAACGAGGAGACAGCCATGCACATTCTCTTGACCGGCGGTACCGGCCTGATGGGGCGCCGCCTGTGCGCCCGCTGGCGACAGGCCGGGCACCGGCTGACCGTGTTCAGCCGGCGGCCGCAGCAGGTGGAATCGCTGTGCGGCGTCGGCGTGCGCGGCATCGATCGTTTCGACGAGTACGGCGACCAGCCGCTCGACGCGGTGGTCAACCTGGCCGGCGAGCCGATCGCGGACAAACCCTGGAGTCACAAGCGCAAGGCGCTGCTGTGGGAAAGCCGGGTACGCCTTACCGAGCGCCTGGTGGAATGGCTGGACGCTCGCGAGCAGCGCCCGGACCTTCTGTTATCGGGTTCTGCGGTGGGTTGGTATGGCGACAGCGGCGAGCGCCCGGTGACCGAGGAGGGGGCGGCGGCCGGCGAGGATTTCGCCAGCGAGCTATGCCTCGCCTGGGAGCAGATCGCCCGCGAGGCGGAGAAGCTCGGCACCCGTGTCGTGCTGTTGCGCACCGGCCTGGTGCTGGCCCCCGAGGGCGGCTTCCTCGGGCGCCTGTTGCCGCTCTACCGGCTCGGCCTGGGCGGACCGCTGGGTGACGGCCGGCAATGGATGCCGTGGATTCATATCGAGGATCAAATCGAGCTGATCGATTTTCTTTTGCGGCGGCCCGATGCCAGCGGTCCCTATAATGCGTGCGCTCCCAACCCGGTGCGCAACCGCGATTTCGCCAAGGCCCTGGGCCGGGCGCTGCACAAGCCGGCGCGGATACCGACCCCCGGGTTCGTCCTGCGCCTCGGGCTGGGAGAAATGTCCGGATTGCTGCTCGGCGGCCAGCGAGCCTTGCCGCAACGCTTGCAGGACGCCGGCTACCGTTTTCAATTCACCGACCTGGACGTGGCGCTGGCCGATGTCCTGGCCGCCCGACGAAAGGATCAGGCATGACCGAGAATGCCCTGCTGTTGCTCAACCTGGGCTCCCCGGATTCGACCCGGGTGGAGGATGTCCGCCGCTATCTCGACCAGTTCCTCATGGATCCCTACGTGGTCGACCTGCCCTGGCCGCTGCGGCGCCTGCTGGTGTCGCTGATCCTGATCAAGCGTCCGGCCGAGTCGGCGCACGCCTACAGCTCGATCTGGTGGGACGAAGGGTCGCCACTGATCGTCCTCAGTCGTCGCCTGCAGGAAGCGATGAAGCCGCACTGGCCGCATGGACCGGTGGAACTGGCGATGCGCTACGGCCAGCCGGCCATCGAGAAGGTCCTGCTCGACCTGGCGCGCCGCGGTATCCGGCGGGTGACCCTGGCGCCGCTGTATCCGCAGTTCGCCGACAGCACCACGACCACCGCCGAACAGGAGGTGCGCCGGGTGATCGCCGCCCATCGCCTGGGCCTGGAGGTCAGCACGCTGCCGCCGTTCTACGACCAGCCGGTCTACCTCGATGCCCTGGTGGAAAGCGTGCGTCCGTACCTGCAGCAGCCCCACGACCATCTGTTGCTGAGCTTCCATGGCTTGCCCGAGCGGCACATCCGCAAGCTGGTGAAGGATCCTGCCCACGACCTGCAGGCCGAGAACAGCCGCAACGTCAGCCCCGAAGCCCTCGCCCTCTGCTACCGCAGCCAGTGCCTGCGCACCGCCGAGGCCTTCGCCGAGCGCGCCGGCCTGGAGCAGGGGCGCTGGTCGGTGTCGTTCCAGTCGCGCCTGGGGCGCGCCAAGTGGATCGAGCCCTATACCGACGCCAAGCTCGACGAACTGGTGCAGCGCGGGGTGAAGCGCCTGCTGGTGATGTGTCCGGCGTTCGTTGCCGACTGCATCGAGACCCTGGAGGAAATCGGCATGCGCGGCCGCGAGCAGTTCATCAGTGCCGGCGGCGAGGACCTGGTGCTGATTCCCTGCCTCAACGACCACCCCGCCTGGGTCGGCGCCCTGGCCGAGATGAGCGGGCGCTTGGCCAGGCCGCTCTGAGAGCCTGTTCATGATCCGCTGCGCGGCGCGGTATGACGGCTTTGAAGTGCTCATTTGCCGCTCGTCAGCTCCGCTTCCCCGCCCAGCTCGCGAGATGCTGGACAGGCTCTGAGCGCATGCGGCGGCGAATGACCTGGCGGTCATTCGCCGGAACCCGCTTCCCGCATTCAGCAGTTCTATAGTCCCTTGCCCTGGGTATAAGCCCGGATGTTGCCGGCTTATCCTGCCTGTCGACCCTCCCTTCGCATCCGCCGCTTCGGCGGCGTCCAGGAGTTCGGCATGCATAACAACAATAACGGCTATCCCTCCAACCTTGCGGCCTGGACCACGGTGGCGATCCTCATGGTCGCCTATGTGCTGTCCTTCATCGACCGGCAGATCCTCAACCTGCTGGTCGGCCCGATCCGCCGCGACCTGGCCATCAGCGATACGGAAATGAGCCTGCTGATGGGCTTGTCCTTCGCCCTGTTCTACACCCTTTGCGGTATCCCGCTCGGACGCATGGCCGACAACCGCAGCCGGCGCGGCCTGATCCTGTTCGGCGTGCTGGTGTGGAGCGCGATGACCGCGGCCTGCGGTCTGGCGCGCAGCTATTGGCAATTCCTCACCTTCCGGGTCGGCGTCGGGGTCGGCGAGGCGGCGCTGTCGCCAGCGGCCTATTCGCTGATCGCCGACAGCTTCCCGCGCGAGCGTCGGGCGACGGCGATCAGCGTCTACTCGATGGGCATCTACCTGGGCTCGGGGCTGGCCTTCCTGCTCGGCGGGCTGGTGATCAAGTTCGCCTCGGCCCAGGGCGACGTGCATCTGCCGCTGTTCGGCGAGGTGCGCCCGTGGCAACTGATCTTCCTCATCCTCGGCGCCGCCGGCGTGCTCTTCTGCCTGTTGCTGCTGGCTATCCGCGAGCCGGCCCGGCGCGGAGTCGGCGCAGGCGTGGCGGTGCCGCTGGGCGAGGTCGGCGCCTACCTGCGGGCCAACCGCAAGACCGTGCTCTGCCACAACTTCGGTTTCGCCTGCCTGTCCTTCGCCGGCTACGGCAGCGGCGCCTGGGTGCCGACCTTCTTCGTCCGCACCCACGGCTGGGACGCCGGTCATGTCGGGGTGGTCTACGGCAGCATCGTCGCGGTGTTCGGCTGTCTCGGCATCGTCTTCGGCGGGCGCCTGGCCGACTACTGGGCGAAGCGCGGGCGCAGCGACGCGAACATGCGCGTCGGGCTGCTCGCCGCCTGGGCGGTGATTCCCTTCACCCTGGTCTATCCGCTGCTGGACAACGCCAATTGGGCGGCGGCGCTGATGGCGCCGACGGTGTTCTTCCTGAGCATGCCGTTCGGCGTGGCCCCGGCGGCGATCCAGGAGATCATGCCCAACTCGATGCGCGGCCAGGCCTCGGCGATCTACCTGTTCGTGGTCACCCTGTTCGGTCTCGGCGTGGGCCCGACGGCGGTGGCGCTGGTCACCGATTTCGTCTTCGCCGACGACATGGCGCTGCGCTACTCGCTGCTGCTGGTGACCCTGGCCGCGGTGCTCGGTGCGGTGGTCCTGCTGGGGATCGGCCTCAAGCCCTATCGCGCCAGCCTGGAGCACCTGAAGGACTGGAGCCTGCGACGGGAAGGCGAGGGCGGCGAGGATTGGAAGGCGTCCCGGCAGCCGGCCTGACTCAGTAGGTGAGGATGACCCGCACGGTATCGCTGTAGGTACCGGCGGGGACGTTGCCCTGGGCCGGGTTGACGATGGCCCGGTACGGCACG
This sequence comes from Pseudomonas sp. HMSC065H01, assembly GCF_001815235.1. Classification (NCBI taxonomy): domain Bacteria; kingdom Pseudomonadati; phylum Pseudomonadota; class Gammaproteobacteria; order Pseudomonadales; family Pseudomonadaceae; genus Pseudomonas; species Pseudomonas sp. HMSC065H01. Next base: position 31,745 of record NZ_KV819930.1, on the reverse strand, counting down.
TTCTGCGCGGCGCCGCTACCGGTGCCTGCCTGGGTGTTGCTGGTGGTCCAGACCGTCGAGTCTCCCGGTTTGTAGAGGTTGTACTGGATCGCGTTGGCGCCGCTGAGCATTCGCCGCCAGCCGCCGCTGAAGTTGTTGCCGTTGTCGAAGCCGATGGTATAGGTGGCGTTCAGGGTGCAGCGCACGCCAATGTTCTGGTTCACCGCGGTGAAGGCCGAGACCAGCGCGGCGCTGCCGAAGCTGAGGTCCGGAGCGCTGTCGATGAAGCAGTCCTTGAGCACCGTCAGGGTAACGTTGACGCTGCTGCTGGCGGTGCCGTCGTCGTATACGCAGACTGGGCCGATGCCCGCCGCGCACAGGTGCCAGGCCCAGTTCAGGCCGATGGTATCGGTATAGGTGCCGGCCGGCAGGGTCACCCCGGTGGCGGTGCGCAGGTACAGCGGCAGGCTGCCGTCGGTGGCGTTGAACAGGCCGAGGATGCCGAGGAAGGTGGTGCTGCTCCAGCGTACCGTCGAGCCGACGTTGTAGACGGTGCCGCAGCCGTTGTCCTTGCAGATACTGTAGGGCAGGTAGGTGCCGCTGGCGGCGTTGTACAGCCGCGGCGTGGTGCCCAGCGGATTGGCGGTGCTGGCGATGGTCGCGTCGATGGTGTTGGTGCTGAGGATCGACAACAGGCTGCCGGTGCACTTGAAGCCGGTGGTGCCGGTGATGGTCTGGGCGGTGCTGGCCACGGTGAACGAGCTCAGGCTGCCGAAATTGCCGGTGCCGGAGCTGGTGGTGCAGGCGGCGAGCAGCAACGGGCTGGCGCAGAGCGTAGCGAAGCCGAGCAGGCAGGCGGACGTGGAGTGGCGGCTCATGGCGTATCTCCGATCGGGGCCGAGCAGGTCAGCGGGCCGACCTGGCTGACGGTGGGTTTGCGCGTGTCCAGGCGGAAGCGTGCCTGGCAGGCCCGGCCGTCGGGGCGGACCACGCGTAGCTGGTTGTCGCTTTGCAATCCTTCGAAATAGACCTGGCCGTCCCAGCCGACGCTGGCGCGCTGGCCGCTGCCGGTTTCTTCGGCCTGGCTGCCCAGCGGCAGCGGTTCGCCGCGCTCGTCCACCAGGCTGATGCTGGCGGCGACTACGGCACGGATCGGGAAATCCAGCAGCAGGCCGCTGCCCTGGCGTACCGCCACGCGCTGCTCGACTTCGGGCGCGCTGACGTTGGCCGGAAGGTCCAGCGGCTCGATCTGGAACTTCGCCGGGTAGTAGGCCGCGACCCAGGGCACCAGCAGGTGGCCGTTGTCGTCGGTGCTGCCCATCAGTTGGTTCTCGTAGCGGATCGGCACCTGTGGATAACCCTTGGTGCTGACCAGGACGAAGGCGTCGTTGATCCGGTTGCTGGCGAACACGGCGTTGTCCATCCATACCAGCGAGCCGCTGAGATCGGCCCAGCGCGTGTAGTTGCCGGTCTCGCCATAAAGGCCGCCCTGCAGTTGCACGTTCTGCATGCGCCAGGTCAGGTCGGCCTGCTGGTAGCGGCTGGCGCCGCCGCCATAGCCGAGGTTCCAGCCGAGGCCGCCCTGGCTCGGCGTGGAGCGGCTCCAGATCACCCGCTCGCTGTAGCGTCGGTCGCTGTCGCGGGTGACGCCGATGTTCAGCAGGCCGTTGATGTCGAAGGGAATCACCAGTTGCATCAGCGCGCTGTAGCCGTCGCCGTCGAGATCCTTGTTCAGCGCCAGGTAGAAGCTGCTGCGGCTGCCGATCGGGCGGCTGTAGGAGAGGTTGGCCAGGCGCGTGCGGCTGCCGTCGCGGGCGCGGATGTCGAAGTAGCCGGTACCGATGGTGCCCTGCTCGTCGAAGGTCAGGCTGGCGGTAGCCTGGTCGGTGCGCCGGCTCAACTGGTACTCGCCGTTCAGGGTGCCGAGGTCGCCATAGCCGGCGCTGCGCTCGATGTGTTGCAGGCTGAGGCCGAGCCGTCGCGAATAGTAGGAGTAGCCGAGCAGGTATTGCTGGCCGCTGTCGCCCTGGCCGTCGCTGCCGCTGGCCGCCAGGCTGAGGGTGCCGAAGGTGGCCACGGCGATGTCGCCGCCGATGCCGAGCAGGCGCAGGTCGCTGGCGGCCTCGGCGTGGGTGGAGAGGGTCAGGCGGTCGCTGACGCCGTAGCGGTAGATGCCGCTGGCGGCGTTGTCGGCATAGGAGAAGTTGCGCAGGCCGTAGTCGTCGCGCAGGCGCCCGACGGACAGGTCGAAATCGCTCAGGCCGCGCGCCAGCAGGGTGTTGGATACGTAGAACGGCAGGCTGGTCACCACTTGTCGACCCTGGGCGTCGGTGGTCACCACCGTGGCTTCGCCGGCTCCGTTGATGTACGGCACGTTGCTGATGGCGAAGGGACCGGGTTGCAGGTCGGCGCTGCTGGCCTTGTAGCCGTTGATGAACAGGTCGACGGTGCTGGGTACGGCGGCCTGGCCGTCGAAGCGCAGCAGCGGATAGGTGACCAGGTCCGGACGTACGCCGAAGTTGCGGGCGAAGCGAAAGCCGCCCATGCGTACCGGGGTGGTCCAGTTCAGCGCGCCGTTGACGTAGTCGCCCAGTTGGTAGCTGTGCATGTTGCGTTCGTCGTTGTACAGCCAGTAGGTGTCGTAGCGCAGGTAGCGGCTGTCGAGGTTGTCGGCGTCGCCGAAATAGCGGGTGTAGACGCCGGTGTTGGAGATCACCCCGAAGCCGTCGAACAGGCGTTGCTCGAGCAGCGCGGAAAGCCAGGGCGTGGCGCCGTCGGCGGGGTCCGAGTAGTACAGGTCGTAGTTGAACAGCGCGCCGAGGCTGCTGCGCGCCGGGGCGCGGGCGACCAGTCCGGGATCGTCGAAGCGCTGCTCCGGCAGCCAGTCCGGCGGCACTTGCAGGTGCAGTTGCTGGCTGGCGCTGTCATAGTCCGCCCGGACCTCGGGCAGGGCGTCCACCGCGACCTGTCCGGCGGGGTTGCCAGGCAGGCGCACGCCGGCTTCGCGCAGGGCCGCGGCGTCGAGCAGGTAATGGCCATCGGCGGCGTTGACCGGCACCACCTGGCCGCTGTCGCGGCCGTTGATCACCAGTTCCAGGTAGTAGAGGACGTTGCTGCCGCCGGACGGAGCGGGTTGCGGCGGCGGCAGTCCGGCCAGGTAGTCCGCCGCATGGACAGGGGAGAGCAGCGCCAGGCCGATCAGTAGCGAGCGGTGGTGGCGAGAGCGCCGCTGACACGGGCGAGGCACGGGACCGACGTCCGCCTCAGTAGCCGGGAACGCTGATCGGCGCGTCGTTGTCCGCCAGTTGCAGTTTCAGGGTCATGCCGGCGTCCGGCAGCAGCCCCGGCGGCAGCGGCCAGCGCATCTGCCGGCCGGGCAGCACGTAGCCGAGCAGGCCGTCCAGCAGCGCCAGGCTGCGGCCGTTGCCCTCCCAGCGGACATGGCTGAGGCGGGCGTGCACGCTACCCTCGTTGCGCACCTGCAGGTAACGCTTGCCCTGTTCCTCGACCAGCCGCCAGGCCAGCTTCGGCCGGGTCGCGTCGGCCGGGTCGCGCTCGACATCGCTGCGCGGCTGGGTCCAGACGCCGTCGGCGCTGACGAACAGCGGCACCGAATAGCGCATCTGGAACTGCAGGGCGAGACCGGGGCTTCGTTGCGTCTGCCCCGCGCTGCCGTCGGGCACTTCGTCGATCAGCACCCGATAGGCGTCCTCCGGCGTGCTGGGCTGGCCGCCCTGGCGGATCAGCCGGACCAGCTGCCGGCGGCCCGGCTCGACCTTGACGAAGGGCGGGCTGGGAATCACTGCCTGCTGGTTGCGATAGACGTCCTGGAAATCCGCCTGGGACCAGCCGAGCACGCGCACCTGCAGGGTCACCGGTTGCTTGCCGCGATTCTCCAGCCACAGCGCGGTGGCCGGTTGGTCGGCTTCGATGGCCGGGTTGATCGGCCAGATCAGCACCGCACTGGCGGCTTGTGCCGGGCCGCCCAGGAACAGCGCCAGCAGCGCCGCAAGCCAGCGGCCGGGGCGGAGAGGTAGGTGTGGACTGGGCATGTGATCCTCCATGACGGCTCAGAACGAAAGGGTGACGGTGACGGTATCGCGGTAGTTGCCGGCGGACGGCAGGCTGCCGACCGCGAACAGGCGCGCGTATACCGTGTAGGTCTGGGTGCTGGCGGGAAAGTTGGCGATGGTCCGCGCGAGTGCCCCGTTGCCCCAGACCTGGGAGTAGGCGGCATCCTGGTAGAGCTGGTAGGCGAGGGTCTCGTTACCGCTCACCCGCTTCAGGTAGCGCTGGCTGCTGCTGCCGCCATTGACCCCGTAGTCGAGGGCGACGGAGACGGTCATTCCCGGAGTGCAGGTCAGGACGATGGAGCCGGCCCCGGAGCTGCTGGCGACGTTAACCGGACTGGCCAGGTTGCCGAGGGTGCCGAAGCTCAGGGTGCCGAGGTCATAGGCGTTGTTGCTGATGGCGGTGCCGAAGGCGCAGCCGTTGGCGACCACCGCCTGGACCTGGAAGGCGCGGCTGATCGGCGATGGATCGGCATGCGCGACCAGGTTCGGCAGCGGGAGCAGGAGAAGCGACAGGAATAGACGCCGGCTGGACATCGGCATCACCAACTGATGGTCACGTTGACGGTGTCGCGGTAGGTCCCGGCGACCGGCGTGGTCTGTGCCGGCACCAGGCCGTAGATGGGGTACCACTGGTCGTTGCCGTTGCCGGTGGCGGCAACGCCGGTGGTGTTGTCCCAGACGATGCCGCCGGGGCGGTCGCTGTACAGGTTGTAGGTCAGGGTGAGGGCGGTGTTGGCGATGTTCGCCATGCGCCGCGTGGCGACGCTGCCGTAGAGCCCGCCGTCGAGCGTGATCGCATAGGTCTGGCCGCTGACGCACCTGACCCGGATGGAGCCTGCGCCTTGCTGGCTGGTGGCGCTGATGGCGTTGTTCAGGGAGGCGTACTGGCCGAAGTCGAGGGTGCCGAAGGTGATCGCGCCGCCGCTGCCGACGCTACCTGCCTCGCAGGCCGGGAGCAGCGTGGCGCTCAGGACGATGGTGGCGGTCTGCGCGTTTGCCGGGTTGCAGCCGAGCAGGCAGAGCAGTCCTCCGGTGAAGTAGCGGTTCAGGCTCATCGGTCCCCCAGGACCATGCTGCCTGGCGCCGCGCCTGGCGGCGCGTCTTACCAGGCGATGGTGACCAGCAGGGTGTCGGTGTAGGTCCCCGCCGTCGGCGTGGGTGTGCTTTGTCCGGTGGGCACCACGCGGCCATAGAGGGGGATGTTGACCGCGGTGCCGGTGGAGACCGAGGAGATGTCCACCGGTGTGTTGGCCTGGATCAGCGCGCTGCGCGCGGCGTCCGAATAGATGTTGTAGGCGATGGTGCTGCTGGTGGTGGTGGTGTTCTGCATGTAGCGCTGGCCGCCGCTGGCGTGCAGGCCTGCGTTCACCGTCAGGCTCGGGGTCAGGCCGGTGCTGCACTGGATCTGGATATTGCCGCTGGTGCCGACGGTCTGCGCGTCGACCACGTTGGTGAGGTCGGAATGGCTGCCGAAGTCCAGGGTTCCCCACTGGTTGATACCGCCGCTGACGCTGCCGTTGATGATGGTGCAGCCGGCACCGATGACCATCTGCACGCCGACCTGGCCGATCAGCGTACCGGCGGCCTGGGCGGTGCCCAGCAGGCTGGCGCAGGCACAGAACAACAAGACTGCCGGAATGCGTTTATTCATCTCTAACTTCCTGTCGATAACGAATGTCGGTGGCGCAGGACGATGTTGGCGGATAAATAAAGTTCCCACGACTTTAAATGATCGGCCTTATATATCCGCCAAACTCGAAGTTCATGGCTGGTGACGCGCCGGGTGCGGCGCAGAGCGGCTCGCCAGTCATGCTTGACTGGCTATATAGCAGCGCGAATAAGCCTCTGCCAGTTAGATGACGTGATTATTTGGAAAATACAGGGAAGTTTAATTACAAAGTAGTAAGCGATTGGCTACATGCTTTTGAAAATAACGTGGCGGGTGGAAAATGGACGGAACAGCGAAGTGTTCCGTCCGTTGTTTTCAGTGTGAATCCTTGTGTTGTTCGTCGAGCGCCTTGTTCTGCCAGCCGTCGTTGCCCGGCAGCAACAGGTTGAGGACGATGGCGACGATGGCGCACAGGGCGATGCCCTTCAGGCCGATGTCGTCGGGGCCGGTACCGCTGCCGATCAGCACGCCGCCGATGCCGAACACCAGGGTCACCGAGACGATCACCAGGTTGCGTGCTTCCGAGAGATCGACCTTGTGCCGGATCAGGGTGTTCATGCCGACCGAGGCGATGGTGCCGAACAGCAGGCAGAGGATGCCGCCCATCACCGGTACCGGGATGCTTTGCAGGATCGCGCCGAACTTGCCGACGAAGGCCAGGGTGATGGCGATCACCGCCGCCCAGGTCATGATCTTCGGGTTGTAGTTCTTGGTCAGCATCACTGCGCCGGTGACTTCCGCGTAGGTGGTGTTGGGCGGTCCGCCGAACAGGCCGGCAGCCGAGGTGGCCAGGCCGTCGCCGAGGAGAGTGCGGTGCAGGCCGGGCTTCTTCAGGTAGTCCTGGCCGGTGACGCCGCCCACCGCGATGACCCCGCCGATATGCTCAATGGCCGGGGCCAGGGCCACCGGGACGATGAACAGGATCGCCTGCCAGTTGAATTCCGGCGCGGTGAATTTCGGCAGTTCCAGCCAGGGTGCGGCGACGATCGCGGCGGTGTCGACCACGCCGAAGACGAACGACAGGGCGAAGCCGACCAGCACGCCGGCGATGATCGGCACCAGGCGGAATATACCCTTGCCGAATACCGCCACCACCAGGGTGGTGAGCAGCGCCGGCATCGAGATCATCATCGCGGTGCGGTACGGCAGCAACTCGCTGCCGTCGCCGGCCTTGCCCATCGCCATGTTCGCCGCAATCGGCGCCATCGCCAGGCCGATCGAGATGATCACCGGGCCGATCACCACCGGCGGCAGCAGTTTATCGATGAAGCCGGTGCCCTTGATCTTCACCGCCAGGCCCATGAAGGTGTAGACGAAGCCGGCGGCGACCACCCCGCCCATGGTCGCGGCCAGGCCGAACTGGCCCTTGGCGAGGATGATCGGGGTGATGAAGGCGAAGCTGGAGGCGAGGAACACCGGTACCTGGCGCCCGGTCACCAATTGGAACAGCAGGGTCCCGAGGCCGGCGGTGAACAGCGCGACGTTGGGATCCAGACCGGTGATCAGCGGCATCAGCACCAGCGCGCCGAAGGCGACGAACAGCATCTGCGCGCCTGACAGCACCTGGCGCCAGAGCGGCTCCTGGAAGGCATCGCCCATGTTCAGGCTTCCTTCTGCTTGGTACCGAAGATCTTGTCGCCGGCGTCGCCCAGGCCCGGAATGATGTAGCCGTTCTCGTCGAGCTTCTCGTCGATCGAGGCGGTATAGATGATCACGTCCGGGTGGGCCTTGCGTACCGCCTCGATGCCCTCGGGGGCGGCGACCAGCACCATGGCGCGGATTTCCTTGCTGCCGGCCTTCTTCAGCAGGTCGATGGTGGCGACCATCGAGCCACCGGTGGCGAGCATCGGGTCGATGATCAGCGAGCGGCGCTCGGCGATGTCCGGCGCCAGTTTTTCCAGGTAGGTGCGTGCTTCCAGGGTCTCTTCGTTGCGGGCGACGCCGACCGCGCTGACCTTGGCGCCGGGAATCAGGCTGAGCACGCCGTCGAGCATGCCGATGCCGGCGCGCAGGATCGGCACCACGGTGATCTTCTTCCCGGAGATCTTCTCCACCGTCACCGGGCCGGCCCATCCGGGAATTTCGTACTGTTCCAGGGGCAGGTCCTTGGTCGCCTCGTAGGTCAGCAGGGCGCCGACTTCCTGGGCCAGTTCGCGGAAGTTCTTGGTGCTGATATCGGCACGGCGCATCAGGCCCAGTTTGTGGCGGATGAGGGGGTGGCGGATCTCATGTACGGGCATGGGCGACTGTCTCCAACGGGGGCGGGCAAAAAAATTGCGCTAGCGTAATGCATTCCGCACAGTCTGGACCATTATTCTGATTCGCACTCGACCGCCGGGGGTTGCCCGATGGCGACCGGATGAGTACCTTTGCCGACTTTTTCTCAGCCCAGCCAGGGAGAAGCACCATGTCCGTCGATCTCGCGCACATCCGCCAAGTCATGGCGGAAGCCGACTGCCTGTTCAACAACGACGAGGTCGAGGCAGCCATCGGTCGCGTCGCCGAGGCGATCAACCGCGATCTCGGCGAGACCAACCCGGTGGTCTTCTGCGTGATGAACGGCGGCCTGATCTTCTCCGGCAAGCTGCTCCCGCTGCTCGACTTCCCCCTCGAACTGTCCTACCTGCATGCGACCCGTTACCGCAACGAGACCTCCGGCGGCGAACTGTTCTGGAAGGCCAAGCCGGAAATCTCCTTCATCGACCGTGACGTGCTGATCATCGACGACATCCTCGACGAAGGGCACACCCTCTCGGCGATCATCGACTTCTGCAAGCATGCCGGCGCACGCGCGGTGCACACCGCCGTACTGGTGGACAAGGAACACGAGCGCAAGGCCCGGCCCGACCTCAAGGCCAGCTTCACCGGCCTCTACTGCGCCGACCGCTACGTGTTCGGCTACGGCATGGACTACAAGGGCTACTGGCGCAACGCCGCGGGCATCTTCGCGGTCAAGGGGCTCTGAGATGGCCGGACCGCGCTACCTCGACCAGCAATTGTTCGCCGAACTGGCGAGCGGGGCGGGTAACGCGCCGCGTGGTCGCCAGCATCACAACTTCCACCGCATGGAGGAGCCCTGCCACCGCATGGCGGTGGGCCTCCAGCCGAATACCTACATCCCGCCGCACCGGCACCTGGATGCGGGCAAGGCCGAGGCGCTGATCGTGCTCAAGGGCCGTCTCGGCCTGCTGGTCTTCGCCGAGGACGGGGAACTCCTCGACAAGCGCGAGTTGAGCGCCGCTGGGGACTGCCCCGGTGTCGACCTGCCGCCCGGGGTGTTCCATGCCCTGGTGGTGCTGGAGCCGGACAGCATCCTGTTCGAATGCAAGGCCGGGCCTTACCGCCCGCTCGGCGAAGGCGAGTTCGCCAGTTGGGCGCCTGCCGAAGGCAGCGCCGATGCGCCGGCCTACCGGGACTGGATGCGCGCCCAGTTCGCCTGAGCGCTTCGCTTCGGCGGCGGGTCGGCAGCCATGCTAGAGTGCCGGCTCGCCCTGTCCGGAGGTCCCGATGTTCGCCCGTAGCCTGTGCGGCTCCCTGCTCCTGTTCGTCAGTCTGGCCGGCCTGGCCGCCGAGAATCCCCCGATGCACGCGCGCTTCCTGCCGCCCGACGACGGCCAGTTGCGCCAGGAGGCGCCGGAGCAGCAGCAACTGATCCAGATCACCGAGTACAGCGTGGTGCTGGGCAACCAGCGGCAGTCCAACCAGCAGCCGATCCCGATCACCACGCCGACCCTGCTGCGCCTGAAGGGCAAACCGCTGAGCAAGGGCGCGACCCTGGCCCAGGTGCTGATCCAGTTCGACAGCGAAGGCAAGAGCCTGAAGAAGCCGGTCTACGATGCCGGGACCCGCACCCTCACGCTCAACTACCCGTTGGCGCAGTACCCGGCGTTGCTCGACCTGCTGCGCAACCAGACGGTCTATTGCCAGTTCCTCGCCTATCCCAACGGCCATGTCTGGGCGGACCTGCACACCGGCGCGGTACGCGCGCGTTGAGCCTCGCCGCGCGCCGGGAGTAAACTGCCTGGCCTTATCCCGCGCCGGGCGAGCCCGGCCCCAGAGCCGTTGAGAGAAAGCGATGCGCAAAGACAAGAAACAGATCATTGGCGAAGAGATCAGTGACGAGTCGATCAAGCTGTTCCTCGGCGTCGAGCCGGCCGACGACACCCCCCCCTCGCTGCACAAGCTGATCAAGGCCTATCGCGGTCTGCGCATCGACGACTTCGAGCGCTTCCTCACCTTCTTCCGCGAGGCCGGCTACGATCTCGACGCGCGCGACGCCAAGGGCAACGACTTCGTCGCCCTGGTCGCCGACCAGCGCCAGGCCGTGCCCTACATCGAAGCGCTGCAGGCGGCCAAGGGCGCCTGAGCCGGCCATGCAGCGAAAAGCCCGCCCTTCGGCGGGTTTTTTCGTTGCGCGGTCCGCCGAGTCACGCCCGTCGGAGAACGCCAGCATCCGAATGGCGGCTGGTGGTGGCAAGGGTCGATAGACGCCGCGCGGGCCCCGCCGCGGTCGCGGATCGCCAGGGCGGCGGGGAAGGGCGAATGGCCAGGACTGCGTTATTCGCTCTGCGAGAGGCTGCCTGTCGGCTGCTGCTTTTCTACACTCACAGGAAAAACAGCCTGCTGAGGTTCCCATGTACGTCCAGCCCTACGTCTGCTTCAACGGCCGTTGCGAAGAGGCCTTGCGTTTCTATGAACACGCCATCGGTGCCAGGGTGAGTTTCCTGTTCCGTTTCGACGAGGCGCCCGGTCCGGTGGTGGTGCCCGAAGGCTGGTGCGACAAGGTGATGCACGCCAACCTGCAGATCGGCGACAGCCAGATCATGGCCTCGGACGGGCACGGGCCGGCGTTGCAGCCGATCTCCGGGATTTCCCTTTCACTGAATACCCGCGACCCGCAGCAGGCGCGGCGCTGCTATGACGCCTTGCTGGAGGACGGCGGGCGGGTCGAGCTGGAGTTGGGCAAGACCTTCTGGTCGCCCTGTTTCGGTACCCTGGTGGACCGTTTCGGGGTGTCCTGGATGATCAATTGCGAGGCCGGCGCCTGACTCCACAAATGAAAAAGCCGCCCGAAGGCGGCTTGTTCCATAGCGCGCGGCTCACTCGGCGTTGACCGGGGCCTGCACGTCGTTCTTCGCGGTCAGTTCCAGCACCTCGCTGCAACGGCTGCTGACGCTGCGGTACAGCTCGGCGTCGCTTTCCAGCTCTTTCTCGCGAGCCGGGAAGATTTCCTTCAGCTTGGCGCTCCACTCCGGCGAGCGGGCCTGCTCCGGGAAGCAGCGCTCGATCAGGCCGAGCATGATCGAGACGGTCACCGAGGCGCCCGGCGAGGCGCCCAGCAGGGCGGCGATGGAGCCGTCGTGGGCGGCCACCAGCTCGGTGCCGAACTGCAGGATGCCGCCTTTCTTCGGATCCTTCTTGATGATCTGCACGCGCTGGCCGGCGACTTCCAGGCGCCAGTCCTCGGCCCTGGCTTCGGGGTAGAACTTGCGCAGGGCTTCCAGGCGCTGTTCCGGCGATTGCATGACCTGGCCGATCAGGTAGCGGGTCAGGTCCATGTTGTCGCGGGCCACCGAGAGCATCGGCAGGATGTTGCCCGGGCGTACCGACAGCGGCAGGTCGAGGAACGAGCCATGGCGCAGGAACTTGGTGGAGAAACCGGCATAGGGGCCGAACAGCAGGGATTTCTTGCCGTCCACCACACGGGTGTCCAGGTGCGGCACGGACATCGGCGGCGAGCCGACCTCGGCCTGGCTGTAGACCTTGGCCTGGTGCTGCTTGACGATTTCCGGGTTGTCGCAGCGCAGCCACTGGCCGCTCACCGGGAAACCACCGAAGCCCTTGCCTTCCGGGATGCCGGAAAGTTGCAGGAGCGGCAGGGCGCCGCCGCCGGCGCCGAGGAAGACGAAGCGTGCCTGGATCTCGCGGTCGCCGCCGTTGCGGGTGTCCTTGACGGTGACCCGCCAGCCGTTATCGGCGCGGCGCAGGTGGGTGACCTTCTGGTTGTAGCGGATCTGCGCGCCCGGCTGTTGCGCCAGGTGTTGCAGGAGCTGGTTGGTCAGGGCGCCGAAGTTGACGTCGGTACCGCCCTCGACGCGGGTCGCGGCGATCGCTTCGTCGGCCGGACGACCCGGCATCATCAGCGGCATCCACTCGGCGAGGGTGGCCTTGTCCTCGGAGTAGACCATGGTCTCGAAAGCGTGGTGCTTCGTCAGCGATTCGAAGCGCTTCTTCAGGTAGGCGATGCCTTCGCTGCCGCGCACGAAGCTCAGATGCGGTACCGGGTTGATGAAGGTCTTCGGCGAGCCGAAGGTGCCCTTGGCGACCAGGTGCGACCAGAACTGCTTCGACACCTCGAACATGGTGTTGATGCCCACGGCTTTCTTGATGTCGATGCTGCCGTCGGCCGACTGCGGGGTGTAGTTCAGCTCGCACAGGCCGGCGTGGCCGGTGCCCGCGTTGTTCCACGGGTTGGAGCTTTCGATCGCGCCGGACTCCTGGAGTTCGACGACTTCCATCTTCAGGTTGGGGTCGAGTTCCTTGAGCAGGACCGCCAGGGTCGCGCTCATGATGCCGGCGCCTACCAGCAGCATGTCGACTGTTTCGTGATCGTTTTGCGCCATTAACGCTTCTCCAAAATCTTCAGCACCAAATTGACGACAGACGGGGCGGGGCCGAGGCCGGTACGGGCCGGCAGGCAGCGGCGGAGGGAGCCGTCATGTCCGATTCTTCGCAACAACGGCGGGACGCCGGGCGTCATCGCCTATGGATGCCGGGCGCGGGGCTGGCGATCTGGCAGCCTGGCTGGCCCATGCGGGCATCCGGTCGTGCAAGCACATTCGCGACGGAACGGGCCGTCAGGCTCTGGTCATGAGGTATCCGCTGCGGTCGCGTCTGCGGGGGGCTGTTTCAAGCGCTAATGGCGCACTTACCGACGCAAAACTCTTCATTGCTCGCCACACTCTCGTGAAGTAGTGAAATACCTTCGATCCACGCTCTTTTGGAGACATGGGCCGGAAGGGCTCGTCTGTCGCGGGCATGCCTTCGCAGAATCGTGCGGGGTCATGCGGCATTCCTTGCCGAAAAACTCGCTACAGGCGTTTCAGGGCGTCTGCCTCATGGGGCAGCGCTCTACTGGCGGCTCTCTGTGGGGGGATGGCGCGGGGGCCGGAACCCGATCAGGAGGCGTCCTTATAATCGGGGGGCGATTATAACGGTGAAAATCAAAAAATACCCCGCTCCTTAGACTTTTTTCCCATTCCCGGTCACGAAGTGCCCGCCGGCGAAAGCCCCCTGGGACAATCCGCCGCGCCGTATCTGCCAAACGCCGGGCATGCGTGCCCTGCGCCACCTGCCACAGGCGAGGAACCGCGCCCCGTGGCGAACGTCCAAGGCAATGCTGCGGTGCTTTCGCGGCGCCGTTATACTGCCGGCCATTCGTGCCCAACCCATGGAGAGATGAGCATGCTGCATCGCCTGTTGCTCAGCCTGATGACCGCAAGCGCCCTGGTTCTCGGCGGCTGCGCCCTGAGCCCGCAACAACTGGACCCGCAACCGGTCCTTAAAGGACCGTTGACCGCAGTCGGCCATGGCCAGCCGGTGGTGGTCAAGGTGGTCGATGGCCGTCCCGGCCCGTCCCTGGGCACTCGCGGCGGCCTCTACGCCGATACCAGCACCCTGACCGTCCGTAGCGAGGACGTGGTGCCCAAGCTCCAGGCCCAGGCCGAGACGGCCGTGCGCCTGCTCGGCTACACGCCTTCGGCCAACGCCTACAACGCGCCGCAACTGACCCTGACCCTGGCCGAGCTGAAGTACCAGTCGCCGAAGGACGGCGTCTACGTCACCCAGGCCGACATCACCGCGACCTTCCGCGCCGACGTGCAGAACAGCAGCCGGCGCTACACCGGTCGCTATGGCGCCTCGCTGAACCAGCGCTTCGGCATGGCGCCGAACCAGGCGACCAACAGCAAGCTGGTCAGCGAGGTGCTCAGCGACGCCCTGACCCGCGTATTCAAGGACCCGACCATCGCTCAGACCCTCGGCCAGCAATGAGCCGGCGGTAACGAGAAAGCCCGGCGGATGCCGGGCTTTTTCATGCGCTCGGGAAACTCAGGCGGCCTGGTGGAACGGGTCCGGCTCGCCGATGCTGATGCGTTCGTCGGTCTCAGGCAGGTCGAGGTGTTCATGGCCGCAGGCGGTGCAGTACACCAGCCAGCGGTCGTCCTGGACATTGAAGGAAAGATCGACGATCACGGCCTCGATCTCGTCCAGGTGGTCGATCAGATAGTTATGTTCGTGGGGTGCGGTTTCCAGCATGACGACTCTCCTGTGTTGTCGTTTGCCTGGGTGGGGTTCTGTGACCGGCAAAGCACTTTCAGACTAGTCGGTCACTCTGGCGAGGCCGCGCCTTTTTTAGACGGATTGCTGCTAACCGCTGCGCTTCGTCGCGACAACCCGGGTGCCGCTGGCCGTCGCTCATGCATTCTGGATAGAATTCGACCAGTCCTTCCCTGCCGTCCCCGACGGTCCGTCCTGTCATCAGCTCACCCAAGGCGTTATTCGGTAGCCCCGGCGTGTGGTCCTGTTGCGGAGGTTATCGATGTCCTTGCAAGCCTTGTGGGCGCTGTTCCTCGCCCATCCCGCCCAGGCCGTGAACGGCCTTGCGCTGTTCTTCGGTGTCGCCGGCGCCTGGCTGCTGCTGGCCACCCGCGCACGCGAGCGTCGCGCCCTGGCGCGCTGGGCCGCGGAGGGCGAGGCGGGGGAGGCGGCATTGCCGATGGACGAGGCGACCCTGCGGATCAACCTGTTCTTCTACCGATTCGGCACCGCCTGCCTGGGCCTGGCGCTGCTGGTCAGCTGGGCCAGCACGCGGCTCTGAGAGCCCTGCCTCGGCGAGCCGAACCGCACGCGGATAAGCGTATCGCGGTTATCCGTCCATCGCCTGCGGGTTCGAAGCCGTTGCCCGATGGAGAAGCCCGGCGGCGCCGGGCTTTCGTCTTCAGGATTGCTGCTTGATCCGGTATTGGTTGAGCACCGGGTTGGCGTATTGCAGCACCAGCCAGGGGCGCTGCTCGGCCGGGCATTGCTCCAGGCGGCGGTTCCATTCCTTGCGCGCCTTCTCCAGCTCCTCGCTGCCGAACAGGCTCTCGGCCGTGGGGACGGCGAGGCCCGGGTCGCGGTTCTCGCTCATCTCGTAGGCCAGGTAGTGCACCGGGAACAGACGGTAGTTGCCGAGGATCTGCCGGTCCAGTTCGGCGGCCAGCTGCTTGGCGTCGCTGAACTCGCCCTCCAGCTCGGCGCCGAAGTTGATGTGCACGCGGCCCTTGTAGCCGGTGATGCCCAGGGCGATGCTGGCATCGTCCTCGCCCGGCGCCTTGCGGTACTCGCCGGTGCTGGCGCGGGTGTGCAACTCGCGGGCCTTGGCCAGATCGCAGGGGTCGTATTCGTAGCTGATCGACACCGGGATGAAATGCAGGGCGCGCACCATTTCGGCGAAGGGTTCGTCCTTGCGGCTCATGTGGAACATCTTGAGGATCGCCGAGTCGGTACGGTCGTCGCCGTCCTTGGCCCGCCCTTCGGCCTGGGCGATCCACACCGACTGGCGGTCCTCGCGGATCGAGTGGTTGATGTAGGCGGAGAGCGTCTGGTAGGCGGCGAGCTTCTCGCGCCGGCCGCTCAGCGAACGGTGCACGATGAAGCTCTTGTTCAGGCGCATCAGGTCGCTGACGAAGGATTTCTGCAGCAGGTTGTCGCCGATGGCGATGCGCGGGGTCGGCAGGCCGGCGTGGTACACGGCGTAGTTGACGAAGGCCGGGTCCATCACGATATCGCGGTGGTTGGCGATGAACAGGTAGGCGCAGCCTGGCTTGAGGCGATTGACCCCGGAGTAGGTGACGCCATCGGTGGCCTTCTCGATGGTGTGGTCGACGTAGGGCTCGAACTTGTCCTGCAGCGTGGCGACGCTGCGGATGCCGGTGACCTCGCGGGCCAGGCGATGGGCTATAAGAGGTTTGAGCAGCCAACCGAGGGGACCGGCCAGGCGCGGGAAGCGGTAGCGGACCAGGGCGCCGAGGAAGGCGTCGTCGCTCAGGAGGCGTTGCAATACCGCGGGGACTTCGGCGTCACTGTAGGGTCGGATGGCTTCGAACTCGCCCATCATGCTTTCTGGTTCCATATGGATGCTGCGAAGGCCGCCCAAGGGGGTGGCCGAAAATTGAACCGCGCGATTATAAACGGAACTCATAGGGGGTGCAGCGATGCTCGAAAGCCAGGCCTATAGCTGCCCTTACTGCGGGGAACCGGCCGAGGCGCTGCTCGACCTGAGCGCCGGCGACCAGCAGTACTACGAGGACTGCCCGGTGTGCTGCCGGCCGATCCTGTTCGACCTGCGCACCGATGGGCAGGACTGGTCACTGAACGTCCGCCGGGAGGATGACTGATGCAGCGCGTATATGAGCCGGCCGACCTGCTGGAGGCCGAGATGCTGGTGGGAATGCTCGCCAGCGAAGGGATCGCCGCCCATGTCAGCGGCCGCCACCTGGTCGGCGCCATCGGCGAACTGCCGCCTGGCGGACTGCTGGCGTTGTTGGTGGCGGACGGGCAGACGGAGCGGGCGCGAGAACTGATCCTCGCCTACAACGCCGCCGCCCCGTTGGCCGAGGAGCCGCCGGAGCCCTGCGGCCCCGGCAGCCTGTTGTGTTGAGGCGGCCGCCGCTCAGTCGGCCGCCAGTTCGAAGACCTGCCAGCGCACCGAGCTGACGCCCTTCTCCAGGCTGACCCGGCTGACCAGGCGTTCCAGCTGCGCCGGAGCTTCGGGGGTGCCGAGCAGTTCGGCGCGGACTTCCAGCTTGGCCGGGTTGTCCAGATCCTCGCTGTGCAGCGATTGCAGGCGCAGGTCGCTGCTGCCGAGGCTGTGCAGCATCAGGCTGCGAACCTGGATCTCGTCCTCGGCGCGGCAGACGATCTGCACTTCGTAGCGTTGCTCGGCCTCGCTGGCCGGCAACACGTCCTGGCGGTTCAGGCGTTGGGCGATGTCGCGCAACAGGATGTTGGCGCAGAGCACCACCAGGCTGCCGAGCGTGGCCTCCAGCAGCAGGCCCATGCTGCACAGGACGCCGATGGCGGCGGTGCACCAGAGGGTGGCTGCGGTGTTCAGGCCGCGCACGTTGAGGCCGTCGCGCATGATCACGCCGCCGCCGAGGAAGCCGATCCCGGAGACTACATAGGCGGCGATCCGTGAAGCGTCGCCGGCCAGGCCGGGCACGCCCTGGGTCATCAGCACGAACAGGCAGGCGCCAGTGCTGACCAGCGCGTTGGTGCGCAGGCCGGTGAGGCGTTGGCGCAGCTGGCGTTCGGCGCCGATCAGGGCGCCCAGGGCCAGCGCGACCGCGACGCGCAGGAGAAATACTTTCCAATCCATGTTTCACCTCGTTGCCGGCCGACGGCCGGAGCTGGCGCGGGCCGACGGTCCGCGCGGATAAGGGACGATGGATTGCGCAGGACCGCGGCTTCCCGCTGCGCGTTGGCGCGAGGGAAGGGACACGAAGGGAAAATGGGGATGCGTCATCCCGGACGGGATGCGGATCGCCACTGTCCGCCATGTTCGGCGAGGCAGTGGCAGAGGGTTCTGCTGGACTAGCTCGCCGGATGGACCTGTCGCAATCGACTAGGGCTGTTGTCCAATGCAGGACTCCTGTGCGGGTTACAGAATGCGGGCGGCACCTTAAGCCTGGAGGATAGGCGCGTCAAGTTAAGATTGGGTTTCATTCAGCTTGCGTTCGGCAAGGCCAGTGTGGCGCTTCGGGTTACACTGTGCGGCTTTCCCTCACCAGGCAGTGCCAAGCATGAGTGGTCGTTACGCCCTGTTCCGCTGGAATCTGTCGCTGGCGGCCCTGCCGGGCTTTCCGGCGGATTGGCGGGCGCAGTGGAACATTTCTCCGGCGAACCAGGTGCTGATGGTTCGCGAGGACGCCGGTGCGCGCCGCGCCGACCTGGCGCGCTGGGGGCTGACCCCGGCCTGGCTCACCGACCTGTCGCGTACGCCCAGCCACGCACGGGCGGAAACCCTCGCCGAGCAACCGATGTTCCGCGAGGCGTTCCAGCAGCGCCGCTGCCTGCTGCCGGCCAACGGCTTCTATGAATGGCGCGGGGTGCGTAAGCGTCCGTACTGGGTCTCCACCGGCGAGCGCCTGTTGTTCTTCGCCGGCATCTGGGAGGCCTATCCGGTGCATGGGCAAACCTGGCTCAGCGTGGCCCAGGTATCCCAGGCGGCCGCCGAGTTCCGCCGGCCGCTGCTGCTCGACGAGGCCGAGCAGGATACCTGGCTGGCTCCGGACACGCCGCTGCCGGCGCTGATAAGCCTGCTCGCCAAGCCCCAGCCGAACCTGCGCAGCGTGGCCCTGGCCGGCTTCGTCAACAAGCCTGAAGCCGACGGGCCGGAGTGCCTGACCCCGGCCTGACGCTAGACCCTGAACTGATTCACCAGGCGCCGCTGCTGCTCGGCCAGGCGGGTCAGCTCGGCGCTGGCCTGCGAGGCCTCGTCGGCGCCGCCGGCCACCTGGTTGGCGACCTGGCCGATGTTGGCGACGTTGCGGTTGATGTCCTCGGCCACCGCGCTCTGCTCCTCGGCGGCGCTGGCGATCTGGGTGTTCATGTCGTTGATCACCGATACCGCCTGGGTGATCGACTCCAGCGCCTCGGCCGCCTGGCGCGCATGGCGCACGCTGTCGTCGGTGCGCTCCTGGCTGTCCTGCATGACCTTCACCACGTCGCGGGTGCCCTGCTGCAACTGCTGGATCATGCTCTGGATTTCTTCGGTGGCCTGCTGGGTCTTCTGCGCCAGGTTGCGTACCTCGTCGGCCACCACCGCGAAACCGCGACCCTGCTCGCCGGCGCGGGCGGCCTCGATGGCGGCGTTGAGGGCGAGCAGGTTGGTCTGCTCGGCGATACCGCGGATCGCCACCAGGATCGCGTTGATGTTTTCGCTGTCCTTGGCCAGGTTCTGCACCACTCCGACCGCGCGGCCAATCTCGCTGGCCAGGGCCTGGATCGCCGCCGAGCTGCTTTCGACGATCTGCTTGCCCTGGTGCGCGGCCTGGTCCGCGTGGTTGGCTGCCTCGGCGGCGTGGGTGGCGTTGCGCGCCACGTCCTGGGCGGTGGCGGTCATCTCGTGGACCGCGGTGGCCACCAGTTCGATCTCCGCCAGTTGCTGCTGCACGCCCTGGTTGGTGCGGATGGCGATGTCGGCGGTGTGCTCCGAGGAGTCGCTGACCTTCTGCACCGATTGCACCACCTGGCCGATCATGTTCTGCAGTTTGCCAAGGAAGGTATTGAAGCCCTTGGCGATGGAGCCCAGCTCGTCGGCGCGCTCGCTGCTCAGGCGGCGGGTGAGGTCGCCTTCGCCCTGGGCGATGTCGTCGAGCATGCCGACCAATTGGCGCAGCGGCCGGGCGATGCCGTAGCCGACCAGCCAGACCACCAGCAGGCCGAGGGCCGCTACCACCAGGCCGGCCAGGCTCATGCCGAGGATATCCTGCTGGCGCTGGTCGCTCAGCTCGCCCTGGAGTTGCTGCAGTTCGCCGAATACCGCCGCCTGGGGAATCTGCAGCATGAGGGTCCAGCGCACGCCGCTGTCGGCGATGGTGAAAGGCAGGAACAGCTCGATGTGGCCGTGCTCGGCGTCGATGTCGTAGAGCGGCTGGTCGACCGTGAGGTTCTTCAGGTTGTCCACTTCGTTGCCGTCGAGGACGCTGCCGGCGGGCTCGCCGAGCTTGCTGTCGTCGCGGGTGTAGGCCACCAGGCGGCCGTTGCTGGCGATCAGCGCCATTTCCCCGGCGCCATCGTAGAGCTGCTGGTCGGCGCGCTTGAGCAGGTCCTGGATGAAGGCCAGCGAGAGGTCGGCACCGACTGCGCCGCGGAACTGGTCACCGACCATGATCGGCACGTTGAAGGACGACATCATCACGGTCTTGCCGCCCATTTCGTAAGGGGCCGGGTCGATGATGCAGGGACGCTTGTTCTCTTTCGGACAGGCATAGAACTCGTTCTCGCGCACCCCGGTGGGCAGCAGCTTTTCGCTATCGATGCTGTCGGCCATGGCCTCCACGATCGGCTTGCCGTCGGCGCCGCGATACCACCAGGGCAGGTAGCGGCCGTCCGGGCCGTAGCCCTTGCCGGGTTGCCCGGCGAAGGCGGCATCGGTATCGAAGGCATTGGGTTCCCAGGCCATGAAGGTGTCGAGCAGCTTGGGGTTGTTCTGCACGGTGCTGCGCAGCAGCGCGGAGATTTCGTCGCGGCTGGCGTTCAGCTGCGGCATGCCGTCGGCGCCCGGCTCGCCGAGCAGGCGGGTGCTGTTGGCCAGGCCGTGGACCACCGTCAGCGGATACTCCAGCTCGCGCTGGATCTGGCTGACCTGGGCGCGGGCCAGGGCCACCAGGCGCTCGTTGATGACCTTCTCCAGCAGGCCCTGGGTGCGTTGCTGCACCAGCTCCTGCGTTCGCGCGCCGGCGAACAGGGCGTACAGCACCAGCACCACGACGACGCTTAGAACGCTGGCGCCGGCGAGGGCGGCGACAGAAAACTGGATCGACTTGAGCTTCATGATGGGACTTCTGACCCTTGTTGGAATTGTCTCTGAGGAGCTTATCGGCAGGAGGACGGCAAATCCTTAATCGGCCGTCGGAGATTTCCTCGCCAACGGCTGTTGCCGGCGTTCGAGGCGCGGCCTACCATGCGCTCGGCCTTCAGAGGAGAACAAAGGACCATGGCTCATCCCTTCCGATTCGCCACCCTCGCCGGCGCGCTGCTGCTCGCCGGTTGCCAGGCAGTGAACACCACCAGTGGCGGCGCCGTCGGCGTCGACCGCAAGCAATATATGTTCAGCATGTTGTCCAGCCAGGAAGTCGACCAGATGTACGCCCAGTCGTACCAGAAGACTCTCGGCGAGGCGAAAAGCGCCGGCGTGCTCGATACCAGCAGCGCCGACGCGCGGCGAGTCAAGGCGATCGCCCAGCGGCTGATCCCGCAGACCGCCGCCTTCCGCCCGGACGCCACCGGCTGGAACTGGGAAGTCAATGTGGTGAAGAGCGACGAGCTCAACGCCAACTGCGGTCCCGGCGGCAAGATCATTTTCTACACCGGGCTGATCGACAAGCTGAAGCTCACCGACGACGAGATAGCCGCGGTGATGGGCCACGAGATCGCCCACGCCCTGCGCGAGCATGGGCGCGAGGCCATGTCCAAGGCCTACGGCGTGCAGGTGGCCAGCCAGATCGGCGCCCTGGCCGGCCTCGGCCAGGAAAGCCTGCAGCTGGCCAATACCGGCGTCGACTACCTGATGACCCTGCCCAACAGTCGTGCCAACGAGAACGAAGCCGACCTGATCGGTCTCGAGCTGGCCGCCCGCGCCGGCTACAACCCGGAAGCGGCGATCACCCTCTGGCAGAAGATGGGCAGGGCCAGCGGCGGCGCCAGCCAGCCCGAGTTCACCAGCACCCACCCCTCCGACAGTTCGCGGATGGCCAATCTCCAGGCCGCGATTCCCAAGGTGATGCCGCTGTACCAGCAGGCCAGGCGCGGCAAGTGAGGCCAGGGCGCGCGGTCGCGGGGGGCGGCCGGCGCGCCGACAGGCTTACCATCGGAAACGCCTGTTGTGTATTTCCGTAACCTGCTGTTTGGTATCTCGCCGGTGTTCGGCCTAGACTGCTGGCCGACCCGCTTGCGGGACCCGTGGACGAACAGCCACTCTCACGCCCTGGAGCTCATGTGAAATACGCCGTACTCGGAGCCACCGGCCTGCTGGGACATCACGCCGCGCGCGCCATCAGGGCCGCCGGTCACGATCTGGTGCTGATCCACCGTCCTTCTTCGCAGATCCAGCGTCTCGCCTATCTGGAGCCCGAGTGCCGGGTCGCCGAGATGCTCGACCACGCCGGCCTGGAACGCGCCCTGCGCGGCCTCGACGGGGTGATCTTTAGCGCCGGCTACTATCCTTCGCGGCCGCGCCGCTGGCAGGAGGAAGTGGCCAGCGCGCTGGGCCAGACCAACCCGTTCTATGCCGCCTGCCTGCAGGCCAGGGTGCCGCGCATCCTCTATGTCGGTTCGGCATATGCCATGCCCCGCCATCCCCAGGGACTACCGGGCCACGAGGGGTTGTTCTACGACAGCCTGCCGAGCGGCAAGAGTTCCTACGTGCTGTGCAAATGGGCGCTCGACGAGCAGGCCCGGGAGCAGGCGCGCAACGGCCTGCCGGTGGTGATCGGGATTCCCGGCATGGTACTCGGCGAACTGGACATCGGCCCGACTACCGGGCGCGTGATCACCGCCATCGGCAATGGCGAGATGACCCACTACGTCGCCGGCCAGCGTAACGTCATCGATGCCGCCGAAGCCGGGCGCGGACTGCTGATGGCCCTTGAGCGCGGGCGTATCGGCGAGCGCTACCTGCTGACCGGGCACAACCTGGAAATGGCCGACCTGACCCGGCGCATCGCCGAGCTGCTCGGCCAGCCTGCGCCGCAGCCGATGTCGATGGCCATGGCTCGCGCGCTGGCCACCCTGGGCCGCTTGCGCTACCGGGTCAGCGGCCAGTTGCCGCTGCTCGACGAAACCGCCATCGAGGTGATGGCTGGCGGGCAGTTCCTCGATGGACGCAAGGCCCGCGAGGAACTCGGCTTCTTCTCCACCACCGCCCTCGACGACACCCTGCTGCGCGCCATCGACTGGTTCCGCGACAACGGCTATTTCAATGCCTAGGACGGTTGGCTAGGGCAGCGCTTTTTCCGCGAAGGGTCGGGTCTGCAGTCCCAGCTGGGCGCGAAAGCTCTCCATGTCGAACATGGTGCACAGCTCCTGCAACTGGCCCTGCGGGTTGAACACCCAGAAGCCCATCGCGGAAATGCTCAGCACCTTGTCGCTGGCCGGATAGCCCAGGGTCGGCCGGACGATGGTGCCGATCAGCGTGCTCCAGGTGAACACCTTGCGTTCCTCGCCGATGCAGTCTTCGACCACGACCTCCAGGTCCGGCATCGCCGTGCGGATGTCCTGCAGCAGGCGGATATAGCCGGCGGTATCCAGGGGACGGCCGATGAACGAGCTTTTGTAGAGGAAATCCTTGCTGTGCAACTGCTCCACCAACGCCATGCGGCCCTTGTTCCAGGACAGCTCGATGTGATGGCGGGCGAGTCGTTTCAGGTCGTGTGAGGGCATCTCCGGCTCTCGAGGGCGAGTGGTGGGGCAGGCATCCGGTGCCTGCCTGAACTGTAGCCGTTCCTATGCATTTTGCATTGGCCGCCCAGCCATCCCGGGCCCGGCGGCGCAGTCCTTCAGAGCCAGCCGGTCAATTGCGCGGCGTGCCAGGCGGCGTACAGGCCAAGTGCGGCGAAGGCGGCCGCGGCCAGGCGGCGGATCAGGGTCAGCGGCAGCTTGTCGGCGGCCAGGTTGCCGATCAGTACCACCGGTACGTTGGCGATCAGCATGCCCAGGGTGGTGCCGATCACCACCAGCCAGAAATGCGGATACTGGGCGGCCAGCATGACCGTGGCGACCTGGGTCTTGTCGCCCATCTCGGCGAGGAAGAACGCGATCAGGGTGGTGAGGAAGGGGCCGTATTTCTTCAGTCCGGACTCTTCGTCGTCGAGCTTGTCCGGTACCAGCGTCCACAGGGCGACGGCGATGAAGGAGGCGGCGAGGATCCAACTGAGGGTGGCTTCCGAGAAGAAGCTGGCGACCCAGGCGCCCACCGCGCCGGCAGCGAAATGGTTGGCCAGGGTGGCGGCGACGATGCCGGCGATGATCGGCCACGGCTTGCGGAAACGCGCCGCGAGCAGGAGTGCCAGCAACTGGGTCTTGTCGCCGATTTCCGCGAGGGCAACGATGAGGGTAGGGACGAACAGCGATTCCATCAGGCTTCCTAAGGGGCGGGTCGACCAATCACCATGACACGCGCCATCTGCCCGCCCCGGGTCAGATCGTGCGTGTCATAGGTCTTGTCAAACCCTTGGCCTGTCTGGGCAGGCTTGGGTCGCGCGCGCCATGGTCTGCGGACCAAGTGTGTTGACGCGTGCCGGGCGAGGCCGGTGCGGCGCTCGCGGGAGACTACTCCCCTAGGACGGGGCGCATTCTGCCCAAGCCGGGCGGCTTGGGCAAGCCCGGGACGGAAACTTTCGTCCGGGAGGGCGGCGAGGGAGCCTGATCGCAAGGAAACGTGCCGGCATCCGCAGCGATCCGCGAGGAATCGCTGGGCGGCAGGGTGAGTCAGGTATTGGTCGGGCTGACGTCCATTTCTTGGTAGCGAACGAAGCGTGCGCGCTTCTTCCAGCGGTATCCCAGCCAGATCGCCAGGAACAGCGGCAGGCTGATATAGGTGGCGAGGAGGCCGATCCAGTCGATGCGTTCGCCCACCAGCGCCTGGTAGTTCTGCCCGAGGGTGATGACCATGCACAGGGCGAAGGCGAACAGCGGCCCGAAGGGGAACAGCTTGGCCCGGTAGGGCAGGTCTTCCAGGCGGCCGCCCTGGGCCAGGTAACCCTTGCGGAAGCGATAGTGGGAGATGGCGATGCCCAGCCAGGCGATGAAGCCGCACATGCCCGAGGTGTTCAGCAGCCATGTGTAGACGGTGCTGTCGCCGAAGGCCGAAGTGAGGAAGCACAGGGCGCCGACCAGGGTAGTGGCGTACAGCGCGTTGCGTGGCACGCCGCTGCGCGAGACGCGGGAGAACAGGCGCGGTGCCTTGCCCTCGAGGGCGAGGTTGTAGAGCATCCGGGTCGAGGCGTACATGCCGGAGTTGCCGGCGGAGAGGATCGCCGAGAGGATCACTGCGTTCATCACCCCGGCCGCCGCGGCGAAGCCGGCGCGCTCGAAGAGCAGGGTGAAGGGCGACACGCTGATGTCGCTGGCATCGTTCTTCAGCAGGTTCGGGTCGGTGTAGGGAATCAGCATGCCGATCACGAAGATCGCCAGGATGTAGAACATCAGGATGCGCCAGAACACCTGGCGAATGGCGATCGGGATGTTCTTCCGCGGATTTTCCGATTCACCGGCGGCGATGCCGATCAGTTCGGTGCCCTGGAACGAGAAGCCGGCGATCATCGCCACCCCGACCATCGCCTGGAAGCCGCCGACGAAGGGCGCGTCGCCCATGGTGAAGTTGCTGAAGCCGGGCGACTCCACGCCATGCATGATGCCGAAGATGGTCGCCAGGCCGACGCCGATGAAGATCACCACCGTGACTACCTTGATCAGGGCGAACCAGAATTCGCTCTCGCCGAAGCCGCGCGCGGAAATCACGTTGAGGCCGAACATGATGCCCAGGAAGATCGCGCTCCAGTAGATGCCCGGCACCTCGGGGAACCAGAAACTCATCACCAGTTGCGCCGCCACCAGTTCCGCGGCGATGGTCACCGCCCAGTTGTACCAGTAGTTCCAGCCGAGGGCGAAACCGAAGCCATCTTCGACGAACCGGCTGCCATAGGTGCAGAACGAGCCGGAAACGGGCATGTAGGCGGCCATCTCGCCGAGACTGGTCATGAGGAAGTACACCATCAGCCCGATCAGTGCGTAGGAAAGCAGCGCACCGCCGGGCCCGGCGGTGGCCACTGTGGCCCCGGAGGCGACGAACAGCCCGGTGCCGATGGAGCCGCCGATGGCGATCATGTTCAGGTGGCGCGGCTTGAGCACCCGCCGCAATTGCTGGCCCTGGCTGGCGTTCAGGTCAGTCATCGGCGGCCTCCCGGCGGGTGGCCACGGAAGGGTCTGGCTGCGGGCGTGCGGGCAGGGAGAGGAAAAGCTTCATTCACAGGGTTCCAGGCAGAAATCAGGAGCGACGGGCGGAGTAGATGCGGAAACCGTCGCCTTCGGCGAGTGTCCGGCAGGGGCCGAGGTGGCGTTCGATCAACGGCGGGTACTTCAGGAAGCTGTTGGCGACCAGGCGCAGTTCGCCGCCCGGCGCCAGGTGCTCGGCGGCGCGTTGCAGCAGGCGCTCGGAGGCCTGGTAGTCGGTGTGCACGCCCTGGTGGAAGGGCGGGTTGCTGACGATCGCGGCGAGTTCGCGCGGCGCGCCGTCGATGCCGTCGGCGGCGATCACTTCGCCGTCCAGGCCGTTGGCGGCGAGGGTCAGTCGGCTGCTCTCGACAGCGAAGGCGTCGACGTCGAGCAGGCTCAGGCGACTGGCGGGGTAGCGACGCTTGAGGACCGCCCCGAGTACCCCGGCACCGCAGCCGAAGTCCAGCAGATGGCCGCCGGGCAGGGCTTGCAGTTGCCCCAGCAGCAGCGCGCTGCCGCGATCCAGGCGGCCATGGCTGAACACCCCCGGCAGGCTCACCACCTGCAGCTCGCCATCGGCCAGCGGCAGGCTGTAGCGCTGGGCCAGGGCGTGCAGGTCGGGCTCGGCCGGCGCCTGTTCGATACGCACCTGCCAGAGCTGGCAATGCCGCGCGCTATCCAGTTTGCGGGGCTTGCCGTAGGCGGCCAACTGCTTGCTCGCGCGCTCGATCCCGCCGCGCTTTTCGCCGACCAGGAAGAGTTCGCCGCCGGGCAGGCGGGCGGCCAGGCTGGCCAGCAGGTAGTCGGTCAGTTCGCGGGACTTGGGCAGGAACAGAACGGCCGAAGTCCAGGCGCCGGTCGGCGCGCGCGTGTCGAAACGGCTACGGTCGGGGAAGCGGGCGTCCAACTGCGCCTGCTCGCCGGCGTGCCAGCTCCAGCCCTGGGCCTGCGGTAGCTCGGCGAGCAGGTCGTCGGCGGGCAGGCCGGCCAGCAGCAGCGGGGTCGCGAAGAGGTGGCGCTGGCGCAGCAGCACTTCACTGCGAGGGTCCATGCGGGCTCCGGAAAAAATGGGAAATCTTAACAGGCTTGGGCCTGGCATACCCGCATGGATTGTCGGCGAGGATCGCCGTTCATCCGTGCGCGGTGCCCGCAGCGCCGTATCAGCCGGCGTTGACTACCCGCAGGGCGCGCCCGGCCTTCCATGCCTCTGCGTTTTCCGCCAGTTGGCCGACGATGCGCTGCCGCGCCTCGCGACTGCCCCAGGCGTTATGGGGGGTGACGATCAGGCGCGGGATGTCGGGGGCCAGCAGCGGATTGCCGTTTCTCGGCGGCTCGACGCTGAGCACGTCGGTGGCGGCGCCGCCCAGGTGGCCGCCGCGCAGGGCGTCGGCTAGCGCCTGTTCGTCGACCAGGCCGCCACGGGCGGTATTGACCAGGAAGGCGCCAGGCTTCATCAGCGCCAGTTCGGCGGCGCCGAGCATCCCGCGGGTGTCCTCGGTCAGCGGGCAGTGCAGGGTCAGGGCGTCGACCCGTGGCAGGAGTTCGCCAAGCGGCAGGCGGTCCGCCCGGGCGGGCCGTCCTGGCAACTGACCGAGCAGCACACGCATGCCGAACGCCTCCGCCAGCCTCGCCACCGCCCCGCCCAGTTCGCCATGGCCGAGCAGGCCGAGGGTCTTGCCTTCCAGTTCGACGATGGGGAAGTCCAGCAGGCAGAACTGGCTGGATTGCTGCCAGCGGCCGCCGCGTACCGCCTGCTGGTAGTCCGGCAGGCGCGTAGCCAGGGCCAGCAGCAGCGCGAGGGTGTGCTGGGCTACCGAGGGCGTGCCGTAGCCATGGCAGTTGGCGACGACGATACCGCGCTCGCGAGCGGCAGCGAGATCGATGTTGTTGGTGCCGGTAGCGCTGACCAGGATCAGTTCCAGCTCTGGGCAGGCGGCGATGCATTGCGCGTCGATCGGCGCCTTGTTGCTGATCGCGACCCGCGCACCGTGCAGCCGCGCGGCGACTTCCTGCGGTTGGCTGGCGGCATGCAGTTGCAGCTCGTCGAAGGCGGCGTGCAGGGGGCGCATGTCCAGATCGCCGAGGTCGAGGGAGGCATGGTCGAGGAAAACGGCGCGCAGGGCATGGCTCATGGACGGTTCCTTGGCGGCAGCGGACGGGGGCTGCCTAGCCTAGCAAACCCGCGTGCCAGGGAGGTCTTCCGGTTTTCTTGACAGTGATTATCCAGAAAGTATTGTTGGTTTTTTGACGGTATTACATATTTAACCTCTGTAGTGTCATTTTTGAGTCACTCCGACGAACGGTCGCCCTTTCAAGTGGACAATTTTTGATCTGAAAGGCATTTTTTTGGCACACAAGGCGCAATGTGAATTGCTTCTCAGATTTTCGTCATTTAACTGACGAAATGCAGTGCTGGAAAACTGACGTGCGCCACGCAGATAGGGAGATTTTCATGGTCCGTCCGGATAGCCAGCGCGGCAAGCGCACCTCTTCGAAAGCTGGTAGGGAAGGGCGTTTCGTCCTTGCCGCCAGCAGCACCCTCATGTTCGCCATCGCCAGCATCAACGCGGCCATGGCGGCACCTACCGGTGCCCAGTTCAACCCCAACGAGATCAAGATCAGCCAGCAGGGCAAGACCACGCTGATCGACCAGAGCACCCAGCGCGCGATCATCAACTGGAAGGGCTTCGACGTCTCCGCCGACGAGGCGGTGCGCTTCAACCAGCCCGGCGTGACCTCGTCGACCCTGAACCGGGTCACCGCAGGCCAGGAAAGTGTGATCGCCGGGCGCATCTCCGCGCCCGGCCAGGTGATCATCTACAACTCCAACGGCGTGGTATTCAGCGGCTCGGCCAAGGTCGACGTGGGCTCCCTGATCACCACCACGGCGAACATCAGCGACGAACACTTCCGCCAGGGCAAGCTGATCTTCGACCAGCCCGGAAACCCCGACGCGCGGATCGTCAACGACGGCAGCATCAGCGTCGCGGAGAAAGGCCTGGCGGCCTTCGTCGCGCCGTCCGTGGCCAACAACGGCGTGATCAACGCCCGTCTCGGCACCGTGGCGATGGCCGCCGGCAACGCCGCGACCATCGACCTCTACGGCGATGGCCTGGTGTCCATCGCCGTGACCGACCCGGTTACCCGCAAGCCGCAGGATGCCCAGGCGCTGGTCAGCAACGGCGGCGCGATCCAGGCCGACGGCGGTAGCGTGCTGATCACCGCCGAGCAGGCTTCCCGGGTGGTCGACAACGCGGTCAACCTGTCCGGCGTGATCCTCGCCCGCGGTACCGAGGTGCGCGAGGGCAGCGTGGCGCTGGTAAGCAAGTCCGGGGACATCCAGGTCGCCGGCAAGATCGACGTCAGCGGTCCGAAGAGCGGCGGCGACGTGCTGGTCAGCGGGCAGCAGGTGGCCCTGGCGAGCACCGCCAGCATCGACGCCCGCGGCGCCGCACAGGGCGGCAGCGTGCGCATCGGCGGCGACTTCCAGGGCCGCGGCGAGCTGCCACGAGCGAAGAACGCTACGCTGGCCAAGGGCGCCAGCATCGACGTCTCGGCTACCGGCAAGGGCAATGGCGGCCTGGCGGTGGTCTGGTCCGACGGCAATACCCGCATGGACGGGCGGATCCTCGCGCGCGGCGGCGCCCAGGGCGGCAACGGCGGCCTGGTGGAGACCTCCGGCAAGGTCAACCTGAGCATCGCCGACAGCGCCTACGTCAGCGTCGCCGCACCCTACGGCAACGGTGGCACCTGGCTGCTCGACCCGACCACCCTGCGCATCGTCGCATCCGGCGGCACCTCAGGTTCGGTGGGGGGCGCCAACGGCGCCAGCGGCGACGCGACGGTGAATGCCTCGGTGGTTACCGGGGCGCTGGCAGGCGGCAAGGTGACCCTCAGCGCCAGCGACCGGCTGTCGGTGGAAGCGCCGCTGATCACCAGCAACCTGGGCGGCGCCAGTCGCGGCCTGGAGCTGATCGCCACCGGACCTGCCGGTGCGGTGGATATCTCTGCGCCGATCCTGTTCCGCAACGGCAGCCTGGCAATCCGCGCCGGCGGCAACATCAGCTTCCTCAGCGGCGGCACGCCGCAGACCAGCGGCATCGTCGACCTGGGCAGCGGCACCCTGTGGATGCAGACCAGCACCGCCGGCAAGATCAGCCAGCAGGCCGGTACCGCATTGATCGCCGCCAACCTCGCCGGCCGCGCCGGTAGCATCGACCTGGCTTCCTGGGACAACTACGCCGGCAACCTGGCGCTGCAGACCTTCAACGGTACGCTCAAGTACCGGCAGAGCAACGCCACCGGTGTGACCACGAGCGGCACGGTGTTCGATCCGTTCATCAACCAGAGCATGACCGGCACCGCGCAGAACATCGTCTCCAGCGTCGGTACGCGGATTCTCGAGGCCAACAGCGTCGGCACCACCGGCAACTACACGCTGACCGCCGACGGCAACAGCGAGTTCGACCGCCTGGTGTTCACCGCGCTGCCCTATCGGCGGGTCAGCGGTTCCGCCAGCTTCCCGACCAACGACTCGTCGGACTATCTGGTGACCAACCTGCGCTACCAGGTCAACGGCAGCAACGTCACCGCCACCCCGAACGGCGGTGCGCCCAGCGGGTTCACCGTCGCCGCCGGCAACGGCAGCGTCACCACCTGGACCGGAAACTGGGGCACCAGTTGGGGCGTCAAGGGCTTCGGCGGCGTGATCGGCGTGACCGACGAGCTGCAGTACGACGTCGGCACCGGCCTGACCGAGGAACTGATCTTCGGCCTCGGCGGCAAGACCAGCCGCGTCGATACCCGCCTGGACCTGTTCATGCGCGAGGGAGCGTTCAACAGCTTCGCCGAGCGCGCCCAGGTGGAGATGTTCAAGACCACCACCACTGCCGGCGACATCCTTTCCCGCCAGCAGACCGCCACCCTGACCGCCAATGACGCTACCCGCGTCTACGGTGATGTGAATCCGACTCTGACGGCCACGATGTCCGGCATCAACGCCATCGACGCCTACGTCAACAGCCAGTTCAACGACCTCTACCAGGCGACCGCCAGCACCACGGCGACCCAGGCGTCGAACGTCGGGCAGTACGCGATCACCGGTAACGCCAATGGCAGCGAGTATTTCAGCCAGCGTTACCAACTGGTGCGCCAGGACGGCAAGCTGACCGTCACGCCGGCGCAATTGATCGTCAGCGCCGACGCCAAGACCAAGGTCTATGGCGACGCCGATCCGACCCTTACCTACCAGGTCAGTGGCCTGAAGAACAGCGATACCGCCGCTGGCGTGCTGAGCGGCAACCTCGGCCGGGTGGCCGGGGAGAACGTCGGCAACTACGGGATACTCCAGGGCGGGCTGGGCCTCAACACGGCCAATTACACCCTCAGCTACGTCGGCAACGACCTGCGCATCACCCCGGCACAACTGAACGTGATCGCCGATGCCAAGACCAAGGTCTACGGCGACCTGGATCCGGCGCTGACCTACCAGGTCTCCGGTCTCAAGCGCGGCGATACCGCCGGTGCCGTGCTCAACGGCG
>NZ_KV819930.1:0-626 GCF_001815235.1 Pseudomonas sp. HMSC065H01 | reverse complement strand
GGCGGCAGCCTGAGCCGCGTGGCTGGCGAGAACGTCGGCGTGTACGGCATCAACCAGGGTGGACTGGGCCTGGTCAGCAGCAATTACACCCTGAACTACCAGGGCAATAACCTGACCATCACCAAGGCACTGCTCAATGTGATCGCCGATGCCAAGACCAAGGTCTATGGCGATGCCGATCCGAGCCTGACCTACCAAGTCAGTGGCCTGAAGAACGGCGATACCGCTGGCGCGGTGCTTAACGGCGGCAGCCTGAGTCGCGTGGCTGGCGAGAACGTGGGTGTGTATGGCATCAACCAGGGCGGCCTGGGTCTGGTCAGCGCGAACTACGACCTGAGCTACCAGGGCAATAACCTGACCATCACCAAGGCACTGCTCAATGTGATCGCCGATGCCAAGACCAAGGTCTATGGCGATGCCGATCCGGCACTGACCTACCAGGTGTCCGGGCTGAAGAACGGCGATACCGCTGGCGCGGTGCTCAATGGCGGCGGCCTGGTTCGTGTATCCGGCGAAAACGTAGGCAACTATGCGATTCAGCAGGGTGGCCTGGGTCTGGTCAGCGGTAACTATGACCTGGCTTACCAGGGCAACAACCTGACCATCACCAAGGCGCTGCTGAATGT
>NZ_KV819929.1:0-18724 GCF_001815235.1 Pseudomonas sp. HMSC065H01 | reverse complement strand
CGGTGCACGCCGCGTTGCAGCGGGTACTCGGCAGCAGTGGCGTTCCAGCCTTCCAGCAACTGGTAGCGCTCGGCGACAGCCAGGCTGTCCAGCTCGCCCAACGACGCCCCCGGGTTTTCGCACATCCCCAGCAACAAGCGTTCGAGGCGTTCCGCCAGGCACTCGATCGCCGCCTCGTCGAAAGCCTGGCGGGAATAGCTGTAGTGCAGTTCGAGGGTCTCTCCGGCGCTCACCAGCAGAGTCAGCGGATAGTGCGTCTGCTCCTGGTTGCTAAGCGCGTCGATCCGCATGTCCGCCGGTGTCTCTTCCGCCAGCGCTGCGGAAACCGGGTAGTTCTCGAATACCAGGATGTTGTCGAACAGGGCCTCGCCGACCTGCCCGGCCCAACGCTGGATGTCATACAACGGCGTGTGCTCGAACTCGCGCAGCGCCAGGTTTTCACCCTGCACCGCCTGCAGCCAGTCGCCAATCGGCTGCTCCGGACACGGGCTGGCGACCACCGGCAGCGTGTTGATGAACAGGCCGATCTGCTCCTCGATCCCGCGCAGCTCCGCCGGACGACCGGATACGGTGGCACCGAAGGCCACGGTGTCCTGCCCGGTGAAGCGTTGCAGCAGTATCAGCCAGGCCGCCTGGACCAGGGTATTGAGCGTCACCTTCTGCTCACGGGCGAACTCTGCCAGGCGCTGGCTCGTGGTGACGTCCAGCTGCCGATAGCGATCGGCATGGCCCTCGGCACCCCGCACCCCGTGGGCGAACGCCGGAACCAGCAGGGTCGGCTCGCCCAGCCGCTGAAGGCGCTGCTTCCAGAACGCCTCGGTGCGACCCGCATCCTGGCGTTGCAGCCAGGCGATGTAGTCGCGATAGCGCCCATCCGAGCGCGACGGCGTCTCGCCGCGGTAGCGCTGCAAGACTTCGCCGAGCAACTGCGAGTTGCTCCAGCCGTCCATCAGAATGTGGTGATTGGTGTAGATCAGGTGGTGCCGGCGTTCGCCGGTACGCACCAGCACCAGCCGCAGCAGCGGCGCCTCGGCGAGTTCGAAGCCGAGCCCGGCCTCGCCGGCGGCGAGGGCATCGAGCGCCTCGGCGAGGTCCGCGCGGTCGCGCCAGTCGTGCACGCTGAACGGCACCTCGACGCGCTTGCGCACCAGTTGCAGCGGTTTTTCCAGCGCGCCCTGCCAGAGGAACCCGCTGCGCAGGACTTCGTGGGCATCCAGCACCGCCTGCCAGGCCTCGCGGAAGCGTTGGGGATCCAGGCCTTCCACGTCCAGACGCATCTGGTTGATGTAGTCGCCGCTGTTCTGCTGGTACAGGCTGTGGAACAGCATACCCTGCTGCATCGGCGACAGCGGATAGAGATCCTCCACCTCGCCCGCCGCCAGGGGCAAAGCGTCCAGTTGCCGCTGGTCGAGCCCGGCCAGGGGGAAGTCCGAAGGGGTCACGCCTTCGACATCGGCGGCGCAACAATGCTCGATCAGCGCCAGCAGCTCGTCGCGATAGGCATCGGCCAGGCGAAGGATGCTCGCCTCGCTGAAACGCGCGGCGCTGAAGCTCCAGTCGATACCGAGCCGGCCGGCATAGACCTGGCCGTTGAGACTCAGCCAGTTGTCCAGCGGCGCGTCGCTGTCGCGCTCGCTGCCGGCCGCATCGGCGCTGGGACGGAACAGCGCGGAGGAATCGGCGGAGAAGCTGCCGTCGAACTGTCCCAGGTAGTTGAAGGTGATGCGCGGACTCGGCAGGGCCGCCAGCGCCGCCCGATCCTCGGCGCTGCCGAGGTAACGCAGGGCGCCGAAACCCAGCCCCTTGTGCGGAATCGCGCGCAGTTGCTCCTTGATCCGTTTGATCGAAGCGCCCAGCTCCGCCACCGGCGACAGGCGCAGCGGGAACAGGCTGGTGAACCAGCCTACCGTGCGGGTCAGGTCGATGTCCTCGAACAGCTCCTCGCGCCCGTGTCCTTCGAGCTGGATGAGGGTATCCGCCTGGCCGGTCCAGCGACCGATGACCCGCGCCAGGGCGGTGAGCAGCAGATCGTTGACCTGGGTCCGGTAGGCCGCCGGCGCTTCCTGCAACAACCGGCGCGTGGCCTCTTCGGTCAGCTCGGTACGTGCCGAACGGACATGCCGGACCGATTGCGCACCCTCGCGATCATCGCAGGGCAGTTCGGTGGATACACCTTCGAGCTGCGCCAGCCAGTAGCCGCGCTCGCCCTCCAGGCCGCCGTCGCGGGCATGCGCCTGCAAGCGTTCGGCCCACGCCTTGAAGGCGCTGGTCTTGGCGGGTAGCGCAACGGCCTGGCCGGCCTGCAACTGGCGGTAGGCGGTCTGCAGGTCTTCGAGGAGGATCCGCCAGGAAACCCCGTCCACCACCAGATGGTGGATCACCAGCAACAACCGCTGGCTGCCGTCTCCGAGCGTCGCCAGCAGCGCGCGCAACAGTGGCCCGCTGCCCAGGTCGAGACTGCGCTGGACCTGCTCCGCCAGGGCTTCCAGCGCTTGGCCGTCGGCGACCGACTGCTGCCACAGCAGCACCTCGCCGGCCTCGACCGCGCGGTGTTCGGCGCGCCAGGTCCCGTCTTCGAGGCGGAAGCCCAGGCGCAACGCATCGTGGTGCGCCAGCAACGCCTGCAGCGCCGTTTCCAGAAGCGTACCGTCGAGTGCCTGCCCCGGCTCCAGCAGGACCGACTGGTTCCAGTGCTGGCGCCGCGGGATATCCAGTTCGAAGAACATCTGCTGGATCGGCAGCAGCGGCGTGCTCCCGCTGATCGGCCCCTGTTCGGCGCAGGCCAAGCCCCGGCCCTCGACGGCCACGCCGGCCAGGCCCCGGATCGTCTGGTGCAGGAACAGGTCTCTGGGCGCCAGCCGGATCCCGGCCTGGCGCGCGCGGCTGACCACCTGGATGGAAATGATCGAGTCGCCGCCAAGTTCGAAGAAGTTGTCGTCCAGGCCGACGCGGCCAAGCTTCAGCACATCCGCCCAGATCGCCGCCAGGCGCTGCTCCAGCTCGCTGCGCGGCGCGGTATAGTCCCGCTGCAGGCGGCTGGCGTCCGGGGCGGGCAAGGCGCGCCGGTCCAGCTTGCCGTTGGCCGTCAGCGGCAGGCGCTCGAGGAACAGCAAGTGGGCGGGCACCATGTGCTCCGGCAGGCTCGCCTTCAAGGCCTGGCGCAGCGTGTCGCGCAACGCGGCGGGGTCGCTTGGCGCCGCCTGCGTCACGACATAGCCGACCAGTTGCGTAGCGCCCGGCCCCTCGTGAGGCAGCACGACCGCCTCGGCCACGCCCGGCTGCGCGAGCAGGCGGGCCTCGATTTCGCCCAGTTCGATGCGGAAGCCGCGAATCTTGACCTGGTGGTCGATCCGACCGACGTACTCGACCACCCCGTCGCATCGATAGCGGGCCAGGTCGCCGGTCCGGTACAGACGTCCCCCAGTCGTGGAGAACGGATCGGCCACGAAGCGCGTGCAACTCAGCTCGGGGCGATTCAGATAGCCCCGCGCCAATCCCGCGCCCCCCACATACAGCTCGCCGATGCAGCCCCTGGGCACAGGGTTCAGCCCGGCGTCGAGCAGATACCAGGACAGGTCCGGGATCGGCTCGCCGATCGGACTGGCCGCCCCGCCGTCGAGATCCGCCAGCGACAGCGGACGATAGGTCACGTGCACCGTGGTCTCGGTGATCCCATACATGTTGACCAGGCACGGCGCTCGATCGCCGAAACGCTCGAACCATGGGCGCAGGGCCTGCACTTCCAGCGCCTCGCCACCGAACACCACATGCCGCAGGGCCAGCGGCGGAACCTCCTGGCCGGCGCAGGCGACCTGCATCAGTTGCTTGAAGGCCGACGGCGTCTGGTTCAGCACCGTCACCCGTTCCCGGCACAGCAGGCGCAGGAAGTCCTCTGGCGAACGACTGGTCTCGTACGGGACGATGACCAGCCTGCCGCCATGCAACAACGCGCCGAAGATCTCCCAGACGGAGAAATCGAACGCGTAGGAGTGGAACAGGCTCCAGGCGTCGTCCGCGGAGAAACCGAACCAGTGCCGAGTGGCATCGAACAGGCGTAGCACGTTGCCATGCGGCAGCAGGGTACCCTTCGGTTTTCCGGTAGAGCCGGAGGTATAGATCACATAGGCCAGGTTATCGACGCCGACGGCGCTCTGCGGATCGCTCTCCGGGTAGCCGGCCCACTCATGCTCCGCGTCCAGCAGCAGGCAGGGCAGGCCCTCGCCGAGCGGCAAGCGCTCGCGCGCCGCGCGCTGGGTCAGTAGCAGGCGGATGCCGCTGTCCTCGATCATGTAGCCCAGCCGGTCGCTGGGGTAGCGCGGATCGAGCGGGACATAGGCGCCGCCGGCCTTGAGGATCGCCAGCAGACCGACGATCATCTCCAGGCTGCGCTCGGCCGCCAGGCCGACCAGCACGTCGGGGCCGACACCGAGCTCGATCAGCCGGTGCGCCAGGCGATTGGCCCGCAGGTTCAATTCGCCGTAGTCGAGCGCGCGTTCGCCGTAGACCACTGCCGTCGCCCGCGGTCGCTCGGCGGCCTGGCGCTCGATCAGGCGGTGCAGGCAGGACGCCGGGGGGAAGTCCTGCGGATGGGGGTTCCATTGCAGCAGGTCGGCACGCGCTTCGGCCTCGTCCAGAAGTTTCAGCTCGGCGATGCGCGCCTCCGGCCGGGCCACGATCGACCGGAGCAGGTTCAGCCAGTGGCCGGCGATGCGCTCGGCGCTCGACGCGTCGAAGAGATCGGTGGCATAGGTCAGTTCGGCAAGCAGGCCATTGGAGGATTCGTAGGTATCCAGGGTCAGGTCGAACTGCGCGGTCTGCACGTCCCAGGCCAGGTCCTCGACCTCGAGTTCGCCCAGGGAGGCGAAACGCGAACCGCGATGATCGTCGCGCTGGTGGTTGTACATCACCTGGAACAACGGCGCATGGCTGAGGCTGCGTTCCGGCTGCAACGCATCCACCAGTTGCTCGAACGGCAGGTCCTGATGACCCTGCGCTTCCACCACCGCCCGCCGGACCTGCCGTAGCAACTCGCGGAACGGCAGTTGCCCGTCGAGTTCGGCGCACAACACCTGGGTGTTGACGAAGAAGCCGATGAGCCCCTCGGTCTCCTCGCGATTGCGGTTGGCGATGGGTACTCCGACACGAATGTCATTCTGCCCGCTGTAGCGATGCAGGAGTGCCTGGAACGAGGCCAGCAGCAGCATGAACAGCGTGCCCTGCTCGGCCTGGGCCAGCCGCCGCAGGGCTTCGGCGAGTTCCGCCGGCAACGGGATGCCGATGCGCCGGCCGCGATGGCTCTGCTGCTGCGGGCGCGGCCGGTCGCTGGGCAACTCCAGCAACGGCTGCTCGCCGCCCAGGCGGGAAACCCAGTAGCCCAGTTGACGCTCACGCTCGCCGCCATCCATCCATTGGCGTTGCCAGGCCGCAAAGTCGGCGTACTGGATCGGCAACTCCGCCAGCGCGGGGGGCTCATCATGCCGAAGCGCGGCGTAGACGCGGATCAGTTCGTCCACCAGGACCTGCATCGACCAGCCATCGGCGATGATGTGGTGAAGAGTCAGCACCAGCACGCATTCGTCCGTCGCCAGCGGCAACAGCAGGACCCGCAGCAGCGGTCCGCGTTGCAGGTCGAACGGCCGATGGGCCTCGGTTTCCACCAGCCCCTTCAGGTCTTCGCCGGCCACCGGCGGTCGTCGCTCCTCGATGGCTATCGGCAGCGTCGGGTGGATGACCTGCCGCGGTGCGCCATCGTGTTCGACGAAGGTGGTGCGTAGCGTTTCATGGCGCTGCACCAGCAGGTCCAGGGCACCCTGCAGGGCATCGCGCCGCAGCGGTCCCTTCAGACGCAACGCCACCGGGATGTTGTAGGCCGCGCTGTGCGGATCCAGGCGCCAGATGAACCACTGGCGTTCCTGGGCGAACGACAGCTGCGGCGATGCGTCCCTGGCGCATCGGACGATCCCGCCCTGGGCGGCCGGCGCCAACTGCGCCACGGCCTGCACATAGGCGCGCAGGGTGCTGTGCTCGAACAGGGTACGCAGCGGCACCTGCAGGTCGAGGCGGCGGCGTACCCTGGAAACCACTTGGGTCACCAGCAGCGAGTGGCCGCCCAGCTCGAAGAAGTTGTCGTCCCGACCGATGTGGCCGAGCTTGAGGACCTCGCTCCAGATCGCCGCCATGGCCCGTTCCAGCTCGCCCTCGGGCGCGACATGGGCGTCCCGGACCGCGCTCGCGTCCGGCAGCGGCAGCGCCTTGCGGTTGATCTTGCCGTTCGGCGTCAGCGGCAGGTTCTCCAGCAACAGCATGTGCGCCGGCACCATGTAGTCCGGGAGAACCGCCAGCAGGCTGTTCTTCAATGCGCTGCGCAGTTCCTGCTGGCGCGCCGACTCGGCGCCGACCAGCGCGGCCTCGGTGGGCACCAGGTAGGCCACCAGGGTCGGCCCGGCCACCCCCGGCTGGGCGACGACCACCGCCTCGCGCACGCTGTCCTGCTCCAGCAGACGCGTCTCGATTTCGCCGAGTTCGATGCGGAATCCCCGGATCTTCACCTGATGGTCGATCCGTCCAAGGTATTCGATGACCCCATCGGCGCGGTAGCGAGCCAGGTCGCCGGTGCGGTACAGGCGCGAACCGTCGGCGGCGAACGGGTCGGGCAGGAAGCGTTCGGCGGTCAGGCCGGGGCGGCGATGGTAGCCACGCGCCAGGCCATCGCCGCCGATCAGCAGTTCGCCGGCGACGCCGGGCGGACATGGGTTCATTTCGCTGTCGAGGATGTACAGAGCGGTGTTTTCCAGCGGCCCGCCGAGGAACGGGCGGGCCTCTTCGCCGAGGCGGAACCGCGCCGACCAGATCGTCGTCTCGGTCGGCCCGTAGAGATTCCAGGTCGATGCCGACAATCCGCGCATACGCACCGCCAGGTCCTCCGCCAGCGCCTCG
The DNA here is from genome assembly GCF_001815235.1 of Pseudomonas sp. HMSC065H01. NCBI lineage: Bacteria > Pseudomonadati > Pseudomonadota > Gammaproteobacteria > Pseudomonadales > Pseudomonadaceae > Pseudomonas > Pseudomonas sp. HMSC065H01. The sequence goes on along the minus strand of NZ_KV819929.1, from coordinate 11,788 downwards.
CCACCGCACAGCAGGGTGCAGCCACGCAGCAGGTAGACACGCTCGCTGTCGCACAGCATCCGCCAGGTTGCCGGGGTCGCCTGCAATACCGTGACGCCCTGCCGCTCGACCAGATCGAGCAGGGCCTCGGGATCCTGGGCCTGCTCGCGGCTGGCGAGCAGCACGCTGGCGCCACGCGCCAGCGGTACGTATAGCTCGAGGCCGAAGATATCGAAGGAGAAGGTGGTCACCGACAGCAGACGGTCCCGCGCCAGCATGCCCGGTTGCCGGGCGATGCTGCAGACGAAGTTAGTCAAGGCTCGATGGCGGACCATCACGCCTTTCGGCTGGCCGGTGGAACCGGAGGTGTAGATCGCGTAGCAGAGACTGTCGGGCGCCTCCGGCAGGTCCGGGTTTTCCGCCGGGTAGCCGTGCACCAGTCGCTCCAGGTCGTCGAGCAGCAGGCTTTGCAGCCCATCCGACTGCGGCAGGCGCGCCAGCACGCTTTGCTGGCTGAGCAACAGGCGCAGTCCGCTGTCGTCGATCATGTACTGCAAGCGGTCCGCGGGATACTGCGGATCCAGCGGCACATAGGCGCCACCGGCCTTGAGCACCGCCAGCAGGGCCACCACCATGGGTACGCCGCGCTCCAGCGCGATACCGACCAGTACATCGCTGCCGACACCCTCCTCGCGCAGACGCCAGGCGAGGCGGTTGGCCAACGCATTGAGTTCGGCGTAGCTCAGGCGTTCCTCGCCGAACAGCAAGGCCGGCGCGTCCGGGGTCAGCCCGGCCTGGGCCTCGAACAGGCGATGCACACCCTGCCCGGCGGGATATTCGCTCGCCGGCAGACGGCTGCGTTGCAGCAGCGTGGCGCGCTCCTCGGCGTCGAGCAGCGGTAGGTCGCCGAGGCGTCTTCGCGGCTCGGCGACGACGGCCTCTAGCAGGTTGCGCCAGTGACGTGCCAGGCGCTCCACGGTCGCAGCCTCGAACAGGTCGGTGGCATAGGTGAATTCGGCGTGCACGCCCTGTTCCGATTCGTAGGTGTCCAGGGTCAGGTCGAATTGCGCGCTGTGCGCGCCCCACGAGAGGTCCTCGACGCTCAGCCCCGGCAACTGCGCCGCCAGCGACTGGCGACCTGCGGAACCCAGGTTCTGGTGGTTGTACATGGCCTGGAACAGTGGGCTGTGGCTAAGACTGCGCTCCGGTTGCAAAGCCTCGACCAGTTGCTCGAACGGCAGGTCCTGATGTGACTGGGCGCCGAGCGCGGCGACACGGGTCTGCTGTAGAAGGTCAAGGAACGGCATCTGCGCATCAAGATCGGCGCGCAGCACCTGGGTATTGACGAAGAAGCCGATGAGCCGCTCGGTCTCGACCCGGTTGCGGTTGGCCACCGGCACGCCGACGCGGATCTCGTCCTGGCCGCTGTAGCGATGCAGGAGCGCCTGGAACGAGGCCAGCAGGAGCATGAACAACGTCGTCCCTTCGCGCTGCGCCAGCGCCTGCAACTGTCGGCCCAACGCCTGCGGCAACTGCAGTTCATGGCGCGCGCCACGGTAGCTCGGCAGCGCCGGGCGCTGGCGGTCCGTCGGCAGTTCGAGCACGCTCTGCCCTCCGCCCAGCCGCGCCATCCAGTACTCCAGCTGGCGCTCGCGTTCGCCGGCTTCCAGCCAGTGTCGTTGCCAGATCGCATAGTCCGCATACTGGATCGGCAAATCGGGCAGCGTCGCCTCGACGCCTTGCCGGCGCGCGCCGTACAGGGCAATGAGTTCCTCCACCAGTACCCGCATGGACCAGCCGTCGGCTGCCACATGGTGGATGGTCAGGGTCAGCACGTGATCGTCGGCCGCCAAGCGCAGCAGGCGCGCGCGAAGCAGCGGACCGTTACGCAGATCGAAGGGCTGTTGCGTCTCGCTTTCAACGAAAGCGCGAATCTGCGCCTGCGCGTCGTCGTCGCCCGCCAGCGTAACCGGGACGGGTACGTCGACCGACGCCAGCACCTGCTGGCGGAAGCCATCCAGTTGTTCGTCCTCGACGAACACGGTGCGCAGGCTCTGGTGGCGTTCGACGATGGCGCCCAGGCTGGCGGACAGCGCCTCGACGTCCAGTTCGCCACGCAGGCGCAGCGCCGAGGGAATGTTGTAGGCGGCGCTCTGCGGGTCCATCTGCCAGAGGAACCACTGGCGCTCCTGGGCATAGGACAACGGGATACGCTCGAAGGCCGAGGCCACCTCGGGAATCGGCAGGTTGGCCGGCGTCACGCCCTCCTCCTGCATCTTCGCCAGGTACAGCTTGCGCTTGTCGAGAGGAAGCGTGATGAAGCGCCGGGCAACCCGCAAAGCTACGCTCATGTCCATTCAAACTTCCTCCATTTCATCAAGCAGGGCTTCCAGCTTGTTCAGTTTCGATGTGTCGACCTGCCCACCGGCCTTTTCCAGATTGCTGACGAAAAGCCCCAGGGTCGGGAATTGGAACAACAGTTGGGGGGTGAGCTTCATGCCCAGCTCCAGTTGAATGCGCGAAATCACGTTGATGGCCAGCAGCGAGTGCCCGCCGAGTTCGAAGAAATGGTCGTCGAGGCCAACCCGCTGGAGTTTCAGCACCTCCTGCCAGATCGCCGCGACCTGGCATTCCAGCTCGCTGCGCGGCGCCACGTAGGCCTCCTGAAGGAGACTGGCGTCGGGCGCCGGCAGAGCCTTGCGGTCGACCTTGCCGTTGGGGCTCAGCGGCAGGCGTTCGAGGAACAGCAGGTGCGCCGGCACCATGTATTCGGGGAGGCTGTCGCGCAGCAGGGCCTTCAGCTCGTTGCGCAGCGTGGCCTGTACCTCCAGCGTGGCGCTAGCCAGCGCTTCCGCTTGCGGCACCAGATAGGCCACCAGCTGCGCCCCGGCAGCACCCTCGACGGCGATGACCAGGGCCTCGCGCACCGCCGGGTGCTCGCCGAGGCAGGCCTCGATCTCGCCCAGTTCGATGCGGAAGCCACGGACCTTGACTTGATGGTCGACCCGGCCGACGTACTCGATCACCCCGTCGGCGCCGTAGCGTGCCAGATCGCCGGTGCGGTACAGGCGGCCGCCGCCCTGCTCGTCGAACGGATCGGGAATGAAGCGTGCGGCCGTCAAGTCGGGACGCTTGAAATAGCCACGCGCCAGCAGCTCGGCGCCGATCACCAGCTCGCCGACCGCCCCGACCGGCGCCGGTTGCCCGGCATCGTCCAGCAGATAGATGGCGCGGCCCGGCAGCACCTTGCCGATCGGCATGGTCGCCGGGATCGCCTTGCTGCCGTCGACGTAGGGCGCGCAATCCAGGGTGGTGACCGTGACGGTCGCCTCGGTGGGGCCGTAGGTGTTGAGCAGGCGCACATGCTCCAGCCCGGCGGCCTTCCATGCCACCAGGCTTTCCGGCGGCATCGCCTCGCCCCCGGCGTGGACCTGACGGAGCGCGCCGTAGTCGCGCACGCCCTGGTTGGCGAAGTCCTTGGCCAGCATGTTCCAGTAGGCGGTAGTCAGGTCCACCGTGGTGATGCGTCGCTCGACGATCTCCCGGTACAGCGTCTCGCTGTCCCAGATCTCGGTGCCGCGCAGCACCACCGAGGCGCCACAGGCGAGCGGTGGGTAGAGCTGCTCGACGAAGCCGTCGAAATTGAAGGTGGAGAATTGCAGCACCCGGTCGTCCGGCCCGATGCCGAAGAACGCCAGCGAAACGTGGGTATGCCGCGACAGGCTCTCTCGGCTGATGCCGACGCCCTTGGGACGGCCGGTGGAACCGGAGGTGAACATCACGTAGGCGAGGTTCTGCGGATGCGCCCGCAACTGCGGGTCGCTCGCCGGACGGTCCTGCCAGTCCCACGCCTGGTCGAGCGCCAGGCAGGCGATCCCGGAGGCCGCTGGCAGGCGTTGCAGCAGGTGGCTCTGGCTGAGCAACAGGGCGATGCCGCTGTCCTCGATCATGTAGCCGAGGCGCTCCTGCGGATATTCCGGGTCCAGCGGTACGTAGGCGCCGCCGGCCTTGAGCACCGCCAGCAGGCTGACGATCATTTCCAGCCCGCGCTCGACGGCGATCCCAACCAGCACGTCAGGCCCCACGCCCAGCTCGATCAGGCGGTGGGCCAGGCGGTTGGCCTGGGCGTTGAGCTCGCCGTAGCTCAGCTGGCGCTCCTCGAAGAGCAATGCCACCCGCTCGGGCTCCATCGCCGCGCGGCTGGCGAACAGCTGCTCGACGCTGCGCTCGTCCGGATAGCGTCCCGGGTTGCGCCCCCAGTCGAAGATCGCCTGGCGCCGCTCCGCTGCTTCCAGCAGCTGGAACTCGGCCAGGCAGGTGCTGGCCGGACGCTCGACCATCTGCGCCAGCAGGTGCGTCAGGTGACGATCCAGGCGCGCCACGCTGGCGTCGTCGAAATGCTCGCGGTCATAGGCGAACTGCAGTTCCAGGCGCTGCCCCAGGCTTACGCTGAGGGTCAACGGGTAGTTGGTCTGCTCGTGGTTGCCCACGGCACCGAAAGCCAGGCCTTGCGAGGCCTGCTGCTGGAGCATCTGCGAAACGGGGTAGTTCTCGAACACCAGGATATTGTCGAACAGCGCCTCGCCGCCCTGCCCGGCCCAGCGCTGGATGTCGTACAGCGGCGTGTGTTCGAATTCGCGCAGGGCCAGGTTCTCGCCCTGCACCGCCTGCAGCCACGACGCCAGGCTCTGCTGCGGAAGCGGGGTAGCGATGACCGGCAGGGTATTGATGAACAGGCCGATCTGCTCCTCGATACCGTTCAGTTCAGCCGGGCGACCGGCGACAGTAGCGCCGAAGGCCACGCTGTCCTGTCCGGTATAGCGTTGCAGCAACATCAGCCAGGCGGCCTGGACCAGGGTATTGACGGTGATCTTCTGCTCGCGGGCCAGCTCGGCCAGGCGCCGGGTCTGCTCGCCATCGAGCTCGCGCAACCGTTCCGCGTAGCCCTTGCCGCGCTGCCTGGCCTGGGCGATCGACTGCCCCAGGCGGGTCGGCTCGTCCAGTTGGCGCAGGCGCGGCAGCCAGAAGGCCTCGGCGAGCGCGGCGTCCTGGCGCTGCAACCAGGCGATGTAGTCGCGATAGCGGCCGCCGGAGCGCGGCGGCGTTTCGCCACGGTAGCGCTGCAGTACCTCGCCGAGCAGCTGCGAGTTGCTCCAGCCGTCCATCAGGATATGGTGATTGGTGTAGATCAGGTGGTAGCGCTCTTCGTCCGTGCGCACCAGTACCAGGCGTAACAGCGGCGCCTCGCTCAGGTCGAAGCCCAGCCGGCCTTCGCCGGCAGCCAGCTCGTCGAGGGCCGCCGCCAGGTCCTCGCGACCGCGCCAGTCAAGTACGCTGAACGGCACCTCGACACGCTTGCGCACCACCTGCAGCGGCGTCTCGAAGGCGCCCTGCCAGAGGAACCCGCTGCGCAACACATCGTGCTCGTCCAGCGCCGCCTGCCAGGCCGCGCGGAAGCTCTCCGGATGCAGACCGTCGACGTCGACCCGCAGTTGATTGATGTAATCGCCGGCCTCCTGCTGGTACAGACTGTGGAACAGCATGCCCTGCTGCATCGGCGATAGCGGGTAGAGGTCCTCGACTTCGCAGGGCGCCAGCGGCAATTGGTCGAGACGCGCCTGGTCAAGGCGCGCCAGCGGGAAGTCCGAGGGCGTCAGACCCTGGCCCTCGGCCACGCGGCAGTGGGCGATCAGCGCCAGCAGTTCGTCGCGATAGGCGTCGGCCAGGCGCTGGATGCTGGCGATTTCGAAGCGCTCGCCGCTGAAGCTCCAGTCGATGCGTAGTTCGCCGCCATAGATGCGTCCGTTCAGCGCCAGCCAATTGGCCAGCGGCGCGTCCGGGCTCTGGTCGTCGCCGGCACGCTCGCCGGCCGGAACGAACAATGCGCCCTCCTCCATGGCGAAACTGCCGTCGAACTGGCCGAGGTAGTTGAAGGTGATGCGCGGCACCGGCAACCCGGCCAGGGCTGCCTGGCTCGCCGCGCTGCCCAGGTAGCGCAGGGCGCCGAAGCCGATGCCCTTGTTCGGCACCGCGCGCAGTTGCTCCTTGATGCCCTTGATCGATGCGGCGATGCCCTCGGCCGGCGTCAGGCGTAGCGGGAACAGGCTGGTGAACCAGCCCACCGTGCGCGTCAGGTCGATCTCGGCGAAGAGTTCTTCGCGACCATGTCCTTCCAACTGGATCAACGCATCGACCTGCCCGGTCCAGCGGCAGATCACCCGCGCCAGCGCGGTCAACAGCAGGTCGTTGACCTGGGTGCGGTAGGCGGCCGGCGCTTCCTGCAGCAATTGCCGGGTCGCCTCAGCGTCCAGTCCGCAACTGACCGAACGGGCATGGCGGTTGCTCTGGTCGCCCAGCGGGTCGAGGCACGGCAGGTCGCTGGAGGCGCCCTGCAATTGCCCTTGCCAGTACGCCAGTTCGCCATCCAGGCCGCCGTCACCGGCAAACGCCCGCAGGCGCTCGGCCCAATCCCTGAAGGCGCTGGTCTTGGCCGGTAGCTCGACGGCCTGACCCGCCAGCAACTGCCGGTAGGCGGTCTGCAGGTCTTCGAAGAGAATACGCCAGGACACGCCATCCACTACCAGATGGTGGATAACCAGCAGCAGGCGCTGGCTGCCGTCGTCGAAAGTCGCCAGCAGGGCGCGCAACAACGGCCCATCGGCCAGGTCGAGACTGCGCTGGACTTCGTCGGCAAGCGCCCGCAGCGCCGCCAGGTCGGCGACCCGAGCGACGCGGAGCAGCGCCGCAGCGCCCTCTTCCACACCCCGGTGGCGCGCCGTCCAGCCGGCCGCCTCGCGGGTGAAGGACAGGCGCAGCGCATCGTGGTGCTCCAGCACGCCCCGCAGGGCCTGCTCAAGGTGCCGGGCATCGAGCGGCTCGCGGGCTTCCAGGAGTACCGACTGGTTCCACCAGTGGCGCTCGGCGACCTCTTCGGCGAAGAAACCCTGCTGGATCGGCAGCAACGGCGTGACGCCGGTCACCGGTCCCTGGTCGATCGCCAGCACCTGCGTACCGCTCTCGGCCAGCGGAGCCAGGGCACCGATGGTCTGCGCCTCGAAGAGCATCTTCGGAGTGAAATGGATGCCGAGCTGGCGCGCACGGCTGACCACCTGCAGGGAAATGATGGAATCGCCGCCGATCTCGAAGAAGTTGTCGGCCAGGCCGACCTGCTCCAGCTTCAGCACCTCCGCCCAGATCGTCGCCAGTTGTCTTTCCACTTCGCTGCGCGGTGCCTGGTAGTCGCGTTGCTGCTGGTCGGCACTGGGCTTGGGCAGGGCCTTTCGATCCAGCTTGCCGTTGGGGGTCAGCGGCATGCACGCCAGGAACAGCAGATGCGCCGGCAACATATACTCGGGCAAGCGTTCCTTCAGCGCTTTGCGCAAGGCGTCGCGGCAGGCCGCCTGGGCACCGGCATCCTCGACCAGCGCCGGATCCTGCGGGACCACGTAGCCGACCAGTTGCTGGCCGCTGGCACCCGCCTGGGCGACCACCACCGCCTCGCGCACCGCCGCCTGCTCGCGCAGGCGTGCCTCGATCTCGCCCAGCTCGATACGGAAACCGCGGATCTTCACCTGGTGGTCTACCCGTCCCAGGTAGTCCACCACGCCATCCGCCCGCCCACGGGTCAGGTCACCGCTGCGATACAGGCGGCTGCCGGGCGCGCCGAAGGGATCCGGCACGAAACGTTCGGCGGTCAGTGCCGGACGCTCCAGGTAACCGCGCGCCACGCCTTCTCCGCCAAGGTACAGCTCACCGGCCACAGCGACCGGCAGCAGGTTCAACTGGGCATCGAGGATGTAGCCACTGCGATTGCCCAGCAGCGTACCTATCGGCATGTAGGCGGCGCCACAGGGGTCGTCCGGGCGGGCTTTCCAGAGCAGCGGGGTGACCACCGTTTCGGTCGGTCCGTAGCCGTTGAACAGGTATTGCGGGCGTAGCGCGCGCCAGGCCAGGTCGTAGCTGGCCTGCGCCACCGCGTCGCCGCCGAAGCAGTAGATCCGGGCCGCCGGCGGGTTGCCGTCGCGCTCGGCGTGCTCGGCCAGTTGCTGCAGATAGACCGGCGGGAACACCGCGACGGTGACGCCGTGACGATGCATCTGCGCGTAGGTCTGCTCCGGCAGCCACAGGCTGTCGTCACGGATCAGCACCCGCGCACCGTTGATCAACGGGTGCATCCAGCCTTCATGGGAGCCGTCAAAGGCGAACGACATGAAGTGCAGCTCGCAGTCCGCCGGGGTCATCTCGTAGCGCTCGCCGGTAGCCACGATGTGCGCCGCCAGCGGGCCGTGGGACACTGCCACGCCCTTGGGCATGCCGGTGGAGCCGGAGGTGTAGATCACATAGGCCAGGTTGTCGCCATGCAGCGCCACCTCTGGATCATGGGCGGGGAAACCGGCCCACTCCTGTTCGCGGTCCAGACACAGGCAGGACAGCCCGTCGGGAATCGGCAGTCGGTCGAGCAGGTGGCTCTGGGTCAGCAGCAGGTGCGCGCGGCTGTCCTGCATCATGTACAGCAGGCGTTCGCGCGGGTACTCGATGTCCAGGGGCACGTAGGCGCCGCCGGACTTCAGCACGGCGAGGAAGGCAATCATGATTTCCGCACTGCGCTGCATGGCGATCGCCACCCGCACCTCGGGACCGACGCCGCGGGCGATCAGCGCATGTGCCAGGCGATTGGCCCGGCTGTCCAGCTCGGCGAAGCTCAGCACCTGGTCGTCGAACAGCACCGCCGGCGCGTCCGGGGCCAGGCGTGCGCGCTCCGCCACCCGCTGGTGGATCAGCGGCGAAGCGGGGAAGCCCGACTCGCTGCGGTTCCACAGCGAATCGATCAGCGCGCGCTCCTCGGCATCCAGCAGGCTCAGCTCGACCAGAGTCCGTTCGGCGTTGTCGACGAAGCCTTCGAGCAAGTTCAGCAGGTGCCGGTCCAACTGCTCGACCGCGGCATCGGAAAACGCCTGGCGGTCATAGCTGTATTGCAGCGACAGACTGTCGCCGACGCCCAGGGCGACGGTCAGCGGGTAGTTGGTCTGTTCATGATTGCTCACCGGGCCGAAGCGCACGCCGCCTGGCGACCCCTTTTCCAGGGCTTCGGCCACAGGGTAGTTCTCGAATACCAGCAGGCTGTCGAACAGCGCCTCGCCGAGCCCGGCCCAACGCTGGATCTCGAACAGCGGCGTGTGCTCCTGCTCGCGCAGCGCCAGGCTGCGCGCCTGCACCTCCTGCAACCAGTCGGTGAGGCGCATGCCCGGTTGCGGCGTGGCGACCACCGGCAGGGTATTGATGAACAGGCCGATCTGCCTTTCGATCCCGGCCAGTTCGGCGGGACGGCCGGCGACGGTGGCGCCGAAGACCACCGTATCCTGCCCGGTGTAGCGTTGCAGCAGTAGCGACCAGGCGGCCTGCACCAGGGTATTGAGGGTCACCGCGTGCCGCTGGGCGAACGTCTTCAGGCGCGCGGTGCGTGCCGGCGGCAGGCTGCGCTGGAACTGGCCGCTGCCGACCTGCTCGCGCTCGGCGGCGACCGCCTGGGCCAGGCGTGTCGGCTCCAGCAGTTCCGCCAGTTGTTCTTTCCAGAATGCTTCGCTGACGCGCTTGTCCTGTGCCTGCAGCCAGGTGATGTAGTCGCGGTAGCGCCCACCCGTGCGCTCGGCCTGTTCGTCGGTGTAGCGAGCGAGCACCTCGCCGAGCAGCTGCGCGCTGCTCCAGCCATCCAGCAGGATGTGGTGGTGGGTGTAGACCAGGTGGTAGCGCTCTTCGTCCATACGCACCAGGACCAGCCGCAGCAAGGGCGCCTGCTCCAGCTCGAAACCCCGCTGGCGTTCGCTCGCGGCCAGCTCGTCGAGAGCCTCGGCGAGCGCTTCGCGACCACGCCAGTCATGCTCGGCGAACGGCAGTTCGAGGTGTTTGTGGATCACCTGGAGCGGCTGCTCCAGATCGCCCTGCCAGAGGAAGCCGGCGCGCAGGATGTCATGACTGTCCAGCGCCGCCTGCCAGGCGGCGCGGAAGCGCGCGGGATCGAGTCCATGGACGTCGACTCGGAGCTGGTTCAGGTAATCGCCGGAAGCCTGCTCGTAGAGCGAGTGGAACAGCATGCCGTGCTGCATCGGCGACAGCGGGTAGATGTCCTCGATCCGCGCCAGAGGCAGGCGATCCAACTGCTCCTGGCGCAACGTCGCGAGAGGGAAGTCCGACGGCGTGGCGCCGACATTGCCCTCCTGGCAGCAATGCTCGATCAGCGCGTGCAGCTCCCGCGCGTAGTCATCGACCAGGCGCTGGACGGTCGCCTCGGCGAACATTTCCCGGCTGAAGCTCCAGTGCAGGCTCAGCTCGCCGCCGTAGACCTGGCCTTCGATGCTCAACCAGTTGGCCAGCGGGGCGCACGGATCCTGGGCGGCGCCGGCGCTTTCCGTGGCCGGTACCAGCAGCGCCGCTCCATCGAACTGACGGTCGAACCGGCCCAGGTAATTGAAGGTGATCCGCGGCTGCGGCAGTGCGGCCAGGCGGGTCGCAGCCTCCTCTCCAGCCAGGTAGCGCAGCAGGCCGTAGCCGACACCCTTGTCCGGCACGCCGCGCAGTTGCTCCTTGATCGCCTTCAGCGACTCGCCGAGGTCCGCGGCCGGGGTCAGGCGCAGCGGGAACAGGCTGGTGAACCAGCCCACCGTGCGGCTCAGGTCGATGGCCTCGCCGAGGTCCTCGCGGCCGTGCCCTTCGAGCTGCACCAGCACGCTGGCGTCGCCGCTCCAGCGGCAGGTCGCGCGGGCCAGGGCGGTCAGCAGCAGGTCGTTGACCTGGGTCCGGTAGGCCGCCGGGGCTTCCTGCAGCAACTGCCGGGTACGCTCGGCGTCCAGGGTCAGGACGAGCTTGCGCTCATGGCGGTTTTCCAGGGCGCCGTGCGGGTTTTCGCATGGCAGCGCATGCGGAGCGTCGTGCAGTTGCGCCTGCCAGTAGTCGAGTTCGTCCAGGCGCGCGCCGGCCTGTTCGTGCAGGTGCCGGCTCCAGGCCTGGTAGGAACTGCTACGCGGCCCGAGATCGGCGTCGAGGTCGGCATAGAGACGCTGCAGGTCTTCCAGCAGGATGCGCCAGGACACCCCGTCCACCGCCAGGTGGTGGATGACCAGCAGCAGGCGCTGGCTGCCGTCGGCCATGTCCACCAGCAGCGCACGCAGCAGCGGCCCCTGTTCGAGGTCGAGGCTGCGCTGGGCTTCTTCGCAAAGCGCCAGCAACACCTCCTCGGACCCCGCCTGCCGGCGCCACAGCGGCTCGCCGGCCTGCTCGGCGTAGGCCTGGTGCCAGGCGCCGCGCTCTTCGCGGAAACGCAGGCGCAGGGCATCGTGCTGCGCCTGCAGGCGTTCCAGGGCACGCCCCAGCCGGTCGCCGTCGAGCGGCTGGCGCGCCTGCAACAAGAGAGACTGGTTCCAGTGCTGGCGGTTGGGAATCGACTGCTCGAAGAACCAGCGCTGTACCGGCGCCAGCGCCACCTCGCCGCTTGCCGGACCCTGTTCCGCCGTCGCCGCACCCGCCTTGGCCGCCAGGGCCAGGCTGCGGATGTTCTGGTGCTGGAACAGGTCGCGCGGGCTCAGTTGCAATCCGGCCTGGCGCGCACGGCTGACTACCTGGATCGAGACGATCGAGTCGCCGCCGAGGCTGAAGAAGTTGTCGTCCAGGCCGACCCGCTCGACGCCCAGCAGGTCCTGCCAGATTTCCGCCAGGGTTCGCTCCACTGCGTTGCGCGGTGCGCTGTAGCCTGCCTGCGCCACGCTTACTTCAGGCGCCGGTAGCGCCTTGCGATCCAGCTTGCCGTTCGGACTCA
>NZ_KV819928.1:111547-112489 GCF_001815235.1 Pseudomonas sp. HMSC065H01 | reverse complement strand
CCCGGCCTGGCCGGGGGCTTTGCGGCATCGCCCATCACAAGACCTTTCGCGCCCGAACGGCGAGGCTCACCGCCCGTCCCGGTCCTCGCGAAACGGCCTCCAATTGCCCGAAACTTCCGACCCTTTTTTCGGACGATTTCTTACGCCCTTATAAATCAGCAAGTTACGAGACCTCGAAAAAAGAGGGTTTCTGGCAGGAAAAACTCGGTATTTCCTTTTCCTTCAAATGGTTATAGGTTTTCGGGGCTAGTCCACTGCCGTATAGGCAGCTAAGAAATAGCTGATCAGCAGGCCGACAGTCAGGCCTGCGTTCACTGCCGTATAGGCAGCTAAGAAATACCCGAATACGACTTGCGCGAGGAAGACGGTGTTCACTGCCGTATAGGCAGCTAAGAAAAGCATCGCATCAAATCGTGCAGAACACGATAAGTTCACTGCCGTATAGGCAGCTAAGAAATGGTCGAGCAGTTCGGCAAAGGGGCCGTGGTTGTTCACTGCCGTATAGGCAGCTAAGAAATTCACCTGGTCGCCGGCCAGGCTGATCACTGCGTTCACTGCCGTATAGGCAGCTAAGAAATACAAGGTCATGGCGCTCGGCAACGTGGTGGAAGTTCACTGCCGTATAGGCAGCTAAGAAAGCTGTGCGTCGCCGTGGTCTGACGGTCGAATCGTTCACTGCCGTATAGGCAGCTAAGAAAAGCAGATACCCGAACCACTGGAGGTACATGCAGTTCACTGCCGTATAGGCAGCTAAGAAATTCATCAGGATGCCGCCAAGGGTCCGCATAATGTTCACTGCCGTATAGGCAGCTAAGAAAATGAAGGCCAGCAGGCCGAACACGATTGCGATGTTCACTGCCGTATAGGCAGCTAAGAAAAGACAATCCGGACCTGCCGCCCAGGACGATCTGTTCACTGCCGTATAGGCAGCTAAGAAATGCA
>NZ_KV819928.1:0-111447 GCF_001815235.1 Pseudomonas sp. HMSC065H01 | reverse complement strand
CACTGCCGTATAGGCAGCTAAGAAATGCAGCGACTGCACCTTGGCTTGCTGCCGGTCGTTCACTGCCGTATAGGCAGCTAAGAAACTCAAGAAAGAGCAGAACGGCCAGCCTGCGCCGTTCATTGCCGTGTAGTCCCGTAGGGCGAATGCCGCCATAGGCGGTATCCGCCCTACGGATCGGGTTCCTGGCATGCACGAAGTGAGGCTTGCCCTCCGAGTGGTGGGGCGGCAAACCCGCCCCGTCAGGAGGCCGAGCGGAATCGTTGCGGAGGGGGACGAGTGGCAGGATGCCGCGAGAGCCGCCTCGGTCCACGAAGGACCGTGGCGGCGTGCCGCCGGGAGCAACGATGCAGCGAGGGCACCCCAGCCGAGAAGCGGCTGGGGCCGGATGCCGGGGCGAGTCTTTTGGTTCCTTTTGGACGCTTGCAAAAGGAACTCGCCTGGGAAGGCGAAACAAGAGACCAAGGCAGGCACAAAGAACAGCTTGACCACCAAACATGACGTCCGCTCAAGCGCTAAGCAACAGCGTCCCCCCTCACTGCCGTGTAGCTAAGAAGTCGCGAGCGATATAGTCCCGTAGGGCGAATACCGCCACAGGCGGTATCCGCCGATGCCCCGGAGAGCCGGCGGATAACCGCAAGCGGTCATTCGCCCTACGGATCGGGCTCCTGGCATGCCCTCCGAGTGGCAGGGCGAGTCTTTTGGACGCTTGCAGAAGGAGCTCGCCTGGAAAGTTGAAACAAGAGGCCAAGGCAAGCACGACAAGCAGCTTGAGCAGCAAACATGAAGCCCGCTCGAACGTCCCGTAGGGCGAATACCGCCACAGGCGGTATCCGCCGATGCCCCGGAGAGCCGGCGGATAACCGCAAGCGGTCATTCGCCCTACGGATCGGGCTCCTGGCTTGCCCTCCGAGTGGTGGGCGAGTCTTTTGGACGCTTGCAGAAGGAACTCGCCTGGAAAGGCGAAACAAGATGCCAAGGCAAGCACGACAAGCAGCTTGACCGGCAACCATGACGCCCGCTCAAGCGCTAAGCAACAGCTTCCCCCCTTAGTGCCGTGCAGGTAGCGACGGGAGCTGGGGGCCAGTGCACGCATTTACGGCCCGCCAGGCAGTCCCCGTGCACCCGGTGCCGAAACGCCACCTTCGTGCCCTGAGTCATGGCCAATGCCCCACGGCAAGTCGCTACCCCTCAGTACCCATCCGCCACCGGCGCCAGGTAGAGCCCGACCGCACCAAGGGCAATGCGCAGGTTGCGGATCTCCCCGGCGCGCAGGGTCAGGGTCTGTCCGGCGAGGATGGTCATGCCGTTCCGGCAGGCGTCGCCAGGACCGTTCGGCGCAAGACGCACGTCCACCGCGCCGGGTTGCAGGTTCAGGGCCAGGCTGGCGCCCGGTTGCAGGTTGCCGACCAGTTCGTCGTGGACGTACAGGCCGACATCGCAGGCAGTGCCGGACTCGACCCGCTCGCGGGAAACGTTCAGCACCGCATAGCCGATCGGCGCCGGGTCGGGTTGCGCCCAGCCACCGCTGGCCGGTTGCGGGTCCGCGGCGAGCGCCGGGAGGGCGCAGGCCAGGGCGGCGGTATGGAGCAGCGGGCGAAGAATGGGGAACATGGCGGGCCTCGGCGGCGGGGGCGTAGGGAAAAGCTTGGCCGAAGCCGGGGCCCGGGACAAGTCGGGACGGGCATCCGCGTGCCCGTCCGTCGCTGGGGTCAGGCGCCGCGTTGCGGCAGCATGGCGCGCAGTACGTCGTCCTTCTGCACGCGGTGGTGCCAGATGGCAGCGGCGGCGTGGCCGAGGATCAGCGCGAAAAGCAGGTACTGGACGGTGACGTGGGTGCCGCCGGCGAACGCCTTGAAGGCTTCCGGCAGGTCGAACGGGCCGATCTGCACCAGCCAGAACAGGTCCAGCGGACGCTTGCCGGCGAGCATGCCGGAGAGCGGCATGACGATCAGCACCGCGTACAGCAGGAAATGCCCGGCCTTGGCGGCCGCGCGCTGCCAGTCCGGGTTCCCCTCCAGGGTATCCGGGACACCCTGGACGCGGCGCAGCGCCAGGCGTGTCAGGGTCAGCAGGAGTACCGCCACGCCCAGCGACTTGTGCAGGGTGAAGACGTTGCCCTTGCCGCCGAGCAGGCCGGCGAAGAAGTCGGCGCCGTAGGGCAGGGCGATGATCAGCAGGACCGCGACGGCGCTGAGCCAGTGCAGGGCGATCTGTGACGGGGAATAGCGGCGGATGGACATGGTTCTACCTCGTGAAGAACAAGGTGAACATGTTAACCATGTGCTTTGTAGGGTTTAAGCCTCTTTACTCCGCCTTTACCCGTTCTTGACGCTTTGTCGGTTACCGGATATTTCGAGGATTGACCTTGACACCATGTCAAGGTCGAAAATCGCCCCATCGATGACCAACAGGAGGCAATACCATGCAAGTCTTCAAGGTTCAGGGCATGACCTGCGGCCACTGCGTACGGGCGATCACCCATGCGGTGCAGGCGAAGGATTCGGCGGCGGACGTCCAGGTGGATCTTGGCGCCGGCGAAGTCCGGGTCGCCAGCCGGCTCGACAGCACCCAGGTACTCGAGGCGATCCGCGAGGAGGGCTACGGCGCCGAGCTGGCCTGACCCCAGTCGCGCACCAGGCCACGGAACATCGGCTCCAGCAGGTGTTCCGCGTCCGTATCCGGATCGAACAGGCGCGGGTCGCGCAACCAGTCGTTGAACAGGCCCAGGATCAGCGCGTGCAAGGCGCGCGAGGCGATCCTCGGGGTCATGCCCGGATGCAGCCGCACACGGCATTCGTCGCGGGCGAACAACTGCTCGCAGAGTTCGATGAACATCTGCACGAAGGCGTTGTTGCGTTCCTGCGCCTCGCGCAGTTCCTCGGTGAATTCGCAACGTTGCATCAGGATGGTCAGGATGCGGCGCTTCTTCTCCTGCGTCAGCAACGATTGCACGGCCTCCAGGCAGAGGTCGTAGAGCGAGCGCAGCGGGTCGCTGCCATCGCAGCCGGACAGGCGCTCGGTGAGTTGCTCCGGCGGCAGGCGTACCTGGTTGAGCATCTCGTTGAACAGGTGGGCCTTGTTCTGGAAGTGCCAGTAGACGGCGCCACGGGTCACCCCGGCGGCCCTGGCGATCTGTTCCAGGCTGGTATGGGACACGCCCTTTTCCAGGAACAGTTCCTCGGCGGCCAGGAGGATGGCCGTACGGGTTTTTTCAGAATCTTCCTTTGTGCGTCGCATGCTGTGCTGGGTAGTCGAATCGGTCTCGGCAACGGGGCGGGGAGTGTACCGATTTTAGCCGCGCTCGGGCGGACTCGAAGTATTTCGACACCACCTTTGTCTAATGCTGCTCATTCATGAGTCGTGGATTCCGCGGTTCCACGGTCTCCGGCCATGATCGGCGGGCGTCTTCGGTGTTATGCTGCGCGCTGCTTTTTCGGCGACTCCCCGGCTGTCCGTAGCATCTTCCCGCCAGTACCGGCCTTCAGGCCTGGAGCCGCCCGCCCTCACAGACGATTCAATGATAGGCGTCGTCGTCCCGCTTGCCGGGAGCCGCGCAGGGAAGTGCCTTGCCTGCCACCGACGCGCCCCGTGCCGAGCGATCCATGAACCTGCGCATCCTGCTGATACTGGGAGCCCTGAGCGCCTTCGGGCCACTGGCCATCGATTTCTACCTGCCGAGCTTCCCGACCCTGGCCAAGGCCTTCGCCACCGACGTCGAGCACGTCCAGCTGAGCCTGGCCGCCTACTTCGCCGGCCTGTCCATCGGCCAGTTGCTCTATGGCCCGGTGGCCGACCGCTATGGCCGGCGCCTGCCGCTGCTGGTGGGGGTGAGTATCTTCACCCTGGCCTCGGCCGCCTGCGCCCTGGCGCCGAGCCTGGAGTGGCTGATCGCCGCGCGCTTCGTCCAGGCCCTCGGCGGCTGCGCCGGGATGGTCATCTCGCGGGCAGTGGTGCGTGACCTGTGCGATCCGATCGGCGCCGCCAAGGCGTTTTCCCAGTTGATGCTGGTGATGGGCCTGGCGCCGATCCTCGCCCCCGTGGCCGGCGGCCTGCTGCTGGACTGGCAGGGCTGGCAATCGATCTTCGTCTGCCTGACCCTGTTCGCCGCCCTGGCCGGCCTCGGCGTGGCGTTGTGGCTGCCGGAAACCATCCCGGCCGACGGCGAGCGACCGCCGCTGTCCGGCGCGCTGGGGCAGTACCGGCGGCTGTTCGCCGACCGCCTGTTTCTCGCCTATGGCCTTTCCGGCGGGGTGGCGATGGCCGGGATGTTCGCCTACATCGCCGGTTCGCCCTACGTGTTCATCCAGCTCTACGGGATTCCCGCCGAGCACTATGGCTGGCTGTTCGGCAGCAATGCCGCGGGCTTCATCGTCATGGCACAGGTCAACGCGCGGCTGCTGCGCTATCGCGGGCCGGCGTTCTGGCTGCGGCGGATCATCTGGGGCTACCTGGCGTGCGGCCTGGCCCTGCTGGGCATCGCTTCGCTGCAACCGGCCACGCTGTGGCCGCTGCTGGTTCCGCTGTTCGGATGCGTGGCCAGCCTCGGCTGCATCATTCCCAACGCTTCCGCCTGCGCCATGGCCGGACAGGGACAGCACGCCGGCAGCGCCTCGGCGCTGATGGGCAGCCTGCAGTTCAGCGTGGCGGCGGGCGCTTCGGCGCTGGTCGGCGTGCTCCACGACGGCACGGCGATCCCCATGACTCTGGTGATCGCCGTCTGCGGCGCGGTCGCGACCCTGCTCGCCTGGCAGACCGGGCGCCTGGAGCGCCAGGCCGCCTGAGCGCGGATCAGGCCGTTCGCTGTTTCAGTTCGGGCAGCACATGGGGCGCGCGCAGGCGCGCCTCGAGGCGGTCGACGAAACGCCGGGCCTCGCTTTCGCTACGGAAGTTGACGGCCTGCTGGTCGAGGCAGACTTGCCAGCATTGGCCTTTCGGGGTTTGCGACGGGCGGACGAGGATGTTCATGGCGATTCATCCATCGGGGCTGGAAAGGGAGCTTCAGTCTAGTCCTGTCGGCCCGGAAAACACTGACCGGGATCAGTTTGCCGACAACTGGTCGCCGCTTCGTTTACAGCCCCGCCGCAGAGCGCTTCAGGCTCCTCCCTCGCCCTGCCTTACCCGCTGCCGGTAGGCGCTCGGCGACAAACCCATGACCTTGCTGAACAGGCGCGAGAAGTAGTAGCTGTCGTCGTAGCCGACCGCCTGGCCGACCCGAGCCACGCTCTGGTCGCTGCTGTCCAGCAACTGGCAGGCGTACTCGATCTTCAGGTGCAGGAAGTGCTGGATAGGCGTACGGCCGGTGATCGCCTTGTAGCGACTGACGAAATGGAACTTCGACAGGTTGCAGAAGGCCGCCAGGCGTTCCAGTTCGAGGCGCGCATGCAGGTGTTCGCGCATGTAGGCGTGCAGCCCGTCGAGGTCCAGGCTGCCCTCGCGCAGCGGGCGCAGCAGCGGTAGCTGGCAGAGCAGGCTGCGCAGGCGGCTGGCGGCGAGCAGGAAGTGCTGGAAGCGGTAGCCGCTGTGGCGCACCTCCAGCAGTTGCTCGAAGCCGCCGAGCAGGGCGTGTTGCAGGCCCCAATGGCGCAGCGGGGTGTCGCGGTAGCCGGCGCTGTGTTGCAGCCAGGTGGCGCTGTCGCCGCGCAGGTGGGTCCAAAAGATGGTCCAGGGTTGGCGGTCGTCGGCGGCGTAGTCGTGGGCCATGCCCGGCGGCAGCCAGAGCAGGTCGCCGCTGCCGACCCGGTATTCGCGCCAGGCCTCGCCCTCGCGCACGCGCAACAGGCCCTGGCCTTCGCTGCAATAGATCAGCAGGTGCTCGTCATGGCGCTCGCGGCTCATGCGGTGGTCGCGGGCGCGCCGGTAGTGGCCCAGGGAGGTGGGGTAGAGGTCGCGGCTGAGCGGGTGGACCGCCAGTTTCTCCAGCAGCGCCGCCGGGATCGGCAAGCGCAGGCTGTCGGCCGGCAGGGGCCAGTCGGAGGTGTGCGACATGTCGGTAGCCGGCTCCGCAATATAGTCCATGAACAACACAATTTAGTCGATCTCGCGACCTTCCGCCCAGTGATAGCTTCTTGGCCAAAGCGAGGTCCGAATCGACCTCGTACCAGTCCGCCACAACAATAAAAGCCGGCCTGGCCGGTGCAGGAGGGTTCATGTCAGTCCCAGTCCGCCACCTCATCGCGGGAGCCTTCGTCGAAGGTCTCGGCGCCCAGCGCATCCCGGTCAGCAATCCCCTCGACAACAGCACCCTGGCGGAGATCGCCTGCGCCAGCGCGGAGCAGGTCGAGCAGGCGGTGGCCAGTGCCCGCGAAACCTTCGCCAGCTGGAAGGAAACCCCGGTTTCCGAGCGCGCGCGGGTGATGCTGCGTTACCAGGCGTTGCTCAAGGAACACCACGACGAACTGGCGAAGATCGTCTCCAGCGAGCTGGGCAAGACTTTCGAGGACGCCAAGGGCGACGTCTGGCGCGGTATCGAGGTGGTCGAGCACGCCTGCAACGTGCCCTCGCTGCTGATGGGCGAGACGGTGGAGAACGTCGCCCGCAACATCGACACCTACAGCATCACCCAGCCGCTGGGCGTGTGCGTTGGCATCACCCCGTTCAACTTCCCGGCGATGATCCCGCTGTGGATGTTCCCGCTGGCCATCTCCTGCGGCAACGCCTTCATCCTCAAGCCTTCCGAGCAGGTGCCGCTGACCAGCGTGCGGCTCGCCGAGCTGTTCCTCGAGGCCGGTGCGCCGAAGGGCGTGCTGCAGGTGGTGCATGGCGGCAAGGAACAGGTCGACCAGTTGCTCAAGCACCCGCAGGTGAAGGCGGTGTCCTTCGTCGGCTCGGTCGCCGTCGGCCAGTACGTCTACCACACCGGCACCGCGCACAATAAGCGCGTGCAGAGCTTCGCCGGGGCGAAGAACCACATGGTGATCATGCCCGACGCGGACAAGGCACAGGTCATCAGCAACCTGGTCGGTGCCTCGGTGGGCGCGGCCGGGCAGCGCTGCATGGCGATCTCGGTGGCGGTGCTGGTGGGGGCCGCCCGCGAGTGGATTCCGGAAATCCGCGACGCGCTGGCCAAGGTCCGCCCCGGCCCATGGGATGACAGCGGCGCCAGCTACGGCCCGGTGATCAACCCGCAGGCCAAGGCGCGCATCGAGCGCCTGATCGGCCAGGGCGTGGAGGAGGGCGCGCAACTGCTGCTGGATGGCCGCGGCTACAAGGTCGAGGGATACCCGGACGGCAACTGGGTCGGCCCGACGCTGTTCGCCGGGGTGCGCCCGGACATGGCGATCTACCGCGAAGAGGTGTTCGGCCCGGTGCTCTGCCTGGCCGAGGTCGACAGCCTGGAGCAGGCGATCCGCCTGATCAACGAAAGCCCCTACGGCAACGGCACCTCGATCTTCACCAGCTCCGGCGCCGCGGCGCGGACCTTCCAGCACCACATCGAGGTCGGCCAGGTGGGCATCAACATCCCGATTCCGGTACCGCTGCCGTTCTTCTCCTTCACCGGTTGGAAGGGCTCGTTCTACGGCGACCTGCACGCCTACGGCAAGCAGGGCGTGCGCTTCTACACCGAGACCAAGACCGTGACCGCGCGCTGGTTCGACAGCGACAGCGTGGCCGGGACCAACTTCTCGATCCAGATGCGCTGAAAGGGAGACGGACCGATGACCGACATCGCATTCCTCGGCCTGGGCAACATGGGTGGGCCGATGGCCGCCAACCTGCTCAAGGCCGGCCACCGGGTGAATGTCTTCGACTTGCAGCCCAAGGCCGTGCTGGGCCTGGTCGAGCAGGGCGCGCAGGGCGCCGATAGCGCCTTGCAGTGCTGCGAAGGCGCCGAAGTGGTGATCAGCATGCTGCCGGCCGGGCAGCACGTGGAAAGCCTGTATCTCGGCGACGACGGCCTGCTCGCGCGGGTCGCCGGCAAGCCCCTGCTGATCGACTGCTCGACCATCGCCCCGGAGACCGCGCGCAAGGTCGCCGAGGCCGCCGCGGCGAAGGGCCTGACCCTGCTCGACGCGCCGGTTTCCGGCGGCGTCGGCGGCGCCCGCGCCGGCACCCTGAGCTTCATCGTCGGCGGCCCCGCCGAAGGCTTCGCGCGGGCCCGGCCGGTCCTCGAGAACATGGGCCGGAACATCTTCCACGCCGGCGATCACGGCGCCGGCCAGGTGGCGAAGATCTGCAACAACATGCTCCTCGGCATCCTCATGGCCGGCACCGCCGAGGCCCTGGCGCTGGGGGTGAAGAACGGCCTCGACCCGGCGGTGCTGTCCGAGGTGATGAAGCAGAGTTCCGGCGGCAACTGGGCGCTGAACCTCTACAACCCCTGGCCCGGGGTGATGCCGCAGGCGCCGGCGAGCAACGGCTATGCCGGCGGTTTCCAGGTGCGCCTGATGAACAAGGACCTCGGCCTGGCGCTGGCCAACGCCCAGGCGGTGCAGGCCTCGACGCCGCTCGGCGCGCTGGCGCGCAACCTGTTCAGCCTGCACGCCCAGGCCGATGCCGAGCACGAGGGGCTGGACTTCTCCAGCATCCAGAAGCTCTACCGCGGCAAGGACTGACCCCTACGACCAAAGGTTGATGGCGGGTGCCCGGCACCCGCCCATACTCCAAGGCTCACTCACTGCTTCATCCCTAATAAGAACAATCAGAGGGCTGGAACATGACGTACCTGCAGCAGCACGCCCGCTCGATCGCCGAGCCGGCCGCGTTCTGGGCCGAACAGGCCCGTTCCCTGGCCTGGTACCAGGCGCCCGCGAACATCCTCGAAAGCCTGCCCGACGGCACCCATCGCTGGTTCGCCGATGGCCGTCTGAACAGCGCCTACCTGGCCCTCGACCGGCAGATCGAGGAGGGGCGCGGCGAACAGACCGCGCTGATCTACGACTCGCCGGTGACCGGCACCCAGGACCGCTACAGCTACCTGCGGCTGCGCGACGAAGTGGCGCGCCTGGCCGGCGCCCTGCGGGCCCTCGGGGTCGGCAAGGGCGACCGGGTGATCATCTACATGCCGATGGTGCCGCAGGCGGCCATGGCGATGCTCGCCTGCGCGCGCCTGGGCGCGGTGCATTCGGTGGTGTTCGGTGGCTTCGCTCCCTACGAGCTGGCCCTGCGCATCGACGACGCCACGCCGAAGCTGGTGCTCACCGCTTCCTGCGGGCTGGAGTTCGATCGGGTGATCGAATACAAGCCGCTGGTGGACAAGGCCCTCGAACTGGCGATCCACCAGCCTGCCCACGTCATGGTCTGGCAACGCCCGCAGGCGCCCGCGCGCCTGCACCCGGGCCGCGACCTGGACTGGCAGGACTGCCTCGCCGCCGCCGAGCCGGCCGATCCGCTGCCGGTGGCCAGCGGCGATCCGCTGTACATCATGTACACCTCGGGCACCACCGGTAAGCCCAAGGGTATCGTCCGCGACAACGGTGGCCACGCGGTCGCGGTGCGCTACGCGGTCCGCACTATCTACGGCATGCAGGCCGGCGACGTCTGGTGGGGGATCTCCGACGTCGGCTGGGTGGTCGGCCACTCGCTGATCGTCTACGGCCCGCTGATGTGCGGCTGTACCACGGTGTTCTACGAAGGCAAGCCGGTGCGCACGCCGGACGCCGGCGCCTACTGGCGGGTGATCGAAGAGCACAGGGTGAACAGCCTGTTCTGCGCGCCGACGGCGATCCGCGCGATCCGCAAGGAAGACCCGCATGGCGAACGGGTGAAGCGCTACGACCTGGGTTCGCTGCGCCACCTGTTCCTGGCCGGCGAGAAGCTCGACAGCAGCACCCAGCACTGGCTGGAGGAGCACACCGGGCGGCCGGTCCACGACCATTGGTGGCAGACCGAGACCGGCTGGCCGGTGACCGCGCCCTGCATCGGGATCGCCGGCCACGACCTGCGGGCCGGCTCGACCAACCGCGCGGTGCCCGGCTACCACGTGCAGGTGCTGGACGACGAAGGCCGGCCGCTGGGAGCGAACCGCCAGGGCGCGATCGTCATCGCCCTGCCGTTGCCGCCGGGCTGCGCGCAGACCCTCTGGGGCGACCACCCGCGCTACCTGCAGGCCTACCTGGGCAACTATCCCGGCTACTACCACACCGGCGACGGCGGTTATCTCGACGAGGACGGCTTCGTCTACATCATGGGGCGCACCGACGACGTGATAAACGTTTCCGGGCATCGCCTCTCCACCGGCGAGATGGAGGAACGCGTGGCGCAGCACCAGGCGGTTGCCGAGTGCGCGGTGATCGGCGTGCGGGACGAACTCAAGGGCCACGTGCCGCTGGGCCTGGTGGTGCTCAAGGACGATGCCGGGATCGCCGCCGAGCAACTGCAGCGCGAGCTGGTGGCGCTGGTCCGCGAACAGATCGGCGCGCTGGCCTGCTTCCAGCGGGTGGTGGTGGTCAAGCGGCTGCCGAAGACCCGCTCCGGGAAGATCCTCCGCGCGGTGCTGCGCAAGATCGCCGATGGCGAGGACTACGCGGCGCCATCGACCATCGACGACCCGACGATCCTTGGCGAGATCGAGGCTGCGCTGAGGGTGCGCAAGGCGGGATAGCAAAGGCCAGGGGCACGGCGGTAGGGTGGAAAACGCCGCGCCCCGTGGTCCTGCCGTTCAGAACCCTTCGAGAACGATCTTGCCCTTGGCCCGGCCGCTCTCCAGCAGCGCGTGGGCGCGGCGCAGGTTGGCCGCGTCGATGCGGCCGAAATGCTCGCCGACGGTGGTCTTCAACACGCCTTCGTCGATCAGCCCGGCGACCCGCTCCAGCAGCCGGTGCTGCTCGATCATGTCGTCGGTCTGGAACATCGAGCGGGTGTACATGAACTCCCAGTGCAGCGACAGGCTCTTCTGCTTCAGCTTGCCGATGTCCAGCGACGCCGGGTCGTCGATCAGCGCCAGGCGGCCTTGCGGGCGCAGCGCGGCGACGATCTGTTCGAGGTGCTGGTCGGTGTGGGTCAGGCTGGCGACGTGGCTGACCTCGGCGACACCGATCCGCTTCAGCTCTTCGGCCAGCGGCTTGCCGTGGTCGATCACATGGTGCGCGCCGAGGTCGCGGACCCAGGCCTGGGTCTCTGCGCGCGAAGCGGTGCCGATCACGTTCAGGCCGGTCAGTTGCCGGGCCAGTTGGACCAGGATCGAACCGACCCCGCCGGCGGCACCGACCACCAGCAGGCTCTGGCCCTGGTCGGCCTTGCCTTCGGCGATCTGCAAGCGCTCGAAGAGCAGTTCCCAGGCAGTGATGGTGGTCAGCGGCAGGGCCGCGGCCTGGGCGAAGTCGAGGCTTTTCGGCAGGTGCCCGGCAATGCGCTCGTCGACCCGATGCAGCTCGCTGTTGCTACCGGGGCGGGTGATGTCCCCGGCGTACCAGACCCGATCGCCAGGACGGAACAGGCTGACCTCGCTGCCGACCGCGCGCACCACGCCCGCCGCGTCCCAGCCCAGCACCTTGGCCTGGCCGGCTTCCGGCTGGGCGCGCTGGCGGACCTTGGTATCCACCGGGTTGACCGAGATGGCGCGGACCTCCACCAGCAGGTCGCGCGGGCCCGGCGTGGGCTCGGGCAGTTCGAGGTCGAGCAGGGCGTCGGGATGGTCGATGGGCAGGGATTGGTAGTAACCGACAGCTTTCATGGGAACTCCGGGAAACGGGCCTCAGGCGAGGCGATAGAGTTGGTCGATCTTCACGTTCTGCAGCAGGGCTTCGTTGCCGCGGCTGAAGCGCAGGAAGTGTTCGGTGTTCTGGTGCCGCTCCAGGGCGGCGTCGTCGCGCCACTGCTCGATCATGTAGAACAGGTGGGAGTCGTGGCGGTCCTGGTGCAGGTCGTACTGCAGGCAACCAGCCTCGGCGCGCGACGGGGCGACCAGGGCGCGCAATTCGCGTTCCAGGGCCTCGGCGTGGCCGGGGGCGGCGGTGATGGTGGCGATCAGGGTGAGGGGTGTGCTCATGGTGGGTTCCTTCGATGGGGCGGAGTCAGGATGGGCTATTTCAAATCGCTGAAAAACAGGCTATCAGGGAAGACTCTTTCAAAGGAATCTTGAAAATGCTGCGTTACGACGACCTCCAGGTGTTCGTCCACACCAGCGACAGCGGCTCGTTGTCCGCCGCCGCGCGCCAGTTGGAGATTTCCCCGGCGGTGGCCAGCGCGGCGCTGAAGCGCCTGGAAAGCGAGCTGGAGGTACGCCTGTTCGCCCGCTCCACCCGCAGCCTGCGCCTGACTCCCGAGGGCGACGCGTTCCTCCTGCATGCCCGCGCCTCGTTGCGCAGCCTGGAGGAGGGGCGCCGGTTGCTGCAGGGCGGCAAGGACCAGATCGCCGGGGTACTGCAGCTTTCCGCGCCCTCCGACTTCGGCCGCAACCTGCTGCTGCCATGGCTCGACGAGTTCCAGGCGCGCTATCCGCAACTGAGCCTGCGCCTGCTGCTCGGCGACCGGGTGACCGATCTCTACCGGCAACCGGTGGACGTGGCGATCCGCTACGGCGCACCGGCCGACTCCAGCCTGGTCGCCCTGCCGCTGGCGCCGGACAACCGGCGAGTGCTCTGCGCCGCGCCGGGCTACCTGGCGGAGCGCGGCGAGCCGCGCCAGCCGGACGACCTGCGCGAGCACAATTGCCTGCTCTACCAACTCGGCGGCCGGGTACACGACCGCTGGGCGTTCCAGCGGGGCCGCCGCAGCCTGACCCTGACGGTCGCCGGCGACCGGGTCTGCGACGACGCCGACGTGGTGCGGCGCTGGGCCCTGGCCGGCAAGGGGCTGGTCTACAAGTCCTGGCTGGACGTGGCCGAGGACGTGCGCGCCGGGCGCCTGCGCCTGCTGCTGCCGGAGTGGCAGGGCGAAGCGACGCCGATGAACCTCTTGTGTACCCACCGCGCCCAGTTGACCCGTCCGGTGACCCTCTTGCGCGCGTTCGTGCGCGAGCGTTGCGACGCATTGCTGGCGGAGGCTCCATGGACGAGGAACTGAACCGGGCGGCGAGCCTGGCCATCGAGCTGGCGGACGTGGACAGCGCCGCGCGCTTGCACGAACGCCTGCGCGAGGCCCTGGCGTTGCCGCCGTGGTACGGATGCAACTGGGATGCCTTCTGGGACGCCATCAGCGGCCTGGTGCCGATGCCCCGGCGATTGCGTCTGCAAGGCTGGAGCGACTTCGCCCGGCGCCTGCCGGAGGAAGCGGCGCAGCTTTCGGCCTGCCTGGAGGCGTTGCGCGAGACGTACCCGCAACTGGCGCCGGAAGTCCTGCGCGACGCTTGATCAGTCCCAGCCGAACAGCTCGGCGGCGTTGCGGCTGCTGCTCGCCGCCAGTTCCTCGGCGTCGACCCCGCGCAGCTCGGCGAGGGCGCGGCAGATGTCCGGCAGGTGCTCCGGACTGTTGCGCTGGCCGGGATGCATCGATGGCGCCATGTCCGGCGCATCGGTTTCCAGCACGATGGCCTCGGCCGGCAGCTCCGCCGCCACCTTGCGCAGGCGGTTGGCCTGCGGCCAGGTCGGCGCGCCGCCGAGGCCGAGGCGGAAGCCGAGCTTGAGGTACTCGCGGGCTTCCTCGCGGCTGCCGGCGAAGGCATGGATGATGCCACGGCGCTCCAGGCGGATGCGCTTGAGGGTGGCGATGGTCGCCGCGTGGGCGCGGCGCACGTGGATCAGCGCCGGCAGGCGGAATTCCGCGGCCAGCCGCAGTTGGGCCTCGAACAGCGCCTGCTGGGCGTCGCGGTCGAGGTGTTCCAGGTAGTAGTCCAGGCCGATCTCGCCGACCGCGCAGAGCTTCGTCTCGCCGCGCAGGCGTTGCAGCCACTGGCGCAGGTCGTCCAGGTGCTGCGGGCGGTGCCGCGCCAGGTAGACGGGGTGCAGGCCGAGCGCCGCGTACAGGCCATCCTCGGCCTGCGCCAGGTCCCAGACCCGTTGCCAGTTCTCGCGGTAGACGCCGAGCACCACCTGGCGCTCGACCCCCAGCGCGCGGCTGCGTTGCAGCAGCGCGGCGCGGTCGGCGTCGAAGTCCGGGAAGTCGAGGTGGTTGTGGGTGTCGACCAGGCGCATGGCGGCCGGCTCAGTCGCGCAGCTTGAGTTGCCGGGGGACGGCGTGCAGGCCCGGCCGGTAGTCGTTCTCCTCGACCGCGCGGAGCGCCAGTTCGAGGGCGTTGGCGGCGATCAGCGCGTGCTGCTGGTAGATCGAGTTGACCTTCAGCGGCACGAAGTCGAGCAACTGGGTGTCGCCGAAGGTCGCCACCCGCAAGCCTTCGGGCCAACCGTCGGCGCGCGCCTGGAACACATCGAAGACGCCTTCGAGGAGTACATAGGCAGTGGTCACCAGGGCGTCGGGCAGGTAGCCCAGGCGCTCGAGCAATTGCTCCATCAGGCGGCGTCCGCACTCGCGGCTGAACACCTCGGCATGCTCGACGATGACCTCGCCGCGGAAGTCCTTCAGCGCCTGGCGGAAGCCGGCGGCGCGGTCGTGGCTGATGATCAGGTCCGCCCGCGCGCCGAGCAGGGCGATATGGCGCGGCGCCGGTTGCAACAGGGTTTCGGTGAGGCGGCGCGCGGCGTCCTGGTCGTCGCTGATCACCGAGGCGAAGCGCTGCGGGTCGAGCTGGCGGTCGATGGCCACCACCGGCAGGCCTTCGGCGACCAGCCGGGCATGGGTATCATCCCCGGCCGGCAGGCAACTGGCGACGATCAGCGCGTCGCAGCGGCGCGCGCGGAACAGGTTGACCACCTGGCGCTCGGTCTCCGGCTCGTCGTCGGAGCAGGCGATCAGCAACTGGTAGCCGCGCGCCCGGGCGCCTTGTTCGAGTTGCTTGGCGAGGCGGGCGTAGCTGGGGTTTTCCAGGTCCGGGAGGATGAAGCCGAGGGTGCGGGTCTGCCCGCGGCGCAGGCCGGCGGCCTGCTGGTCCGGCTGGTAGCCGTGTTCCTCGACCACGGCAAGCACGCGCTCGACGGTGGCGGCGCTGATGCGCCGCTGGGCGGCCTTGCCATTGATGACGTAGCTGGCGGTGGTCACCGAGACCCCGGCCAGGCGGGCGATATCACTGAGTTTCAAACCGATCTCTACTGGAGGCGACGACAAGTTGGGCTTCAAGGATCAATCATTATCGGGTAACGTGCCAATTTAATTAAGTGAATCGATTCAGCAAAAGATTCCGGCGAAGCCGGCGCCCCCTGCCCCAGGCTGCCTCGCGCAGCCCGAACGCGGCGCCGCCTACGCTATGGCAGGTCAATGACAACAAGCGGATCACCGCCCCTGGCTGTACGGAAGGCTCCCGCGAGCCGCTTTCCGCTACCGCCGGCACATCCCGCGCCCGCGCCTCGGCGCGGCGGGACGATCCGGACGTGAGACGGGGAGCCGTTCGCTCCTGAGGAGGTTTCCATGCTCGAACTCGATACCCGGCAGATCCGCATGGGCCAGCGCGCCGCGGACAAGGCCGAAGCCCTGCGCCTGCTCGGCGCGGCGCTGGTCGCCGACGGCCTGGCCGCGCCCGGCTATGCCGAGGGCCTGAAGGCGCGCGAGGCACAAGGCTCCACCTACCTCGGCCAGGGCATCGCCATACCCCATGGGACCCCGGATACCCGCGAGCTGGTCTTCAGCACCGGTGTGCGCCTGCTGCAATTCCCCGAGGGAGTGGACTGGGGCGATGGCCAGCAGGTCTACCTGGCCATCGGCATCGCGGCGAAGTCCGACGAACACCTGCAGCTCCTGCAATTGCTCACCCGCGCCCTCGGCGAGGCCGACCTGGGACCGGCGCTGAGCGCGGCCGCCAGCGCCGAGGAAGTCCTCGGCCTGTTGCAGGGCGCGCCGCAGGAACTGGCGCTGGACGCACAACTGGTCGGCCTCGGCCAGAACGCCGAGGACCTCGACGAACTGGCCTGGCTCGGCGCGCGCCTGTTGAAGAAGGCCGGCTGCGTGGAGAACGGCTTCGCCGCCGTGCTCCAGCAGACCGAACCGTTGCCGCTGGGCGACGGGCTGTGCTGGTTGCACAGCGAACAATTGGTGAAGCGCCCCGGGCTGGCCTTCGTCACTCCGGCGCAACCGTTGCAGCACCAGGGGCAACTGGTCACCGGGCTGTTCTGCCTGGCCAGCCTGGGCGAAGCGCACCAGGCGCTGCTCGAACGCCTGTGCGACCTGTTGCTGGAAGGGCGTGGCGCCGAGCTGGTGCGCGCCACCAGCAGCCGCAGCGTACTCGCGGCGCTCGGTGGCGAGCTGCCGCCGGACTGGCCCAGCGCGCGAGCGGTCCTGGCCAACCCGCATGGCCTGCATGCCCGCCCGGCGCAGGCGCTGGCGCAGCTGGCCAAGGGTTTCGCCGGCGAGATCCGGGTACGCCTGGCCGACAGTGAGGCGGCCCCCGTCTCGGCGAAGAGCCTGAGCAAGCTGCTCGCCCTCGGCGCGCGACGCGGCCAGACGCTGGAGTTCAGCGCCGAGCCGGCGATCGCCGAGGACGCGCTGCCAGCCTTGCTGGCCGCGGTGCGCGAGGGGCTCGGCGAGGAGCTCGAAGCGCTGGCGGAGGAGGCCTTGCCCGATGCCGTCGGCGAGGCGGAAGAGGATGCCCGGCCGGCGCCGCTGCGCGCCGGCGAGCGCCTGCAGGCAATCGCCGCGTCGCCGGGCATCGCCAGTGGTCCGGCGCATGTCCAGGTGGCGCAGCGCTTCGAGTTCCAGCCGCGCGGCGAGTCGCCGGCCCATGAACGCGAGCGCCTGCTGCGGGCCAAGCGGGCGGTGGACGAGGAGATCGTCGGCCTGGTCGAACGCAGCACGGTGAAGGCGATCCGCGAGATTTTCGTCACCCACCGGGAGATGCTCGACGATCCGGAACTGGCCGAGCAGGTGCAACTGCGCCTGAATCGCGGCGAAAGCGCCGAAGCGGCCTGGAGTCGGGTGGTGGAAGACAGCGCGGCGCAACAGGAGGCGCTGCACGACGCGCTGCTCGCCGAGCGCGCCGCCGACCTCCGCGACCTCGGCCGGCGGGTGCTGGCCAGGCTCTGCGGGGTGGAGGCGCCGCGCGAGCCGGAGCAGCCGTACATCCTGGTGATGGACGAGGTCGGCCCCTCCGATGTCGCCCGCCTCGACGCCCAGCGGGTCGCCGGCATCCTCACGGCGCGCGGCGGCGCCACTTCGCACAGCGCGATCATCGCCCGCGCCCTCGGCATTCCGGCATTGGTCGGCGCCGGCGCGGCGGTGCTCGGCCTGGAGCCTGGCACGGCACTGCTGCTGGATGGCGAGCACGGCTGGCTGCAGGTGGCGCCGAGCACCGAACAGTTGCAGCAGGCCGCCGCCGAGCGCGACGCCCGCCAGCAGCGCCAGGCCCGCGCCGACGCGCAGCGGCTGGAGCCTGCGCGGACCCGCGATGGCCACGCGGTGGAAGTCTGCGCCAACCTTGGCGACACCGCCGGCGCCGCGCGCGCGGTGGAGCTGGGCGCCGAGGGCGTTGGCCTGCTGCGCACCGAGTTCGTCTTCATGAACAACGCCCGCGCGCCGGACCTGGCGACCCAGGAAGCGGAATACCGTCGGGTGCTCGACGCCCTCGACGGACGTCCGCTGGTGGCGCGGACCCTGGATGTCGGCGGGGACAAGCCGCTGCCGTACTGGCCGATTCCCCACGAAGAGAATCCCTATCTGGGCCTGCGCGGTATCCGCTTGACCCTGCAGCGACCGCAGATCCTCGAGACCCAGTTGCGCGCGCTGTTCCGCGCCGCCGGGGAGCGGCCGCTGCGGGTGATGTTCCCGATGGTCGGCAGCCTCGACGAATGGCGCCAGGCGCGTGACCTGGCGCTGCGCCTGCGCGAGGAAATCCCGCTGGCCGACCTGCAACTGGGGATCATGGTCGAGGTGCCCTCGGCGGCGTTGCTCGCGCCGGTGCTGGCCCGCGAGGTGGACTTCTTCAGCGTCGGCACCAACGACCTGACCCAGTACACCCTGGCTATCGATCGCGGCCACCCGAGTCTTTCGGCCCAGGCCGACGGCCTGCATCCGGCGGTGCTGCAACTGATCGACATGACCGTCCGCGCCGCCCACGCCGAGGGCAAGTGGGTCGGCGTCTGCGGCGAACTGGCGGCCGACCCGCTGGCGTTGCCGCTGCTGGTCGGCCTGGGAGTGGACGAGCTGAGCGTCTCGGCGCGCAGCATCGCCCTGGTCAAGGCCGGCGTGCGCGAACTGCAGCTGGTCGCTGCGCGCGGCCTGGCCCGCAAAGCCCTGGGCCTGGCGAGCGCCGCCGAGGTCCGGGCCCTGGTGGAAGCGGAGGTGCAGTAATGGCGCGGATCCTGACGATTACCCTGAACCCTGCGCTGGACCTCACCGTGCGCCTGCGCCAGCTGGAACTGGGGGCGGTTAACCGCAGCGAGGCGGTGCTGACCCAGGCCGCCGGCAAGGGTCTGAACGTCGCCCAGGTGCTTGCCGACCTCGGCCATCGGTTGACGGTCAGCGGCTTCCTCGGCGAAGACAACCAGCCGCCGTTCACCGCCATGTTCCAGCGTCGTGGCTTCGCCGATGCGTTCGTCCGGGTGCCGGGCGAAACCCGCAGCAACATCAAGCTGGCCGAGCGCGGCGGGCGCGTCAGCGACCTCAACGGGCCGGGCCCGGAGGCCGACGAGCGAGCCCAGGCGGCGTTGCTCGAACGCCTCGACCGGCTTGCCGGGGAGCACGAGCTGGCGGTGGTCGCCGGCAGCCTGCCGCGCGGGGTCGAGCCGGAATGGCTGGGCGAACTGCTGCGGCGCTTGCGGCGCCTCGGCCTGAAGGTCGCCTTCGACAGCAGCGGCGCGGCCCTGCGCGAAGGTGTGAAGGCTGCGCCGTGGATGATCAAGCCGAACGTCGAGGAACTGGCCGACCTCTGCTCGGCGCCGATGGACGACCTGGCCGCACAGCGCCAGGCGGCCGAACGCCTGCGCCAGGACGGGGTAGGCCAGGTGGTGATTTCCCAGGGCGCCGCGGGGGTCAACTGGTTCGCCGCCGAGGGTGCCTGGCAGGCGCGGCCGCCGGCGGTGGAAGTGGCCAGCACGGTGGGCGCCGGCGATTCCCTGCTGGCCGGCATGCTGCACGGGCTGGCCAGCGGCTGGCCGGCCGAGCGGGTGCTGCGTCAGGCCACCGCCATCGCCAGCCTGGCGGTGACCCAGTTCGAGTTCGGCATCGGCGATCCGCAGCGCCTGGCGCGGATCGAAGCGGGCGTCGTGGTGCAGCCATTGGTCGAGGAGGCCTGAGATGAAACTAGCGATCGTCACCGCCTGCCCTGGCGGACAGGTCACCAGCGTGCTCGCCGCGCGCCTGCTGCGGGGCGCCGCCGAGCGCCTGGGCTGGGAAACCTGCGTCGAGGCGAATGCCGGGTCGAGGCCCGAGGGCGAACTGAGCGCCGAACAGATCGCCGAAGCCGACTGGGTCCTGCTGGTCGGCGTCGAGCCGCTGGCGGCGGCGCGTTTCGTCGGCAAGCCGGTGTATCGCGCGCGTCCCGCCGAGGCGCTGGCCGATCCGCGCGCCTTCCTCCAGCGGGCCGCCGCCCTGGCGAGCGTGGAGGTCGCCGGGGACGAGGTCGGCCTGGTTGCGCCGGAGGCCGGAGCGGCACCGCGGATCGTCGCGGTGACCGCCTGTCCGACCGGCGTGGCGCACACCTTCATGGCCGCCGAGGCGTTGCAGCTCGCGGCGGGGCAACTGGGCTTCGCGTTGCAGGTCGAGACCCAGGGCTCGGTCGGCGCGCGCAACCCGCTCGACCCGGCGGACATCGCCGCCGCCGACGTGGTCCTGCTGGCCGCCGACATCGACGTGGACACGGCCCGTTTCGCTGGCAAGAGGATCTACCGTTGCGGCACCGGCGTGGCCCTCAAGCAGGCCCGCGCGACGCTCGAGCGGGCGCTGGCGGAAGGGCAGGTCGAGAGCGCGGGCGCAGCCAGCGCGGTGGTCGCCAGGGACGAGAAGCGCGGGGTGTACAAGCACCTGCTGACCGGGGTGTCGTTCATGTTGCCGATGGTGGTCGCGGGCGGCCTGCTGATCGCCCTGTCGCTGGCCTTCGGCATCGATGCCTACAAGCAGCCGGGCAGCCTGGCGGCGGTGCTGAGGACGGTCGGCGACACGGCTTTCGTCCTGATGGTGCCGATGCTCGCCGGCTACATCGCCTATTCCATCGCCGACCGCCCGGGCCTGGCGCCGGGCATGCTCGGCGGCCTGCTCGCCGGGACCCTCGGCGCCGGGTTCATCGGCGGGATAGTCGCCGGCTTCATCGCCGGCTATGCGGCGCGGGCCATCAGCCACGGGCTGAGGCTGCCGGCGAGCCTGGAAGCGCTGAAGCCGATCCTGGTCATCCCGTTGCTGGCCAGCCTGGTCACCGGCCTGCTGATGCTCTACGTGGTCGGCAAGCCGGTGGCCGGGATGCTCGCGGCACTGACCGGGTTCCTCGACGGCATGGGTACCTCCAATGCCATCCTCCTCGGCCTGCTGCTCGGCGGGATGATGTGCGTCGACCTCGGCGGACCGGTCAACAAGGCCGCCTACGCCTTTTCCGTCGGCCTGCTCTCGTCGCACAGCTACGCGCCGATGGCAGCGGTGATGGCGGCGGGCATGGTGCCGCCGATCGGCATGGGCCTGGCGACCCTGCTGGCGCGGCGCAAGTTCGCCGAGAGCGAGCGGCAGGCCGGCAAGGCAGCCTCGGTGCTGGGGCTGTGCTTCATCTCCGAAGGCGCCATCCCGTTCGCCGCCAAGGACCCGTTGCGGGTGATCCCGGCGAGCATCGCCGGCGGCGCGCTGACCGGCGCCCTGTCGATGTATTTCGGCTGCAAGTTGCAGGCGCCTCACGGCGGGTTGTTCGTGATGCTGGTGCCCAACGCGATCAACCACGCCCTGGCGTACCTGCTGGCGATCGTCGCCGGCAGCCTGCTTACCGGGCTGCTCTACGCCGTGCTCAAGCGCGGCGCCGAGCCGGGACTGGCGTTGGGGACCTCGTCCTCGCGGGAGCCGGCGGCTGGCGGATAGCCGCGAGGCGGTCATGCGCCCTACGCCACCTGAGCTACGTGGCAGGGGGTAGGGCGAATAACGCCGCAGGCGTTATCCGCCGAGACTCCGGAGAACCGGCGGATAACCGCAAGCGGTTATTCGCCCCAGCGGTCGATCCGACCTGGGGCGGCCTCAGGCCTGGCGCAACAGGCGCACGCCATCTTCCTGTGCGAGGCTGGCCTCGTTGATCGGCAACGAGCAGGACTGCCCGCGTCCCATCGGGTAGTAGTGGAAGCCGTGGCGGGCCATGCGCTCGGGGTCGTAGAGGTTGCGCCCGTCGAAGATCACCGGGGCCTTCAGGCGCTCCTTGAGCAGCTCGAAATCCGGTGCCTTGAATTGCTGCCACTCGGTGCAGATGACCAGCGCATCGGCGCCTCCCAGGGTCGCCTCGGGGGTGCCCATCAGGCTCAGGCGTTCGTCGTGGCCATAGAGCCGCTGGGTTTCCTGCATGGCTTCGGGATCGTAGGCGCGCACCTGCGCGCCGTGGCGCCAGAGCGCTTCCATCAGTTCGCGGCTGGGCGCGTCGCGCATGTCGTCGGTGTTCGGCTTGAAGGCCAGGCCCCAGAGGGCGAAGGTCTTGCCGCGCAGGTCGCCGTCGTAGAACACCCGGATGCGTTCGAACAGCTTGTGCTTCTGCCGCCGGTTGATCGCTTCCACTGCCTGCAACAGGTCGCTGGAGCAATGCGCCTGCTCGGCGCTGTGGATCAGCGCGCGCATGTCCTTGGGGAAGCAGGAGCCGCCGTAGCCGCAGCCGGGGTAGATGAAGTGGTAGCCGATCCGCGGGTCGGCGCCGATGCCCTGGCGCACCGCCTCGATGTCGGCGCCGAGGTGTTCGGCCAGTTCGGCGATCTGGTTGATGAAGCTGATCTTGGTCGCCAGCATGCCGTTCGCCGCGTACTTGGTCAGTTCGGCGCTGCGCAGGCCCATGAACAGCATGCGGTCGTGGTTGCGGTTGAACGGCTCGTAGAGTTCGCGCATCACCTGGCGCACCTCTTCGTTGTCGCAGCCGACCACGATGCGGTCCGGGCGTCGGCAGTCGACGACGGCGGAGCCTTCCTTGAGGAATTCCGGGTTGGAGACGATCTCGAATTCCAGTTCGCGTCCGTCGGCTTCCAGGCGCCGCTCGATGTGCGCGCGCAGGCGGTCGCCGGTGCCTACCGGGACGGTCGATTTCTCCACCACGATGACGGGCTTGCGGCGATGCTCGGCGATGGCATCGGCCACCGCGAAGACCGCGCCGAGATCGGCCGCGCCGTCCTCGCCAGGCGGGGTGCCGACCGCGATGAACTGCACCCGGCCGTGCTCCACGGCCAGGCGCGCATCGCTGCTGAAACGCAGGCGGCCGCTGTCCAGGCCTTCGCGCAGCAAGGCGTCGAGCCCGGGTTCGTAGATGCTGGCGAGGCCCTGCGCGAGGCGTTCGACCTTGTTCCGGTCGATGTCCATGCACAGTACATCGTGGCCCACTTCGGCGAGGACGGCGGCCTGCACCAGTCCTACATAGCCACTGCCGAATACGCTGATCTTCATGGTGCTTTCCTCGACGGATGATGCGCGGGCGCGGCAGCGGTGCGGCGGGCGTTGACGGTCAACACGCCGAGCACCACCAGGCCTACGCCCAGGGTCTTGCTGGTACTGAAGGTTTCATCGAACGCCGGCAGGCTCGCCGCCAGCAGGTAGACCAGCGCGTAGCTGGCGCTCAACAGGCTGTAGGCGCGGCCCAGCGGCAGGTGGCGCAGGGCGGCCAGCCAGCACAGCAGGGAGGCGGCGTAGGCCGCCACCGCCAGGGCTACCGCGAGCAGCGCGGCGCGCTCCGGCGTTTGCCCGGCCCAGGCTTCCGGCAGCGGCAGGCGGCTCATGCCCCAGCGCATGCCGAGCTGGGCGGCGCTGGCCAGCAGCACGCTGCCCAGGGCCGCCAGCCAGCCGCGTAGCGCGTTCATGCGCTCCTCCCGAGCAGGGCCACGCCGGCGACGATCAGCAACAGGCCGGCGAGGTGGCGGCGATCCACCGGCTCATCGAAGACGAAGCGTGCCGCCAGGGTGACCAGGACGAAGTTCAGCGCCAGCATCGGATAGGCGCTGCCGACTTCCACCCGTTGCAGGAGCAGCAGCCAGCAGAGCAGGCCGAGCCCGAGGGCGAGCAGCGCCAGCCACGGCCACGGACTGCGCAGGCGCGCCGTCCAGCCGTCGGCGGCGACCAGGCGCCAGTGCTCCACGGTGAGCTTCTGCGCAACCTGGCCGAGGCCGGTCATGAGCAGGGTGGCGAGCAGCAGCGCGGCGCTCATGGGCGCACCTGCGGCAGGATCGCCAGGACCAGGTTGCCGTTCCGGTAGCGTTCGCCGTCGCCCGGCAACAGCGCCAGTTGGTAGCGGTCGCTGGCGCTGTTGATCCGCAGCAGCACGGCAACCGAGCCGTCCTGGCGTGCCCGCCAGAGCCACTGGCGGATGTCTGCCAAGGGCACGCTGCGCTGGCTGTGCTCGGGGTAGGAGAGGCCGTACTTCAGCTCGCCGCGCGTGTCGTAGAGCGTCACGTCGCTACGGCGCAGGCGCCAGGCGAGGGCCGAGGCGGCGCCGAGGTCGTTGCTCAGCAGATGGCGGGCGCCGGCCAGTTCGTCGAGGTGTTCGGCGACGAACAGGTCGGGGGTCTTGTTCTGCACCACATGGTTGGGCATCGCTGCCGGCAGCAGCGCGATCAGCACCCAGCTCGCCAGCAGCGGCGCGGCCCAGGCGCGTAGCGGGTAGCGCCACTGGGCGAGGCCGGCGGCGGCCCAGGCGCCGATCACCAGCAGGACCAGGAACAGCTCGAAGGGTTCTTCCTGGTACACCGGCTTGCGCAGTTGCAGGTAGGCCAGGGCCGCCAGCGCGAGGAGCGCCAGGCCCAGGTTGAGCAGCCCGTTGCCGCGCAGCGCGACGCTGTTCCCCAGGCGCAGCCGCTGCACCAGGGCGTGGCCCATGAGCAGTGCCAGCGGCAGCAGGCAGGGCATGATGTAGGTCGGCAGCTTGCCCCGGCTCAGGCTGAAGAACGCCAGCGGCAACAGCAGCCATAGCGCCAGGAAGACCACCGGCGCCTGGCGCCGCTCGTGCCAGGCCTGGCGCAGAGCGCTCGGCAGCAGGCCGCTCCAGGGCAGGCAGGCGACCGCCAGCAACGGCAGGTAGAACCACCACGGGCGAGAGTGCTGGGCGTCTTCGCCGGCGAAGCGGCGGATGTGTTCGTGCCAGAAGAAGAACCGCCAGTAGTCCGCTTCCCGCGCATGCACGGCGAGCGCCCAGGGCAGGCAGACGAGCAGCGCCGCCAGCACCGCCAGCGCGCCGTAGCCAAGCAGCTCGCGCCAGCGCCGCTGCCAGAGCATGTAGGGCAGGGCGACCAGCACCGGCAGCAGCCAGGCGAGGAAGCCCTTGGTCAGGAAGCCTATGCCGCAGGCGAGGCCGAGCAGGGTCCAGCCGAGCAGGCGCGCGCGGCGGCTCCCCGCGTCGAGGGCGTACCACAGCGCCACCAGGCTCAGGTTGACCCAGAAGGTGAATTGCGGGTCGAGGTTGGCATAGCCGGACTGCCCGGCGATCAAGCCGAAGCTGGCGTAGAGCAGCGCGCACGCCAGGCTGGTGCGCGGGTCGCGCCACAGGCGGCGGGCCAGCAGGTAGGCGAGCAGGACGCTGAGGGCGGTGGCGACGACCGAGGCGATGCGCACGCCGAACAGGTTTTCGCCGAAGACCGCCTGGCCGAGGGCGATCATCCAGTAGCCGGCGACCGGCTTCTCGAAGTAGCGCAGGCCGAGGAAGTGCGGCGACACCCAGTCGCCGCCCAGCAGCATCGCCTGGCTGATCTGCGCGTAGCGGGTCTCGTCGGGAATCCACAGGCCATGGTTGCTCAGTGGAACCAGGTAGAACAGGCCGAAGGCGATCAGCAGCAGCGACCAGGTCTGGCGGCGGCTCATGGCTGGCGCACTCCCAGCCAGCCCTCGCGGCCGGCCAGGCGGCCGCGCACCAGTTCGGCCAGCGGCAGGCTGCGCGGATCGTCCGGCAGCAGTTCGCCCAACGGGCGGAAGCGGATGCCGCGCCGTTCGGCGCGCCGCAGCAGTTCGCGGAACGCCGGGGCGAGGAGCAGCCCCTCGACCTCGGCGTGGATGGTGTAGACGTTGTCGCGGCCAGCGGCGAAGCGTTCCAGGATGAAGTCGTTGTAGGCCTCGCGCGGCAGGCCGGGACCGACCACCTCGTCGAAGGTCGGCAGGTTCACCGGCACCTGCGGGATGCCGGGGCTGCCGTCGGCCAGGCGCGGGCGGAACGCGCCGCGTCCGCGGCAGTCGCTGTTGTAGCGGAAGCCGAAGGGCTGCTTGGCCTCGACCACCCGGCCGTCGGCGCGCCAGCCGGCGGCGGCGGAACAACGCACCGGCTGGCCGAGGATGTCCGCCAGGCAATCGCTGCCGCGGCGGATCTGCTCGCCGAGCTGCTGCACGCTCCAGACGCCGGCGTGGGTCTGCCAGGCATGGTGGTCCCAGGCGTGCAGGCCGACCTCGTGGCCGGCGGCCTGGGTCCGCCGCATCAGCGGGCCGAGTTCGCGGCCGATCGGCTTGCCCGGCCAGGCGGTGCCGGCCAGCAGGATGTCCCAGCCATACAGGCTGGCGGCGCGCGAGCGGAGCATCTTCCAGAAGAACGCCGGGCGCGCCAGGCGCCAGAGGTGGCGGCCCATGTTGTCCGGGCCGACGCTGAAGAAGAAGGTCGCCTTCAGCCCGGCTTCGTCGAGCAGCTCGAGCAGCCGCGGCACCCCGTCGCGGGTGCCGCGGAAGGTGTCGACGTCGATGCGCAGGCCGGCCTGGATCACGCCTGTGCCTCGCGCTCGCGGAGCGCTTCGTGGAGGAAGAAGTCGAGGGTCTTGCCGATGGTCTCGCGCAGTTCGATGGTGGGCTGCCAGTCGAGCAGGCGCCGGGCGTTGTCGATGCTCGGCTTGCGGTGGGCCACGTCCTGGTAGCCGTCGCCGTAGAAGCTGCGGCTCTCCACCTCGCGGAAGCCGGCGAAGGGCGGGAACTGCGCGCGCAGCGGGTGGGCCTCGAACTGGCGCAGCAGTTCCTCGCCGAGCTGGCGGATGCTCGCCTCGTTGTCCGGGTTGCCGATGTTGACGATCTGCCCGTCGCAGCGGCCGTCGCGGTTGTCGATGATCCGCGCGAGGGCCTCGATGCCGTCGTCGACGTCGGTGAAGCAGCGCTTCTGCGCGCCGCCGTCGACCAGGCGGATCGGCGTGCCTTCGACCAGGTGCAGGATGAGCTGGGTGATCGCCCGCGAGCTGCCGATCCGCGCCGAATCCAGGCGGTCCAGGCGCGGGCCCATCCAGTTGAACGGACGGAACAGGGTGAAGCGCAGGCCCTGCTGGCCGTAGGCCCAGATCACCCGGTCGAGCAACTGCTTGGACACCGAGTAGATCCAGCGCTGCTTGTTGATCGGCCCGACCACCAGGTTCGAGCGGTCTTCGTCGAAGTCCGGGTCCTGGCACATGCCGTAGACCTCGGAGGTGGAAGGGAACACCACGCGTTTGCCGTATTTCACGCAGTAGCGGACGATCCGCAGGTTTTCCTCGAAGTCCAGTTCGAACACCCGCAGCGGGTTGCGCGTGTACTCGATGGGCGTGGCGATGGCCACCAGCGGCAGGATCACGTCGCATTTCTTCACATGGTATTCGAGCCACTCCGAATGGATGCCGATGTCGCCTTCGACGAAGTGGAAATGCGGGTCGGCCTTGAGCCGTTCGATGGCGTCGGAGCCGATGTCCATGCCGTGGACCTCGTAGCGCCCGTCGCGCAGCAGGCGTTCGGACAGGTGGTTGCCGATGAAGCCGTTGACCCCGAGGATCAGCACCCGCGTGCGGCGCTGCGGGCCGGACGCCGCGCCACGCAGGCGCGCGCCCTCGACCAGGCCCAGCTCGGTGGCCAGTTGCGTGCCGGCCAGGTACAGGCCGCGCTCGCCGCGCTGGCCGAAGCGCAGCACCAGCGAGTCCTCGCCGCAGGCGATCCGCAGCGGGTCGCAGGACAGTACGCTGCCCGGCTCGCGACCGTGGTTGCCGGCGACCACCTCGGCGCTCCAGACGATCAGCTTCTGTTCGCCGACCTGGCAGAAGGCGCCAGGGTAGGGCTGGG
The DNA here is from genome assembly GCF_001815235.1 of Pseudomonas sp. HMSC065H01. Taxonomy (NCBI): domain Bacteria; kingdom Pseudomonadati; phylum Pseudomonadota; class Gammaproteobacteria; order Pseudomonadales; family Pseudomonadaceae; genus Pseudomonas; species Pseudomonas sp. HMSC065H01. Next base: position 84,396 of record NZ_KV819928.1, on the reverse strand, counting down.
TCACCGCGCGCACCAGGTCGTACAACTGCCGTGCCGGCCTGTGCCAGTCGAGCAGGCCGTCCGCCGGGGTGCGCCGGCCGAAGTGGCTGGCCTGGCTCTCGTCCTGCTCGACTTCCGGCAGCACGCCGAGGGCGAGCAGCGGCAGGCTGTCGCGCAGCAGGGCACCGGCGGCCTTGCGCAGCTTGCCGTGCAGGCTCAGGGCGGTGTCCTCGGGGTCGATGGCGACGGCCTGCTGGGCGAGGATCGGCCCGGCGTCGGCGCGCTCGATCATGCGATGCAGGGTCACCCCGGTCTGCGTTTCGCCGTTGACCAGCACCCAGTTCGCCGGGGCGCGTCCGCGGTAGCGCGGCAGCAGCGAACCGTGCAGGTTGTAGGCGCCGCGTGCGGCGCAGGCGAGCAGCTCGGCGCCGAGCAGGCGGCGGTAGTAGAAGGAGAACAGGAAGTCCGGGCGCAGTTGGCGGATGCGCTCCAGCCACAGCGGATGGTTCACGTCCTCGGGCGCGTGCAGCGGAATGCCGCGCTCGGCACAGAGGCGCGCGACCGAGGCGTAGAAGGTGTTTTCCCGTGGGTCGTCGGCATGGGTGAAGACGGCGGCGATCTCGTAGCCGGCATTGAGCAGGGCTTCGATACCGGTGCAACCGATGTCGTGGTAGGCGAAGACGACGGCTTTCGAGGTCATGGCGTGGAAGGCTCGCTGGATGAAGAGGTGAAACCGGCCCGCTGCAGGGCCGAGGGAAGCGCGGAGGGCGTTGCGCGGACCACGCGCTCGATGAAGAAGCGCGGCCGCGCGCGCACGTCGCTGTACATGCGCCCGAGGTACTCGCCGAGCAGGCCCATGCCGAGCAACTGCACGCCGCTGAACATGAACAGCACGGCGAACAGCACGAACAGGCCGTTGCCGGCCCAGGCGGCGCCGAAGGCCAGGCGCAGCACGAGGAGGAACAGGGCGAAGAGGAAGCCGGCCAGGGCCATGCCGCCGCCGACCAGGCTGAGCAGGCGCAGCGGCGTGGTGGTCATGCAGGTGACCAGGTCGAACATCAGGTTGAGCAGGCGCATCGCGCTGTATTTCGATTCGCCGTGGGCGCGCTCGGCGTGGGCGACGCGGATCTCGCAGGTATGCCGGGCGAAGCCGTTGGCCAGGATCGGGATGAAGGTACTGCGTTCGCGGCAGGCCAGCATCGCTTCGACGATGCTGCGCCGGTAGGCGCGCAGCATGCAGCCGTAGTCGTGCATGGCGACCCCGGTGGAGCGCTGCACCGCCAGGTTCACCAGGCGCGAAGGCCAGCGCCGCCAGGCCGAGTCCTGGCGCTCGGCGCGGATGCTGCCGACCACGTCGTAGCCCTGCGCGGCGCGCTCCACCAGGCGCGGGATTTCCTCCGGCGGGTTCTGCAGGTCGGCATCGAGGGTGATCACCAGGTCGCCACGGGACTGTTCGAAGCCGGCGAGGATCGCCGCGTGCTGGCCGTAGTTGCGGTTGAGGATCACCGCCACCACGGCGCTGCCGTCGCGTTCGGCGGCGGCCTGCAAGAGTTCCGCGGAGCGGTCGCGGCTGCCGTCGTCGACCAGCACGATCTCGAAGGCGCGGCCCAGCTCCAGGCAGGCGGCCTCGGTGCGGCGCAGCAGTTCGGGCAGGCTGGCTTCCTCGTTGTAGACCGGGATCACCACCGAGACCAGGTCGATCGGATAGGGCTTCATCGACGTTTCTCCAGGATGTCCTCGATGGCGCGGGCGACGCGCTCGATGTCGTCGTCGCGCATGTCGGGGAACAGCGGGATGGAGCACAGGCGGGCCGAGTTCCACTCGCTGTTGGGCAGGCTCAGGCGCGGCTGGCGCTGGCGGTAGTAGTGGTGCAGGTGACTGGCGATGAAATGGATGCCGCTACCGATGCCGCGCGCCTTCAGGGCTTCCATGAAGGCGTCGCGGCCCAGGCCGCAGGCCTCGGCGTCGATGCGCAGGATGAACAGGTGCCAGGCGTGGCGCTGCTCGTGCGCGGGCAGGCCGAGCGGCGCCAGCGGCAGGCCGGCGAGGCGTTCCAGGTAGCGTTCGGCGAGGGCCTGGCGGCGCGCGTTGAGCGCGTCCAGGCGCTTGAGCTGGACCAGCGCGAGGGCGGCATTGAGGTCGGCCAGGTTGTATTTGAAACCGGGCTCGATCACTTCCGCCTGCGGCTTGCGTCCATGGCTCAGGCGGTCGTAGGCATCGACCCCGAGGCCGTGGAACTTGAGGCGGCGGACCCGTTCGGCGAGGGCGCTGTCGTCGCTGACGAACATCGCGCCTTCGGCGCAGGTCAGGTTCTTGATCGCGTGGAAGGAAAAGATCGCCGTGCCGCGGGAGCCTACCGGGCGCCCGCGGTATTCGCTGCCGACCGCGTGGGCGGCGTCCTCGACCAGGGCGATGCCGTGGCGCCCGGCGACCGTGCGCAGGCCTTCGAGATCCAGGGTGGAGCCGGCGTAGTGAACCGGCACGATGGCGCGGGTGCGCGGGCCGATGGCGGCTTCCACTGCCTGCGCCGAACACATCAGGGTGTCGCGGTCGACGTCGACGAACACCGGGGTGGCGCCGAGCAGGGTGATGACGTTGGCGGTGGAGACCCAGGTCAGCGACGGCGTGATCACTTCGTCGCCGGGGCCGATGCCCAGCGCCAGCAGGGTGACGTGCAGGGCGCCGGTGGCCGAGGATAGCGCCACCGCGTGGCGGCAGCCGAGGCGTTCGGCGAAGCGCTGTTCGAGCTCCTGGTTCTTCGGCCCGGTGGTGATCCAGCCGGAACGCAGGACCTGCTCCACGGCGGCGATTTCGTCCTCGCCGATGCTTGGCCGGGAGAATGGCAGAAAGTCCAGTGACATGTAATGAAGCCTCGGTACTGGGAGGGCGGTACGAAGAGGTTATTTATATGTCGCTGAATGCTGCCTGAACGTTTGTTAAGACTCGCTTAACAACGGCTGAATGAAGACTGAACGAACTCGAAGAAACTGGAGGATAAAGCCGGAAGCCTAGTTTTCAGGGGCTTGCAGGGTTGGTTGGAAAGGATCTCGGGTGTTTTCTGAGTGGCTTTTATTAATAACCCGAGTCCTGTTTCTTTAAGGGTTCATTAATACTTGATGTCCGCTCCCCGTGAATATTCCGGAAACTTCATGGAAACATGGGGAGGGCCAGGGAAAGTCAATCCCGTAGGTTGTCGGAAAAAAACAACCCCCTGGCGGATCGCTCCGCCAGGGGGCCGGGTCGACGCTTCAGCGGCTGCCGGCGACCACTTGCAGGGCCGGTTCGGCGGTGCGCCCGTAGACGTCTTCCAGGCGCTCGATGTCGTCCTCGCCGAGGTAGCTGCCGGACTGCACCTCGATGATCTCCAGCGGGATCTTGCCGGGGTTGGCCAGGCGGTGCACGGAGGCGATCGGGATGTAGGTCGACTGGTTCTCGGTGAGCAGGAAGGTCTTGTCGTCGCAGGTCACCTGGGCGGTCCCGGAAACCACGATCCAGTGCTCGGCGCGGTGGTGGTGCATCTGCAGCGAGAGGCGCGCGCCGGGCTTCACGGTGATGTGCTTGACCTGGAAGCGGCCGCCCATGTCCACCGAGTCGTAGGAGCCCCACGGGCGGTAGACCTCGCAGTGGTTCTGGGTCTCGCTACGGCCCTGGGCGTCGAGGTCCTTGACCACGTGCTTGACGTCCTGCACCCGGTCCTTGTGGGCGATCATCATGGCGTCCTTGGTTTCCACCACCACGATGTCCTCCAGGCCGATCACCGAGACCAGCTTGCCGTTGCCGTGCACCAGGCAGTTGTGGCTGTCGTGGACCAGCACGTCGCCCTTGGTGACGTTGCCGTTGGCGTCCTTGGCGTGCACGTCCCAGATCGACGACCAGCTGCCGACATCGTTCCAGCCGGCGGACAGCGGCACCACGCAGGCGCGTGAGGTCTTCTCCATCACCGCGTAGTCGATGGAGTTGTCCGGGCAGCATTCGAAGGTGGCGGCGTCGATGTTCACCAGGTCGCCGTCGTGCTGGCTGCGCTCCAGGGCCAGCAGGCAGGTGTCGTAGATGTCGGCGTCGTGCTTCTTCAGTTCTTCCAGGTAGCGGCTGGCGCGGAACAGGAACATGCCGCTGTTCCAGTAGTAGCCGCCGGCGGCGACGAACTCGCGGGCGCGGGCTTCGTCGGGCTTCTCGACGAAGCTCTGCACCCGGCTGACGCCTTCCGGCAGTTGCGCATCGGCGCTCGCGCGGATGTAGCCGTAGCCGGTCTCGGGGCGGCTGGCGGGAATGCCGAAGAGCACCATCTCGCCCTTTTCGGCGGCGTTGGTGGCCAGCGCCAGGGCCTGCTGGAAGGCGCGCTGGTCCTCGATCACGTGGTCGGCGGGAAGGATCAGCAGCAGTTCGTCGCGGCCTTCGGCGACCAGTTTCATCGCGGCGATGGCCACCGCCGGCGCCGTGTTGCGGCCGAAGGGTTCGAGGAGGATCGCCTGGCTCGCCAGGTTCTGTGCCTCCAGCTGTTCCTGGACGATGAAGCGGTGCTCCTTGTTGCACACCAGCAGCGGTGCCTGCATGCCGTCGAAGGCCAGGCGCTTGATGGTCTGCTGGAACAGGGTGTCGTCGCCGGTGAGGGCGAGGAACTGCTTGGGGTACTGCTTGCGGGAAAGAGGCCAGAGTCGCGAGCCGCTGCCACCGGAAAGGATTACTGGGATCATGTTGTTTCTCCTTGAAGCGATGCGTCTGTCTAGGGATCCCGCCGCGCGGCGGGATATCTCGTTACCGGGCTCCACGGAGCCCCGGGTGACCTCTCCAGTGCGCTCCTTCTGCGGGAGCGCTGACGGTTGGTGCGCCGGTGTCGGGCCGGTCTTGTTGTGTGGAATGCCGGGAGGGGCGAGCCCCTCCCGGTCGGTCTCAGTCCGCCTTCACCGGGCGCTTGACCCAGACCGGCGCGAGCTTGCCGCCGCTGCCGGTGACGTACAGGCAGACCACCTCGCCGCGGGCCAGGGTGACCGGCTTCAGGTCGCTGACCTTCTTGCTGCCGTCGAACAGCGCCAGGTTCACCTTCACCGGGTTGATCTCGCGGTCGCCGTGGCTTTGCGGGCCGACGTCCTTGACCACGTCGGTCTTGCCGTCGGCGGTCTTCAGGGTCAGCTTCGAGCCGCTGAGGTTCTGCACCCGTACCAGCGCCTTCTGCTTGTTCTTGAACGGCGGCTCGGCCACCAGCTGCGGCTTGCCGCCGGGCTGGCTGACCAGGGTGTAGTAGCTGTCCGGGTCGAGCTTGACCGGCAGGCTCTGCTGGCCGACCTGGGCGGTGTAGCTGCCGGGGGGGAGGAACTTGAAGTCGCTGGAACCGAGCGGCGCGACGTCGTTCAGGCTGGTGCTGCCGACCGACACGTCGAGTTCGCTGTTGCCGGCGTTGTAGGCGCGGACGAAGGCCGAGCCCTTGGGTGCCTGGGGCCCGTACAGGGCGCCCTCGTCGGCCTGCGCGGCGAATGCGGCGACGCCGAGGGAAAGTGCGCAGGCCAGGCGGGTCCAGGTGTGGCGGCGGGTCATCGGGTTCATGGGTATTCCTCCGTTGCTTCTTCTTCAGCGGGGCGCTCGGCCCCGTGGGTAAACAGCCTTGGCTGTGTTCGTTCAATCGTTGCGGCTGGCGGCCAGGCGCTCATCGCGGCCGCCGCTGGCCTTCAGCTGGGCGACCCAGTCGGCGTCGAACTGGCTGAGGTCGCTGGCCATCGGCAGGTAGCGCTCGGGAAACTCCCAGACCAGCAGTTGCGGCGGGTCCTTGCGGAAGCCTTCGTCCTGCAGCAGTTCCAGCATCGGTTCGAGGGGGCCCTTGCCTTCCTTCGCGTAATTGATCAGGTCGGCGGACAGCGCCTGTTTCAGCGCGCCCTCGAAGTTCCACCTGGGGTTGGCGCTGTAGCTGGTGCCGACCAGCGCCAGGCGCGGTTGCTGGCTATCGCCGAAGAGGTCGTCGCCCGCGCCGGACTGCTGGCCGCCCGGCAGTGCCGGCGCGGCTTCGGTGGTGCGTTGCTGCAACTGCTCCGGACGCGGCAGCAGTTCGTCGAACAGCGGGTCGAGCGGCAGGAAGCTGAGCAGGTCGCCCTTGTGCGTGCGTTCTTCGCCGACGCGGGTGACGAAGTTCTGCGCCGGCACATCCAGCAGGTGCGTCTCGCGGATCTCCGCGCCGAGGCGCTGGGCCACGGTTTCCGCGCCGAGCGGCGACCAGTGGGTGTCGGTGCGCAGGAACACCGCGCCGTTGTCCTTGGCCTGGCGCAGGCTGCCGAGCAGGTCGGGACTGTCGATGCCGGCGGCGCGGGCGCGGGCCAGGAAGTCCTGGTAGAGGCTGTCGTGCAGCGCGGCCGGCTGCTCGCGGCCGATGTGCTCGGGATACAGGCGGGCCTTGGCCGGGATCACCGCGAGCACCAGCTTGACGCCGCGCCGGTTCAGCTCCCGCTGCACGCCGCGTACCAATGCCCAGTTGTCTTCCAGTTGCTGGCCGCTCGGTGCCGGCTTGAACTCTTCGTCGGTGAACAGCCAGCCGTCCTTGCCGATCACCACGCCGGGGCGGCCTTCGTGGAACAGCGTGTAGTCGAGTGCGGCCCAGAGGTTGGTGCCCAGGCGCTTGATCGGGAATTCCTTGTCGTAGTGGGCTTCGAAGGCGTGCGCCAGCTTGCCGTTGAGCAGTGGCGTATCGGCCGCGGCGGAGAAGCCCGGCACGCTCTTCAGCGACCATCCGGCGAGCCCCAGCAGCAGCCCGCCGAAGGCGGCGATATAGGCGTATTGCAGGGGGCGGGAAATGCTCTGTGTCATGGCGTGGGCCTCGCTCAGAACTGGAAGTAGAGGAATGGCGAGTAGCTCTGCGCGGAGAGCTTCAGCACCGAGGCGGCGAACAGCAGGAGCAGCGCCAGGCGGGTGGCCAGGACGGGCAACTGGCTGAGCCAGCTCGGCTGGTAGACCAGCGCGCCGCTCGGCGAGTAGGCGATCGCCGCCGGGTCGCCGGCGGCCTCGCGCGGGGCGCGCGGCTGGGCACTGGCCGGGCCGTCGGCGGCCACTTCGTCGCTGTTCGCCGCGGCCTTGGGCGCCTTGGTCTGCAATGGCTGGTTGTAGAACTGGCGCAGGCCGAAGAACGCCAGCACCAGGTAGGCCAGGACCAGGGTGCCGACCTGCAGGCCGGTGAGGCTGGCGCGGTTCAGTTCGGAGAGCTGCCAGGTGCCGAAGCTGAACATGGCTTCGTACATGCGCCAGGCGACCTGCAGGTTCTCGGCGCGGAAGATCACCCAGCCGATCACCACCAGGAGGAAGGTGAACGCCCACTTCAAAGGGTTGAGCACGCGCGGCGCGGCGTTCACTCCGAGGGCCCGCTCGATCGCCAGCCACATGCCGTGCCAGGCGCCCCAGATGATGTAGGTGAAGTTGGCGCCGTGCCACAGGCCGCCGAGGAGCATGGTCAGGAACAGGTTGCGGTAGGTCTGGAAGGTGCTGCCGCGGTTGCCGCCCAGGCTGATGTAGAGGTAGTCGCGCAGCCAGGTCGACAGGCTGATGTGCCAGCGCCGCCAGAACTCGGTGATCGACTGGCTGATGTAGGGCTGGTTGAAGTTCTCCATGAAGCGGAAGCCCATCATCAGGCCGAGGCCGATGGCCATGTCGCTGTAGCCGGAGAAGTCGAAGTAGAGCTGCGCGGTGTAGGCCAGGGCGCCGAGCCAGGCGTCGCCGGTGGTCGGGTTCTGCAGGGCGAAGCAGTGGTCGGCGAGGGCGGCCAGGGTGTCGGCGATGAACACCTTCTTGACGAAGCCCTGCATGAAGCGGGTGCAGCCTTCGGCGAACTTGTCGACGGTGTGGGTGCGGTGGTTGAACTGGTCGACCAGGTCCTTGAAGCGCAGCACCGGGCCGGCGATCAGGTGCGGGAAGATCGCGACGAAGGCGGCGAAGTCGATCAGGTTGTGGGTCGCCGGGGTATCGCCGCGGTAGACGTCGATGATGTAGCTGATCGACTCGAAGGTGTAGAAGGAGATGCCGATCGGCAGCAGGATGTGGGTCAGCACGAACGGCTGCATGCCGAACGAGGTGATGATCTCGTTGAGGCTGTCGACGCCGAAGTTGGCGTACTTGAAGTACCCGAGCACGCAGAGGTCGACCACCACGCCGAGGATCAGCCAGCGTTGCGCGGCCCTGGTGCGTACGCCGGCGGCGCCGATGCGCAGGCCGATCCAGTAGTTGAAGACGGTGACCCCGGCGAACAGCAGGAGGAAGTCCACCCGCCACCAGGCGTAGAACACGTAGCTGGCGATCAGCAGCAGCAGGTTCCGGTAACGTTCGCCGCTCAGGTAGTACAGGCCGAGAAAGACCGGCAGGAACAGGAACAGGAACACGTTTGAAGAAAAGACCATGCCGTCTCTCTCTCTAGAGCGTCAACCATTCAGGTCGGCCCTGCCTTTCCGCGCCCTGGAGCGCTCGAGGAAAGGCGGGACGACCCGCCGTTTTCCTCCCCGTGGTGTTGCCTAAGGTGTTGCGCCCGCCCGCGTCTGTCGCGCATGGGTCGGGGTGTGGCGCCTGGTCGGCGAGCGGGGTAGAGGGGCGCGTGGCCCCCGGCCTGTGCGCCCGCTTCCCGCCACGCCCTCAACTTCCCCCTTCGCGGCTGAACACCCGCGTCACTTCGCCGCCGAGGCGGAAACTGTTGAACGGCTCGCGGTCCTTCTTCGCCTCGAGCATCTTCGGCTCGCAGCGGTAGAGGGCGCAGTAGGGCTCCAGCCAGGCGTACTTGTTGTCGACCTTGAGGTCGGTCATGTCCTGGTCCTCGCCGGTCTTCTCCTCGAAGGTTTCCTCGTCGTCGACTCCCTTCATCACCCGCTCGGCCAGGCGCTGCAGGGCGCCGTGGTTCTCCTGGCGCAGGTCGACGCCGTTGACCTGGGCGAACGCGGCGATCATCGCCAGCGGTGGCAGCGCATAGTTGTGGTAGGCGAGGGCGCGCTGGCGGCGCTTGAGTTCGTTGGGCAGGAAGCCCTGCTCGTCGACCTGGTTGGCGGCGACCTTGAACTCGCTCACCGCCCAGTCGAAGAGGTCGCGGCGGTTGGTCACCACCGCGGTGGACATCACCGACCAGGCCGCCCAGTAGGAATGGTTGTTGATCTTCTTCAGCGGCAGGCCGCTCCAGTCGCGGACTACCTGGGTGCCGAGCCGGGCGAACCAGTCCTCGATTTCCCGGCTCTGCTCGGCGTGGGCCGCGAGCGGCCGCGAGCTGGAGAACTTCAGGCGCATGTAGGCGCCGGAGAGGCTGCCCAGCGCCCATTTGCGCATGGACTTGCCGGTGTGGTTGAAGTCGTCGCTCTGCAAGGCGCCGGCGCGGGCCCAGGCGCTCATCCAGTTCAGTGCGCAGGCCAGGTCGCCGTCGCGGCCGCTGCGCATGTACTGGGTGACCAGCTTGGTGGCGCCGCGCTCCATGTCGGTGATGTCCTTGATCTGCGAGCGGAAGGTCTTCTCCGCCTTGACGTTGAGGGTCGCCCGCGCCGAATCGGAGCCTTCGTACTTGCTGGTGAAGACCAGGCTGCCGGTATACGGCGGCGGCACCGCGGGGCAGCTGCCGGCGCTGCCCTTGCGCTCGCCGACCGCCGCGTAGTAGCCGGGCGGGGGTACCAGGTCGGCGGCCTGGCTGACCTGGCTGGCGAGCAATGCCGCGGCGAGGGCACCGGGCAGGGCGATACGGATCAGGTGGGACGTTTTCATCGTTTACCTCCCGGCCACCGACTGGCTGGCCTTGGCGGGCGCCGCCTGGCAGATGCTGGCCTGGACCTCCAGGCCCTGGGGCATGTCCTCCGGCGCTTCGATTTCCAGGGAAAGGAACTGCTGGTCGGCCCAGTCGCTGTCGTTGCGCAGTTGGAAGACGTAGCGGCCGCCGGTATCGACGGCTTTCGACTGCTCGATCTTCAACTGCTCGCGGCGGCCGTTCATGTACCAGATGGTGTTCTTCAACTCGTGTACCGAAGGGTCGCTGTAGGTCACGTCGGCGACGTAGCTGCCGCTACGGATCGGTAGCGCGGCGCTGTTCAGCAGCACCTCGTTGCGGCCCTGGCGCAGCTTGACCTTGCGGCTGAGTACGGTCTTCCGGCCGGAGCAGCCGTTGTCCACCAGCGGCATGGCCTGGCGGTAGAAGCTCTTCTGCGCCATGTCGTAGTGGGTGGCGAATTCCCAGATGAGGATCTTCGGCGGGTTCTTGTGGAATTCCTCGCTGGTCATGTACGCCAGCAGCGAACTGTCGAAGCCGCCGCCGGACACCGCGTTGTTGAGGATGTCGGCGCCGCTGAACTCCTCCAGGAAGCCGGCGAAGTTGTAGGCCGGGCCGCTGTTGGAGGTGCCGACCAGGGCGATCTGCGGGTTGCCGCCGTCGCCGAACAGGTCGCCGCTGTCGCTGGCGCCCACCGGCTCGGTCTCGAAGCGGTCGACGTACTGGGTGGCGTAGCTGTTGCCGCAGAGTTGCGCGGCGGCCTTGTGGAAGGTGCCGAGCTTGGACAGCAGGCCGACGCGCTTGCTTTCGAACTGCTTCTTCGGGATCTCCTCGAAGCCGGGCACCTGCTTCAGCGTCTCGGCCACGATCTTCGCGCTGCGCCGGGCGCCATGGGGAGTCCAGTGGTGGTCGCCCTTGAAGTAGTAGGCGTGCTCCTCCTTCTCGTCGAACAGCGGCGAGAAGTCCGGGGTCCAGATGCCGGCCTGGCGGAAGCGGGCGATGGTCGCCAGGTAGTTCTTCTTCGCCAGCTCGTAGTCGAAGCCGGCCTTTTCCGCCGGGCTGAGCTTCTCGCGGTTCACCAGGCCGCGGGTCGGCTGGTAGACCACCACCAGCTCGATGCCCTTGCGCTTGAGTTCGTCGCGCAGTGCGCGGAGTTCGCGCCAGCCTTCGGCGCTGGTGCCGAAGTCGGTACGCAGGTCGTAGGTGGTGCGGAACAGCCAGTCGTCCTGGGCCTGCACCAGGTGGGTGAAGAAGCCCAGGTACTTGGTGTTGTAGCGCGAGTCGTCGGCGGCGGCCGGGCACAGGTTGCCGGCCGGCAGCGCCTGGTAGCTCGGCGCCGCGCCGGGGTCGGCGGCCAGGGCTGCCTGGGCCAGGCAGAGGCCGGCGGCCAGGGCGCTCAGGCGGAACAGTCGGGAAGTGCGGGTTTTCATGCGTCTGGGTCCTCAGTCCTGGAGTTCGGCCTGGCTTTCCACGGGGTCGATCAGCACCGCCTTGTCCTGGCGCACCAGCAGGTCGAGGATCTGGTCCTGCTTCTCGCCGAGAACGCCGGGTAGGCTGATGCCGGAGGATTTGGTCGGGGCGAGCATCGCCACCCGGTACAGTTCGAGGCTCAGCGGCGAATCCACCGAGAGCGGGCCGGAGCCGTTGCCGGCGAGCTTGCCGCCGACCACGATCAGCGAGACCTTGGTGTCGAATGGGTCGAGGGCGATGTTGCGGTCGGTGTTGGTGAGGTCCTTGATGTGGCCGTACACGCCGATCAGCTGGTTGCCCGCCGCGAGGTTCTCGTAGAGGCGGATGTTCACGCTGTTGCGCACGCGGATGCCGTGGCGGCGGTTGGCCAGGACCTGGTTGCCCCAGAGCAGGTTGTCGCCGCTCTCGTAGAGGGTGATGCCGTCGGAATGGTTGCGATAGACCTCGTTGTAGGCCACCAGGTTGCCCTCGCTGTTACGGTCGAGGACGATCCCGGAAAGCTTGTTCTCGTAGCTGCGGTTGTTGAAGATGAAGCTGTCGTTGACTTCCCGCGAGACGATGATGCCGTGCTTCTTCCTGGTCCCGTGGACGGTGTTGTCGGCGATGATCAGGCGGTGCGAACGGTCGTGCGGGTCGATGCCGTAGACGATGTTGTCGCGGTAGGTGTTGCCCTTCACCACCAGGTCGTCGGCCTCGTAGCAATAGAAGCCGTACCAGCTGTCGACGATGGTCGAGTCGATCACCCAGCCCTTGGGGCGCGGGCGCTTCATCTGCTTGTCCATGCCCGGGCTGTACTGCGAGATGGAGATGCCGTAGGCCTTGGAGGCGTTGTAGCCGAAGCTGGTGAAGGTGCTGTTGCTCAGGTACACCTCGGCGCCGCCCCAGGAGATCAGGAACGGACGGAACTCGTTGGGCGTCTTGAACCAGGCCGGCTCCTTCTTCGATTCGCTCCAGCCGGTGACCTTGCTGTCGCGGACGAACAGCATGCCGTCGTTGACCAGGAACGCGCCGCGCTCCTGGGACAGGCGCAGTTCCTTGACCTGCTTGTCGATGTCGAGGGTCGCGCCCTGGCTGACCACGATCGGCAGGCGGGCGACGAACACCCCCGGCTCGACCTGTTCCAGCGCGCTGGCGGGAAGCTTGCCGGCGAGCTGGGCGAGGTTCACGTAGCCGCCTTCGATGAAGATCGCCTGGGGCATCTGGCGCTGGCGCTTGACCCATTCGGCGAGGCGGTTGCTGCCACCGGTGAACTCCTTCAGCGGCTGCTGCTGGACCATGCGCTGCACGCTGGCGCGGCCACCCGGCTTGCGCACGATCTTGGCTTCCACCGCGGCGGCGGTGTAGCCGGAGAGGTCGGGCAGTTTCGGCGGGTCCAGGTGCAACGGTTCGGCCGGCGCGGTGGTCACCGTGTAGTTGCCGGTTTCCTTCAGGCCCTGGGTCAGGCCCGGCTCGTTGCCGGCCTGCGCCGGGACCGGCTGCGGTTTCTCCACCGGCTGCGCCGCCCACGCCTGGCCGTGCAGCAGCACCGCGCCGAGCACTGCCGCGGCCAGCGGGCGCAGGCGCGGGAGCCGGCGGCGGGGGATCGAAAGGGAAATGTCGGGCATGTCCGGTTTCCTCGCGGGGCTCAGAAGCGCCAGATGAAGTCGACGAAGGCGCGGTGCATGGTCGAGTCGGTGCCCGGCCCGTAGGCGTCGCCCGGCTTGAACAGGCCGCCGCGGAAGCGGATCAGCGCCGAGGGCTCGTCGACGTACTGGCTCATCGAGGCCGGCAGCAGACCTTGCTTGAAGTACTTGGTCACCACCAGGTCGAGTTCCTGGCCGATGTCCTTCTCGCCCGGTTGCAGGGCGGCGTTGATGCCGCTGGTACCGATGTCGGAGTCGTCGTCGACGCGCCAGAACTTGTGGTAGACCAGGCTCGCGTCGTAGTCCTCGCGCAGTTGCCAGGAGCCGAACAGGGTGGCTGCCTGGAGGTTGCTCAGTTCGCCGCGGAAGGCTTCGCCGAAGCGGTGCACGCGCGAGCGGGTGCCGGTGAAGTTGGAGCGATTGCTCTCCAGCCCGGTCTGCTGGAACTGCTCCTCGCCGTCCTTGCCACCGCCGCTGCCGCGGGCGTAGCCGACGCCGGCCTTCCATTGCTCGTCGATGTTCCAGCGCAGGCCGAGGTCGACGCCGAAGGCATTGACGTCGCCGCTCTGCTTGCCGGTGGCGATGCGCCGGTCGTCGACCGTGGTGGTGGTCAGGTTGTCGCGGTCGCCGGTCAGCCAGGTGGCGCTGGCCCAGTAGTTCAGCGGCATGCTCGAACGATAGTTGTAGGCATCGCCGGTAGCCTCGATGCCGAGCCAGGTGAGCTGGCCGGTATAGGTCTTGTCGAGGTTGTCGACTTCCTCGCCGGGGCGGCGCAGGTGGCCGCTGTCGTCGGCGTGGTGGATGCGCACGCCTATGCGGTGGTGCGGCGCCCACTGGGTGGAAATGTCGCCGAACACATGGGTGCGGTCCTTGTCCTCCGGAGCCAGTTCGTCGAGGTCGGTGCGGTATTCGCTGAAACGCTGGGCGACTCCGGCGTGGGCGTTGAGCAGGGTGGTCTCGAAGCTCCAGTTCAGCGCCTCGATGTTGGTGTCCTGCCACTGGCCGCTGTCTTCCCGCAGGCGCTGGCGGCCGAAGCGCAGGTGCTCGCCGGGGTAGGCGGTGAGGCCGGCGTAGTCGACCCAGAATTCGCGTGCGGCGAGGTAGCTCTTGTCCGGCTCGCGACCGTCGTTGCGGCTGTTGTTGCCGTCGTCGGTGTCCGATTGCAGGGTGTCGGTCTCGATGGTGTCGGTGGCGGCCACCGCCTGGCCCATGAAGTAGGCGCTCCAGTCGCCCCACTGGCCGAAGGCCCAGGGCCGCAGGTCGATACCGATGTCGTTGAGGGTGCCGCCGGGAGCGGTGCCGAGGTCGCGATCGTTTTCCGATTCGCCGGTGATCTTCACGTCCAGGCCGAAGTTCTTCGGTGCCTCGCCGCTGTTGGCGGCGAACGCCGGCGCGCCGAGCAGCAGGGCGATGGCCAGGGACAGGGCGCGCGGCGCGAAGGACGGCCGCGGGTTGACGGAACGGGAGCTGTTCATAGGCTTTCTGGCTCTTCTTCGTTGATCGGCGAGTCCTGGCTCTGCAGCAGGCTGACGGTGGCCTGCCAGTTGTTGCCGCGGCTCTGTTGTTCGCGCTTGAGCAATTGCTGCGCCTGGCTGCGTTCGGCCGGCGGCAGTTGCGCTTCGATCTGCCCGAGCAGGTCGCTGGCCTGCGGTACCTGCTGCTGCACGGCGAGCTGGCCGAAGACGTAGGCGTTGACCCGGTTCGGCTGGATGCCGCGGCCCTGCGACCAGAGCTGGGCCAGGGCCATGTCGGCGCTGGCCTGGCCGGCGCGGGCGGCGAGGATCAGGTGGTCGACGGCCTTCTGCGGATAGACCTTGCCGAGGAAGCCGCGGCGGTAGATCTGCCCCAGGTAGTAGTTGGCCTGGGGTTCGCTGGCGGCGGCCTTGAGCAGGTGCCGCTCGGCCTTGCGCGGGTCCTGCGGCGCCCACTTGCCGTCGTAGTAGAGGCGCCCGAGGAGCAGTTCGGCGCGTGGCTGGGCGGCGTCCTGGGCGTTCTTCAGGTAGCCGAGCATCTTTTCCAGGTCGCCCTGGTCGGGATAGTCGTAGAGCAGCTTGGCCAGGCTGACCCAGGCCGCGGGGTAGCTCGGCGCGATCTCTTCCAGCAGCGCCTGGGCGGTCTGCGGGTCGGGCTGGCCGAGTTCGCCGTCGGCGAGCACCCCGGCCACCGAGTCGACCCGCTCGCCGGGCACCCGGCCGGCCTTGTAGGCGGCGCGCAGCTGTTCGAGCAGGTCCCTCTGCTTTTCCGCGTTGCCCTGCATCTGGTAGACCGTGGCCAGTTCGTACCAGCACACATCCATGCGCCGCAGCCAGCGCTGGCAGACCTGCTCGATCTCGCCCAGGTGCTGGGCGTAGGTGCCCTGGGTGCGGTAGAGAATGATCTGCGCCAGGTCGGCCTGCGGCAGTCCGCGCGCGCGCCACTGGTCGATGCGCTGCTGCGGGTCGATTTCCGGCCAGGACTGCGGGTACTGCAGGTAGAGCACGATGAGCGGCACCAGGGCACTGTCCTCGCCCTGTTCGAAGGCCTGGCTGAGCAGGCGCTCGGCCTCGCGGTGCTCGGCGTCGCTGGCGCCGGGCTTGGCCGCCAGCCACTTGCCAAGGCGCGCGCGGGCCCGCGGCGAGGTCTGCGCGGCCTCGCGGTAGAGCTTTTCGGCCTTGGCCTGCTGGGCGCTGTCGCCGCTGGCGACCTGCATGTCGGCGAGGCCGACCTGGGCGTCGGCGTAACCCATCGCGGCCAGGGCCTGGTAGTTGCTCTGGGCGGTGGCGAGGTCGCCGCGCTCCAGGGCCTCCTGGGCCAGGCGCTGGTCGGGCAGTCCGGCGCAGCCGGCGGCCAGGGCGATGGCCGAGGCCAGCAGCAGGTGCCGGGACGCCAGGGGCAGGGGAGGGAGGATGGGCATCTTCATGGTCGGGTACCGGTCAGCGAGCGGTGGCCAGGGTCACGGCCTTGTTCAGCAGGGTGCGGCCGGGCAGGCCGCCGATGCTGACCTCGGCCGGGCGGCCGGCGTACTGGGCGTCGAGCGGCTGGTCGGGCTGGATCTGCACGCGGATTTCCGAGGACAGGTCGCCGTCCACCGGCGCGGTGTTGACGATGCGGCCGCTGCGGTTGACGCCGTCGCCGGCGACCTGGAAGTTCACCCGGGTGCCCGGCGCCAGCTCGGCGGCGTTGCGGTAGGGGAAGCGTGCCTCGATGCTGGCCACGCTGTCGCGCGGCGCGAGGGTGAAGATCACCTGGCCCTTGTTGGCGTATTGCCCGTCGGCTACCAGTTGCTGGACCACGCGGCAGTCGCAGGGGCTGGTCAGGGTCCCTTTCATCTGGTGGCCGAAGAGCTTCTCGATGTTGCCCGGGTTGAGCTGCTCCTCGGTCAGGTTGCCCTTGAGCATGTCCAGCAGGTTGGCCGAGAAGGTAGCGATCGGCGCGCCTTTGGCGACTTCCGCGTTGGGCCCGAGAAGGCTCTGCACGGTGCCCTCGCGGGGCATGGTGATCTGCTGGTTGGGGACGCTGACCACGCCGGAATCGGCATGGGTGACGAAGTACAGGTTGTACATCTGGTTGAGGATGAAGGCGAAGGCGCCGACTCCGACGACGAAGATCGCGGTGCTCAGGGTCACCGCCCGGACCCGGCCGAAGAAGCCCATCCCGCCGTTGCCGCCGCCCTGCTTGCGGGCCTTGGTGAAGTTCTCGCGCTGGAGGGTATTGAGCATGTCGCCGACGCCGATCACCTCGCCGGCCAGGTAGGAGGTGATCAGGTAGCGCAGGGCCGCCACCTCGCGCGGCTTGAGGTTCTGGAACTCGCAGCCGACGCGGCGGCTGGCGGGGTCCACCGAGCGCACCTGGAACTCCACTTCGAGGGAAAAGCTGATGCTGTCGACCTGGAACAGCAGCTTGCCCTTGTACAGGTCGCCGGGCTGGATCGGCGCGCCGCTCGCGGTGAAGGCGAAGCCGCCGGCGGAGAGATCCAGCAGGCGTGCGTCGACGCCTTCGCGGTTGGCGCCGATGTAGCGGATGCGCGCCGGCAGCTTGACCCGGGCGAACTGGCGCTGGGCTTCGGATTCGTGCACGACGTTGACGTTGACGGCTGTATTCATGGTGTCGGGTCCTGTTCGGTCCAATCTGGGTCGATTTGCGCGCGGGCCGCGGCCCTGGCGTTGTCCGTAGTCGATTCGGTGGTCATACGATGGTCAGCAGCACGGCGACGAAGATGCTGGCGGCAGAGAAGGTCATGGCCCGCGACGACCAGGCGTTGAACCAGCGCTGGAAGCTGGCCAGGCCGCGCTCCAGCTTGGTCGGCTGGCGGGTCCAGGACTGCCGGTCGAGGCGGAAGAACACGTAGATCTTCACCAGCGCGCCGACGATCTGGTTGTAATAGAGGATCAGCGGATAGGCCGGGCCGATGCGGTGCCCGGAGAGCGAGAGGAGCAGGGTCAGCACCAGGCGGGTGAGGCCGATCCAGAGCAGGTACACCAGCAGGAAGGCGATGCTGTACTTGAGGCTGGCGAGGATCGCCACCACCAGGCCGAGCAGGCTGGTCCACATCGAGACGCGCTGGTCGAACAGCACCAGCATGGTGAACCAGCCCAGGCGCCGCGCGCCGAGCTTGAGCGCGCGCGAGTTCTGCCGCAGGTTGTTGCCGTACCAGCGGTACATCAGCTTGCGACTGGCCTTGATGAAGCTCTTCTCCGGCGGGTGCTCGACCGTGTTGATCGCCGCGTCGGGCACGTAGAAGGTGTCGTAGCCCAGGCGCATCAGGCTGAACCAGCTGGACTTGTCGTCGCCGGTGAGGAACTTGAAGCGACCCAGGCGCCAGTGCTCCAGGTGGTCGTTCTCGACGTCGGTGATGAACTCGGGGTTGGTCACCACCCGGGCGCGGAACACCGACATCCGTCCGGTCATGGTCAGCACGCGCTTGGACAGGGCCATCGAGCACATGTTGATGTGGCGCTGGGCGAAGCGCAGCTTGTGCCACTCGCTCATCACGTAGCCGCCCTGCACTTCGCAGAATTCATTGGTGGTGAGGCCGCCGACGTTGGGGAAGAGCTTGAACCAGGGCACGGTCTTCTTCACCACGCCGTGGTCGAGCACGGTGTCGCCGTCGATCACCGCGACCACCGCGTCGTCGTCCGGCAGGTGCCGGGAAATCGCGCGGAAGCCATAGGCCAGGCCGTCGCGCTTGCCGGTGCCGGGAATCCGCACGAAGTCGAGGCTGACCCGGTCCGGCGGGTTCATCTTCTCCCACAGAGAACGGACCAGGACCTCGTCGGACATCTCGACGATGGAGCAGACCACGGTGGTCGGGTAGCCGCTGTCGATGGCTTCGCGGATCACCGAGCGATAGACCATGGCAGTGGTCAGGGCGTCGATGCGGAAACTGGTGACCATCAGGAACACGTGCGACGGGTCGGCCGCGCTGCCCAACTGGCGCACGCGCCGGCGGTAGTACGGGTAGACCACGTGGAGGAACAGCATGCCGCGCAGGAAGTGCACGCCGCCCATGGAGTAGCGCCAGATGCCGACGGCGCCGATAAGCAGGATGAAATCCTTGGAGTCGGCGTCGAACACGGTCTTCGGCACTGCCAGCGCGAGCACCATCAGCAGGCTGAGGAACACCAGCCAGCCGGTGGCTTCGGCGAGGCCACGTTTGTAAGTTTCCATCATCAGTTCCATCGGGCTGGGGACCTTGGCCTCGACGCCGGCGTGCGCTTGTTGTTGTTATGGCGCACGCCGCGGAGACGGCCTTCGGTCCGAGGGCGATAAAGAGGTTCTTTACCGGCTCACGGGGCCAGGGGGCGGCCCGCTACCAGCAGATGCCCTCGGCCTGGGCAGTGGTGGTGTGCGGCATGAAGCCCACCAGGTCGACCAGCTTCTTGCCGCTCGGGGTCTTGTTCACCAGGTCGACGAACAGCTCGTCGCCATTGCCCAGCACCAGCACATCGGAACTCGCCACCACTTCGTCGAGGTCGGAGACCAGCAGTGAGGAGACGTGCGGGATCTTCGACTCGATGTATTCCTTGTTGGCCCCGTGGACACGCGCGTATTCGACGTTGCGGTCGAAGATGCGCAACTCGTAGCCCTTGCCGATGAGCATCTCGGCCAGCTCCACCAGCGGGCTTTCGCGCAAATCGTCGGTGCCGGCCTTGAACGACAGGCCGAGCAGGCCGACCTTGCGGGTGTCGTGGCTGGTGATGAGATCGAAGGCCTTCTGCACCTGGTTGGAGTTGCTGCGCATCAACGAACCGAGCATCGGGTGCTCGACGTCCAGCTGGCTGGCGCGATAGGTGAGGGCGCGTACATCCTTGGGCAGGCAGGAGCCGCCGAAGGCGAAGCCGGGACGCATGTAGTAGCGCGACAGGTTGAGCTTGTGGTCCTGGCAGATCACGTCCATCACCTCGCGGCCGTCGACGCCGACCGCCTTGGCGATGTTGCCGATCTCGTTGGCGAAGGTGACCTTGGCGGCGTGCCAGACGTTGCAGGTGTACTTGATCATCTCGGCGACCTCGACGGTCTTGCGGATGATCGGCGCGTCCAGCTCGCGGTAGATTTCCTCGAGAAGGTCGCCGGTCTGCTTGTCCAGTTCGCCGATCACGGTCATCGGCGGGAAGTCGTAGTCCTTGATCGCGGTGCTCTCGCGGAGGAATTCGGGGTTGGTGCCGACGCCGAAGTCGACCCCGGCCTTCTTGCCCGAGCAGTCCTCGATCAGCGGGATCACCACGTTGTTGACGGTGCCCGGCAGTACGGTGCTGCGCACCACCACGGTGTGGCGTTCGGACTTCTCGCGGATGGCGAAGCCGATCTCGCGGCAGACGGTCTCGATGTAGCCCAGGTCCAGGTCGCCGTTCTTCTTGCTCGGCGTGCCGACGCAGATGAACGATACGTCGGAGTCCAGCACGGCCTTCTTGAAGTCGGTGGTGCCCGACAGCCGTCCGGTCTGCCGGCCTTGCTGCAACAACGCTTCCAGGCCCGGTTCGACGATGGGCGACTTGCCCTGGTTGATCAGGTCGATCTTGGTGCTGGAGACATCCACACCAATGACTTCATGACCGCGTGCCGACAGGCAGCCAGCACATACTGCACCGACATAGCCCAAACCAAAGATGCTGATTCGCATCGCATTCACCTCGATTGTTTGTCGCGCCGTTAATGAGGTGGCCGTATGGCCACTTCCCTATCTGGCGAGCCGTTACTACGAGCCCCGATCCAGAGCCCTTGATCCGCCTTCAGGCAGTTTCGAATAGAGTGCTTAGTTGTTTGGCACTCTAATAGGGCAAGTTATAAGTTCATGCCCTTTAATGTTTCAGGTGGGTTTCAATAACGGTGCATAACCCGACCTTGGATGCTTCGTTTTAGTTCGGTCCATAGAATTCAAGTTTCTAAAGGCCTTTAATTTCAATAGGTTGAGTTTGTTCCTCGGAGCGGAGTCCGATTATTCGAGACGGTTTCAAGTTGCTCTGCCCATAACTATCGATAGGCATCGCGGTGATAGGATGTTTTCTCTGCGAGGGAAGTTCCGGCCGTTTGTCCCGCTCGCGAAATATTTGGAAATATCCGTTTGATATCACTTGATACCAACTTGATGGCCTTTCCGTTAAATGCCTGCCAATGGCCACTAGTTGCAGAATGCATGGCGGCTGAAAGTTCCGCGTCACCGGAATGAAACAGAAGCCGCTTTTACCGCCTTAAGCAAACCTTAAGGATTCCTTAATCTTCGACCCATGCACTTTGCAATCGTAATTTGCATGTAATGGCGGGAGGCTGGTAATGGCCAATGGATTACGCCGGAGATGGCATTTCCGCCTTGAATTGGGGAAAAGTCTGTGGGCTGGGCGTGAAAAAATGTGATGCAGTTCCGCATGACTTGCAGACGAACGGTTGAGTAGGCCTATTCGCCACAAGGGCTTTTCCGGGGAGAAAGGCGACGCAGCAGGGGTGTCGGAGGGACGAACGGTAGCGCCAGGAGGCGTCGGCGTGCCGAAAGAGGAGCGGCCCGCCAGGACGGCGGGCCGGGGAGATCAGTCTTGCGGGGCGTCCCTGAGGAATACCAGCTGATCCGGGCCGGATTGCTCGGCGCTGAAGTAATAGCCGTGGGCATTGAAGTCCTTCAGCCCGGCCGGGTCGCGCAGGCGCTCGCGGATCACGTAGCGAGCCATCATGCCGCGAGCCTTCTTGGCGTAGAAGCTGATGATCTTGTACTGGCCGTTCTTCAGGTCCTTGAACTCGGTGTCGATGACCCGCGCTTGCAGCGCCTTGCGCTTCACCGCGCCGAAGTACTCGTTGGAGGCCAGGTTGAGCAGCACGTCGTCGCCCTGGGCGGCCAGCGCTTCGTTCAGCCACTGGCTGATACGCTCGCCCCAGAAGGCGTAGAGATCCTTGCCACGGGCGTTGGCCAGGCGGGTGCCCATTTCCAGTCGATAGGGCTGCATGAGGTCGAGCGGGCGCAGCACGCCGTAGAGACCGGAGAGCATGCGCAGGTGATCCTGGGCGAAGGCGAAATCGTCCTCGCCGAAGTCTTCCGCGTTGAGGCCGGTGTAGACATCGCCCTTGAAGGCGAGCAACGCCTGCTTGGCGTTCTCCGGGGTGAACTCCGGATGCCAGCTGGCGTAGCGAGCGGCATTCAGGCCGGCGAGCTTGTCGGAAAGCTTCATCAGTTCGCTGATCTGCAGTGGCGTGAGCTGGCGCAGTTGCTGGATCAGTTCCTGGGCGTGGTCCAGGTATTGCGGCTGGGTGAAGCGGTGGGTGACCGGCGGGGTCTCGTAGTCCAGGGTCTTGGCGGGGGAAATCACCATCAGCATCGTTCAGGCTCCTCGAATCGTCGGGCGATTGTAGGGGCTGGAGACGTCCGGCTCCACCTATGCGGTCGATAGGGAAAGGCGCCGCCGACCGAACGGCGCCGAGGTATCAGGCCTGGACGGGAGCGAGGTGCGCGGCGACGCTGCCCCGGGCGGCGAACACCACCAGGTGGTCGGCGGCGACGCGGATACCGACGTCATCGCCCGGCTGGTGGTCGGCATGGCTGGGGAAGATCGATTCCAGCTGGGTACCGGTGGGCAATTGCAGGCGGTACAGGGTGGCGGCGCCGAGGAAGGTCTTGCCGACGATCCGCGCCTTCAGCTCGCCCTGCGGCGCGTGCACCAGGTCGTCCGGGCGCAGCAGGACGTCTACCGCGCTGCCGGAAGGCAGGCTGTAGGCGCGATTGCCGCGGATCACGCCGAGTTCGGTCTGCACCGTATCGGGGCTGAGCAACTGGCCGCGAATGAAGTAGCCCTGGCCGACGAAGCTGGCGACGAAGGGCGTCAGCGGCTCGTGGTAGAGGTTGTAGGGGGTGTCCCACTGTTCCAGGTGACCTTCCTTGAACACGCCGATGTGGTCGCAGACGGCGAAGGCTTCTTCCTGGTCGTGGGTCACCAGGATCGCGCTGGTGCCGCGTGCCTTGAGGATCTCGCGAACCTCCTGGCTGAGGCTGCGGCGCAGTTCCACGTCGAGGTTGGAGAAGGGTTCGTCGAGCAGCAGCAACAGCGGTTCGGGCGCCAGCGCGCGGGCCAGGGCCACCCGTTGTTGCTGGCCGCCGGAGAGTTCGTGGGGGTGGCGCGCGGCGAGGTGGTCGAGCTTGACCAGCTCCAGAAGCTCGCGCACCAGGCGCTCGCGTTGTGGATGCTTGCGGATGCCGAAGCCGACATTGTCGGCCACGCTGAGATGGGGGAACAGCGCGTAGTCCTGGAACACCATGCCGATCCGGCGTTTCTCCGGCGCCAGGGTGAAGCCGGGACGTGAGATGACTTCGCCGCCCAGCTCGATCTGCCCGGCCAGCACCGGTTCGAAGCCGGCGATGGCGCGCAGGGTGGTGGTCTTGCCGCATCCCGAAGGACCCAGCAGGCAGCCGATGTCTCCGGCATTGAGGTGCAGGTCGAGGTCCTGCACCACTTTCTGCGAGGCGTAGCCGCAGGCGAGATCTTTCAGGTTCAGCAGCAGGTCGTGGCTCATGGGCTCAGGCGTAATGGGCGTGTTCGATCAGCAATTCGAGGAGGGCCTTCTGCGCGTGCAGACGGTTCTCTGCCTGGTCCCAGGCTACCGAGCGCGGGTCGTCCAGCAACTCTTCGCTGATTTCCTCGCCGCGGTGGGCCGGCAGGCAGTGCATGAATAGTACATCGTCGGCGGCCCCATCGAGCAACGCGGCGTTCACCTGGTAGGGACGGAACAGGGCGATGCGCGCGGCGGCTTCGTCTTCCTGGCCCATCGAGGCCCACACGTCGGTGCTCACCAGGTGCGCGCCGGCCACCGCCTCGCGCGGGTCGCGGACGACGCGCAGGCGGTCGCCGGCAAGGGCGACGAACTCGGCCTTCGGCTCGTAGCCCTCGGGGCAGGCCACGCGCAGCTGGAAGTCGAACTTCAGCGCCGCTTCTATATAGCTGTTGCACATGTTGTTGCCGTCGCCGATCCAGGCCACGGTCTTGCCCTGGATGCTGCCGCGGTGCTCGTGGAAGGTCTGCATGTCGGCGAGCAACTGGCAGGGGTGCAGGTCGTCGGACAGGCCGTTGATCACCGGCACCTTCGAGTGCGCGGCGAATTCCGTCAGGGTGGCGTGGGCGAAGGTGCGGATCATCACGCCGTCGAGCATCCGCGACATGACCCGGGCGCTGTCGCCGATCGGCTCGCCGCGGCCGAGCTGGGTGTCGCGCGGGGAGAGGAAGATCGCCTGGCCGCCGAGCTGGATCATCCCGGCTTCGAAGGACAGGCGGGTACGGGTCGAAGCCTTCTCGAAGACCATGCCCAGGACCCGGCTCTTCAGCGGCTCGTAGAGCACGCCTCGGTTGCGCAGGTCCTTCAGCTCGCTGCCGCGGCGGATCAGACCGATCAGCTCTTCGGGGCTGTAATCCATAAACGAGAGAAAGTGCCGTACGCTCATCGCTGACTACCTTTTATTTTTACTGCTGGCCGAGGCACTGGCCGGCTTTCGCGAGAGAAAACGGGACTGGACCTGCGGCGGGACCGCAACGTGCGGGAAAATAGGGGAAGGCGCGATCTTATAAGGAAATGTCGCGGAAACACAAGGAGGGGCTTGGAAGGCGCGGGTTACGGGGTTTTTCCCGGGTCTTCGCCGTTGTCCCGCCGCCAAAGTCCCGCCTCGTCGATCTATCGGTTGGGCGGGGCGACGCTTTATGCTGTGCGCGCCCGAATGCCTTCATGGAGGAGGCGGGTTTCGGACCAGGGAGGTCGAACATGCACACGGGAGAAACACTCGCCGCCGCGCCGCCGGCACGGCCATTGCGCCAATCGCGGCTGGGCGGCCTGTCGCTGTTCCTCGCCCTGGCCGGGGTCGCCATCGCGCTGGCGGTGATGGCGCTGGCGCTCGGCGAGCGGATCGACCTCAGCGACGAGAACCATCTGCTCGGCCTGTTCGCCGCCTTGCTGGCGGTCTTCGCGGTATCGACCTGCGGCCTGGTGCTGGGCCTGGCCGGCCTGCTCAGGCGCAGCCGCAAGCGTCACCTGGCCCTGGCCGGCATCGTCCTCAACCTGTCGTGCCTGCTCTGGGGCTGGCATGCGCTGAGCACGGCGGCGGCCGCGATCCTGATGGTCCTGGGGCAAACCGGGTTGTCGTTCCTCAGCGCCCTGGCGGTGCTGTTCGGCATGATCTTCTTCCGCCAGGCCTGACCCGTTCCGCGACTGTGCGCAGGCAGCCTGGGCGCCCGCGGTTCGGCCGCTCGTTCATCGGATTGCCGGATTGCAGCCATTCGTCGCGGATTTGCAGGGGGAGGGGCTCAGCCGGGGAAGGAGGGTGCGAGAGGAGCAAAAGGTGAGCCCCGGAGGTGCGGATCTCCGGGGCTCGTGCGGCACGGTGGTGCGGGCACCGGGTCGCGATCAGCGCTGGAAGGGATAGTACAGCGCTGGATGGACAGTATAGCGCTATGCATTTCGCATGAATCCTTTAGTTAGGTCTTTTTCTCATATTTGCAGCGGTTTCGTGACCGAGGGCAATGAAGTGGCTTTTTCCCCTTGCCGCCCGCCGGAACCCATCCAACGGCTGGCATGCCCTCGTAACCGAAGTCAGAAACGCCAGTCGACGGCCAGTCCGACGCCATGGTCCTTCTCGCGGCTGCCCAGCAGGCCGTTGTAGCCCAGCCGCACGCTCACTTCGCGATTCACCGCGAGGCTGGCGTCGACGCCGAGCAGCGCGGCGTCGCGGGACAGGGCCACGCTTTCCACGCTGAATGGCTGGCTGCCGCTGGCGAACGCCAGGTGCCGTTGCGGGGTGGTGTCGCTCAGGTTGTGGCGCCAGCCGAGGGTGCCGGAGAGCGCCAGGCGGCGTCCGGCATCCAGCTCGAAATGCCGTTTCGCGCGCAGGCCCAGGGTGGTGAAGGCGGCGTCCAGGTTGTCGTCGCCACCCTCCAGGGCCGCGGCGCTACCGCGTTCGCGGAAGTCATCGCTGGCGACGTGCACGTAGGCCAGCCCGGCGAAGGGTTCCAGCTCCAGGCTGCGCCAACCCAGCGCGTAGGCGGCCTCGGCGAACAACTGGCTGCTCTGTGCGTCGAGCTTGGCCTTCTGCTTGCCGGCCACGGCGCCGTATTGCAGGTCGCGCTTGACCTCGGCGCGGTGCCAGGCGTGCGCTGCGCCGAGGCTCAGGCGCCATTGCTGCAATTGCCGGCCGAGGTAGGCGCCGAGGTGGTAGCTGTCGATGCTGGCGGAGGATTGCAGGCTGCTGTCCATGTTCAGCGAGCTGTTGCTGTAGCCGGCCACCAGGCCGAGGCGCGTGTCGCTGGCGACCTGGCTGTCGACGCCGAGCAGGAAGCCGCCGACCGAATGCCGGTAGCCTTCGCTACCGTGGCTGCCATCGGCGCTCTTGCCCCAGGAGCCGAGCGCCTTGAACCAGCCTTCGGGAGCCTCCCCGCCGGCCTCGCCGTCGCTGGTCTGGCGCAGGCGTTCGCCGACGCTGTCGCGCAGATAGCGGCTGTCGTTGAGCAACAGGCCGGCGAGCGCCGGGTAGATTTCCCCGGACAATTGCTGGAAGGCCCGTTGGGCGGTTGCGGCGTTTTCCGACAGGAGCAGGCTTTCGTAGACCGGGTTGCCGGCGCCGAGCGTTTCCACGGCCCCAGCGACCGCCGCCTGGTTGGGCGTCTGCGCGACGCTGGCGAGGGCCGTGCCGTTGCGTCCGATATCCAGGCGGATGGCGTTGGCCGCGTAGTCCAGGGTGCCGCCGAGGAACAGGTAGTTCGGCAATACCGCGTCGAAGCGCCCGTCGATGCCGCCGGCGGCGTCGAGGATGTCGTAGCGGCGGCCGACCAGGCTCTCGACCTGGGACTGGCTGAGCAGGTCGGGGCTGTTTTCCATGGCCAGGGTGACGTTGCCGCCCGCGATGCTCGCCTTGCCGCTGGCGACGATCCGGTCGCTGGCGCTTTCCGAAAGCTCCACCGCGTAGGTCGAGCCGGATTCGAAGCGCAGGTCCCCGGCGACCTCCAGGGTGCCGATGGAGTTGCCCGCGGCCACCGTGCCGCCGGAGCGCGCCAGCAGGCCGCCGATCCTGCCGCTGCCGCCGAGGGTGCCGCCGGCATTGACTTCGACGGCGGACAGCAGCGAACCGTCGACGCTGAGCAGCCCGCCATCGACCAGGGTCGGCCCGCGATAGGTGCTGTCGCCGCTCAGGACCAGGCTGCCGGCACCGGCCTTGACCAGGCTGCCCTGGTACTGGCGCTGGGCGGCGGCCTGGTCGCGGGCCATGCCGATGGCATAGTCGGTGCGTTCCTGCTGGCTGGCACCGGCCGGCAAGCCGTTTTCCCAGCCCTTGTCCTTCAGCGTCCGCTGCCAGGCCGCGTGCTCGGCGGCGTCCTCGGCCTGGCGCTGGAGCAGGGCGCTATCGGAAATCGGGTTGCTCCATTCGTCGCGCAGGCCGGCCGGGAGGTTGGCCTCGAAGCGGCCGAGCAATTGTCCAGGCCCATGCATCGCCCGACCGAGATCCGGCACGCCCCAGCCGACGGTGTCGGTGGGGGCGCCGGTCGGCGTGCCGTCGAGCTGGGTGGCGGTGGTCAGCAGAACCTGCAGCGCCTGCTCGTTGTTCAGGTACGGATAGCGCTGCATGACCAGGGCCAGCGCGCCGGTGGCGTGGGGCGCGGCCATCGAGGTACCGGACTTGTTGGCGTAGCCGCCGCCGGGCATGGTGCTGTTGATCAGGCGGCCGGGCGTGGTGATGCACCAGTACTTGGCGATGCCGCAGCGGTTGTAGCGCTGGCCGTTCTGCTGGTCGAGGCCGGACACGGCCAGCCAGTGGCCTTCCAGGTCCGGCTGGAAGTAGGGCAGGGCGGAGCGCACGCTGGCGTTGGCGTAGCCGCTGTTGCCGGCGCTGAAGACGTTGATCACGCCCTGGCGGGAGACGCCGGCGGCGGCGTCCAGCCAGGTGGAGCGCCCGTAGTGCTGGGCATAGGCGGCGTGCAGGCCGTCGAGGGTCTCGTAGCTGACGTCCTTGGGCTGGCTGCCCCAACTGTTGTTGATCGCCCGCACCCCGGCGTCGGCCAGCGCCTGGTAGGCGGCCTTGAAATAGTTCGGGTCGGGCGTCGGGCCGAACAGGAAGCTGTCGTTCTGGTTGGTGTTGGCGACATATACCTGTGCCGCGTAGGCCACCCCGTGCATGCCGACGCCGTCGCGCGAGGCGCCGAGGGTGCCGCCGACGTGGGTACCGTGGGAGTCGTTGTTGCCGTTCATCGCGCCGCTGACGCTGAACGGCGTGCCGTCGACATAGGTGCCGCTGGCCGTCACCGGCTGGTAGCGCGAGGCGGGAGTATCCGGATGGCTCGGGTCGAAACCGGAGTCCATCTCGCCGATCTTCACGCCCTGGCCGTCGATGCCGGCGGCATAGGCCTGGTCGGCCCGCATCCGTTCCAGGCCCCAGTCCTGCTGGTATTCGGCGGAGCGCCAACTGGCCGGATCGCCGGGCCGACCGGCTTCGACATAGGCGGCCGTGGCCGGCTGTGCGATCCAGGCGCTCAGCAGCAGGGCGGCTGACAACGAGGTGGGGCGAGGGCGGAAGGAGTGGTCGTCGGTCATGCGGTCTCCACGCTTTATTGGTCTTGTCGGACAGGGGTGGACTCGAAGAGACAAGGTTTAGCACCGGCTTTCGCCGCGCCGGAATTCCCAGGTGGATAGTTGACAGCCGGACAAACGGCACGCCTCCCCTCTACCGCGCCCATCGGCCAGCCTGATGCCTGGCGATTCAGCCGACTGACGCTGCTGGCGCGGCGGCGGAAGGCGCCGCATAGTGCCGATTCGACGACTAGACCGGTCGTCTGGTCCTCGCGTACGCGCCGGGCCGCGACGGCCGGCGACGACAATGAAGAGGCGAGCCATGAGCAAGACCCTCCACTACCGTGCGTGCCATCTCTGCGAGGCCATCTGCGGGCTCGCCATCGAGACCGAGAGCGACGAGGGCGGCGTGCCGCGGATCCGCTCGATCAAGGGCGACCCGCAGGACAGCTTCAGCCGCGGCCATGTCTGTCCCAAGGCGGTGGCCCTGCAGGACATCCAGGACGACCCCGACCGCCTGCGCCAGCCGTTGCGCCGGGTCGGCAGCGAGTGGCAGCCGATCGGCTGGGACGAGGCCTTCGCGCTGGTGGCCAGCCGCCTCGGCGAGATCCGCGAGCGCCATGGCAACGATGCGGTGGCGGTCTACCAGGGCAATCCGAGCGTGCACAACTACGGCCTGATGACCCATAGCAACTACTTCCTCGGCCTGCTGAAAACGCGCAACCGCTTCTCCGCGACTTCCGTCGACCAGTTGCCGCATCACCTGGTCAGCCAGCAGATGTACGGCCATGGTTTGTTGATCCCGATCCCCGACATCGACCACACCGACTTCATGCTGGTGCTCGGCGGCAACCCGCTGGCGTCCAACGGCAGCATCATGACCGTGCCGGACGTGGAGAAGCGCCTGAAGGCGCTGAAGGCACGCGGCGGCCGGTTGGTGGTGGTCGATCCCCGGCGCAGCGAGACCGCGGCTATCGCCGACCGGCACCTGTTCATTCGTCCCGGCCAGGATGCGGCGCTGTTGCTCGGGATACTCAACACCCTGTTCGAGGAGAACCTCGGTCGCCCCACGCCGCTGCCGGTCGACGGGCTGGAGCGGGTGCGCGAGGCGGTCGCGGCCTTCGACGCCGAGTCCATGAGCGCGCGCTGTGGCGTGCCGGCCGAAAGCATTCGCCAACTGGCGCGGGATTTCGCCGCCGCCGAACGGGCGGTCTGCTATGGCCGGATGGGCGTTTCCACCCAGGCCTTCGGCACGCTCTGCCAGTGGCTGGTGCAACTGATCAACCTGGTCACCGGCAACCTCGACCGGGTCGGTGGCGCGCTGTGCACCTCGCCGGCCCTGGACCTGGTGGCGAGTACCTCGGGTGGCCACTTCGGCCGTTGGCGCAGCCGCGTCTCGGGGCTGCCGGAATATGGCGGCGAACTGCCGGTGGCGGCATTGGCGGAAGAAATCCTCGGTGAAGGCGAGGGGCAGGTGCGCGCGCTGGTCACGGTAGCCGGCAACCCGGTGCTGTCCACGCCCAACGGGAGGCGGCTCGAACAGGCCCTGGACGGCCTGGAGTTCATGCTCAGCATCGACCTCTACATCAACGAGACGACCCGCTACGCCGATCTCATCCTGCCGCCCACCGCGCCGCTGGAGCACGATCACTACGACACCACCTTCAACGTCTTCGCCGTGCGTAACGTGACCCGTTTCAACGAGGCCGTGCTGCCGCGTCCCGAGGGTGCGCTGCACGACTGGGAGATCTTCGTCGGCCTGGCGCGGGCCTTCGCCGCGCGCAACGGCCTGGAGCTGAAACCGACCCTGGAGCCGCAGCAGATGATCGACCTCGGCCTGCGCGCTGGCGCCTACGGCGACCGTTCCGAGCACAGGCTGAGCCTGGCCACTCTGCGCGAACATCCCCACGGCATCGACCTCGGGCCGCTGCGGCCGAACCTGGCGCCGCGCCTGAAGACCGCCGACCAGCGCATCCAGGCCGCGCCGCCGCTGTTCGTCGACGACCTGCAACGCTTCGCCGCACAGCCGCTGCCTGCGTCCGACCAGTTGCTGCTGATCGGACGACGCCACGTGCGCAGCAACAATTCCTGGATGCACAACTACCATCGCCTGGTGAAGGGCAAGCCGCGTCATCAGTTGCTGATGCACCCGCGGGACCTGGAGGGTCGCGGCCTGGTCGACGGGCAACGGGTGCGGGTGCGCTCGCGGGTCGGCAGCGTGGAGGTGGAGGTGGCGGCGAGCAGCGAGATGATGCCCGGGGTGGTCAGCCTGCCGCACGGCTGGGGCCACGCGCGGCCCGGCGTGCAACTGGCGATCGCCCGCGCCCAGGCCGGCGTCAGCGCCAACGACCTGACCGACGAGCGTCATCTCGACCTGCTGTCGGGTAACGCCGCGCTCAACGGCCTGCCGGTGGAGGTGGAAGCGGCCTGAGCGGGTCGACGGAACGCGAGAGTAAAGCCGAGCGTCGCGCTAGGCTTTCCGATACAATACCGGTCATTATTTGCCGAGTTACCGTGTCGAAACGTTCCTGTTGAGGTAAGCCATGGACATCATCGAAACCATTAAAGAGCAGATCGCCAACAACCCCATCCTGCTGTACATGAAGGGTTCGCCGAACGCCCCGCAGTGCGGTTTCTCCTCGCGCGCGGCCCAGGTGCTGATGGCCTGTGGCGAGAAGTTCGCCTACGTCGACATCCTGCAGAACCCGGAAATCCGCGCCAACCTGCCGAAGTACGCGAACTGGCCGACCTTCCCGCAGCTGTGGGTCAATGGCGAACTGGTCGGCGGCAGCGACATCCTCGCCGAGATGTTCGAGAAGGGCGAACTGCAGACCCTGGTCAAGGACGCGGCGGCCAAAGCCAACGCCTGATCCGCGCATCCGACGAAGAGCCCCGCCTTGTGCGGGGTTTCTTTTTTGTCCGGAGAAACCAGCAAGGAAACCGGGAGCCTCCATGTCGGAAGTCAATCCTCGCCAGGGTCGCCTGGCTTGCATCTATTTCTTCGCCATGGCCGGGCTGGTCATCGGCAACCTGATGGGACGCATCCCGGCGCTCAAGGAGCAGACCCAGCTGGACGAGCGCGCGCTCGGCCAGGCCCTGCTCGGCGTCGGGGTCGGCGCGCTCACGGCGTTCCCGTTGAGCGGTTTCCTGGTCCAGCGCATCGGCAGCCGCAGCGTAGTGATCGGCGGTTGCCTGATCATGCTGCTGGTGTTTCCGCTGCTCGGCCTGAGCCAGGGCTGGTGGCAACTGGCGTTGGCCTTCTACGTGCTGGGCGTGAGCTTCGCCGGGATGGACGTGGCGATGAACATCCAGGCGGTGGATGTCGAGCGCCTGCTCGGCAAGCCCTGCATGTCCATGCTGCATGGCATGTACAGCCTCGGTTGCCTGGTCGGTGCGTTGAGCGCCGCGGCCCTGGCCGGACTGACGCCGTTCTGGCACTTCCTCATTCTCACCGCACTCGGCCTGCTGAGCCTGCCATTCTTCGTACGCGCGTTGCTTCCGCCGGACCCGAGCAAGGCGGGCGCGCGCAAGGGCGGCGGCTTCACCTTGCCGCCGCGGGCCTTGCTCGGCCTGGGCCTGCTGATTCTCTGCGCGTTCGTTTCCGAGGGCGGCGTGGCTGACTGGAGCGCGCTGTTCCTGCACAGCGTTCTGGATGCTTCCGAGCGGGTGGCGGCGCTGGGCTTCGCGGCGTTTTCCGCGGCGATGGTGGTGGGGCGGCTGTTCGGCGACCGCCTGCGCGGACGCATCGACGATGCGCCGTTGCTGCGCGGCCTGGGTTCGCTGGCCACGCTGGGCATGCTGGTGGCGCTGTTCAGCCCCTGGCCGGCGCTGAGCATCGCCGGTTTCGGGGTGGTTGGCCTGGGACTGTCGGTGATGGTGCCGATCGTGATCAGCGCTGCTGGCAACCAGCCGGGCATCGATCCGGTGATCGGGGTCGCCGCCGTCTCTACCGTGGGGTATGGCGGACTGCTGATGGGACCGCCGCTGATCGGCCTGCTGGCCCACGAGATCGGCCTGCGCTGGGCATTGCTGGTACTGGTCGGTCTTTGCCTGTTGCTGGCCCTGCGCGCCGATCTGGTCCGGCGCAGGCCGCGCAGCGCCTGAGGCTTTCTGGCGGCAAGAAAAAAGCGCCGGCGGGGCAGGCCGCCGGCGCTTCGTCGTGGTTCCCGATCAGTCGTCTTCGTGCATGTGCGACTGCAGGTAGTTCTCCAGGCCGACTTTCTGGATCAGGCCCAGCTGGGTTTCCAAGTAGTCGATGTGCTCTTCTTCCGACTCCAGGATGTCCTTCAGCAGGTCGCGGCTGACGTAGTCGTGCACCTGCTCGCAATGCACGATGGCTTCGCGCAGGTCCTTGGTCGCCTTCAGCTCCAGGTTCAGGTCGCACTGCAGCATTTCCTGGGTGTTCTCGCCGATCAGCAGCTTGCCGAGGTCCTGCAGGTTGGGCAGGCCTTCGAGGAAGAGGATGCGCTCGATGAGCTTGTCGGCATGCTTCATCTCGTCGATCGACTCGTGGTACTCGTGGGCGCCGAGGCGCTTCAGGCCCCAGTCGTTCCACATGCGCGAGTGGAGGAAGTACTGGTTGATCGCGATCAGCTCGTTGCCGAGGATCTTGTTGAGGTGCTGGATGACTTTCTTGTCGCCTTTCATGCCGAATCCTGCCGTCGTAGTGGGTGTGATTCGCCAAGTTTGGCCGCGACGAAGCAGGGTGTCAAACCTAAGTTATTGAAATATAAGGGAAAAAGAATATGAATACGAATGTTTTCTTTCCGCGTTCTGCCGCTAAGTCATTGAATTGAAGGCATAAAAAAATCGGGCGCCAGGCCCGGTTCTTCTGAAAGAGGGATAAAAAATATTTTTCAGGCAGCGACGAACGCCGTAGTCCCGAACGCCGGTACCGGCTGGGCACTCTGCAGGTCGTTGAGGGTTTCGCGTACCACCTGCTTGGCCAGGCATGCGCACTTGCCGCACTGGGTACCGACGCCGGTGGCTTCGCGAACCTCACGATAGCTGCAGCAGCCTTCGTAGATGGCATCGCGGATCTGGTTGTCGGTAACACCTTGGCAGAGGCAGACGTACATGGCGATCTGGCTACTGGGAAGTTGAGTTGGAAAAGATACTAATAATAATGAGAATGATTGTCAAAGTTCCCTGGAGCGTTTTAGTCGGGTTTTTTTCGCCCCCCGACAAATGGCTTTGTCGGACAAAGACTTAGCGCCGGCTGGGGCGGGGTGTATGATGGTTGTTTCCCGGGGAACGGCGCCCCTGCCATCGAGGCTTCACGAGGAGCCGGCAGGCTGCGGTGCCGTCCTTCAACCTTCCGCTTAAAGGAGACATGGAATGAGCGTACTCGTAGGTAAGAAAGCGCCTGACTTCAACGTTGCCGCGGTACTGGGCAATGGCGAGATCGTCGAGAGCTTCACCCTGTCCGAGGCCATCAAGGGCAAGTACGGCCTGGTGTTCTTCTATCCGCTGGACTTCACCTTCGTCTGCCCGTCCGAGCTGATCGCCCTGGACCACCGCATCCCGGAATTCCAGGCGCGCAACGTCGAGGTGATCGGCGTTTCCATCGACTCCCACTTCACCCACAACGCCTGGCGCAACACCCCGGTGGACAAGGGCGGCATCGGCGCCGTCAAGTACACCCTGGCGGCCGACACCAAGCACGAGATCGCCAAGGCCTATGACGTCGAGTCCGACGGCGGCGTGGCCTTCCGTGGCGCGTTCCTGATCGACAAGGAAGGCGTTGTGCGCTCGCAGATCGTCAACGACCTGCCGCTGGGCCGCAACATGGACGAGCTGCTGCGTCTGGTCGATGCCCTGCAGTTCCATGAGGAGCACGGCGAAGTCTGCCCGGCCAACTGGAAGAAGGGCGACAAGGGCATGACCGCATCGCCCGAAGGCGTGGCCAAGTACCTGGCCGAGAACGCCAGCAAGCTGTAAGAAGAGCCTGCTTCGCGCGTTGGAAAAAGCCCCGCTTCGGCGGGGCTTTTTCATGGGCTCGCGAGGGCCGGCAGCCCCATCCCAGGTCACGCGCCTCGCTCCGAAGAGGGGGAGATTGCCTGACCGGTCGCGTAGGACGGATAACGTCCTGGCGTTATCCGCCTAAGTGGGCCGAGGCTCAGTCGTCGTCATCCATCCAGCCGCCCATTTCCTTCCAGCGGTTGACGATGCCGCAGAACAGCTCGGCGGTCTTCTCGGTGTCGTAGCGTGCCGAGTGCGCCTCGCGGTTGTCGAACTCCATGCCGGCGGCCTGGCAGGCCTTGGCCAGGACCGTCTGGCCGTAGGCGAGGCCAGCCAGGGTGGCGGTGTCGAAGCTGGAGAAGGGATGGAACGGATTGCGCTTGATCCCGGTACGCGCCACGGCGGCATTGAGGAAACCGAGGTCGAAGCTGCTGTTGTGGCCGACCAGGATCGCCCGCTTGCAGCCATTGGCCTTCAGCGCCTTGCGGATGCCGCGGAAGATCTCGGTGAGTGCCGCTTCCTCCTGCACCGCCATGCGTAGCGGGTGGTCGAGCTTGATGCCGGTGAATTCCAACGCGGCCGGCTCGATGTTGGCGCCTTCGAAGGGCTCGATGCGGAAGAAGTAGGTGTGTTCCGGGAACAGGAAGCCTTTCTCGTCCATGCCGACGGTGGTCGCGGCGATTTCCAGCAGCGCGTCGGTGGCCGAGTTGAAGCCGCCGGTCTCGACGTCCACCACTACCGGCAGGTAGCCGCGGAAGCGGCGCGCCATCGGATGGCGCGGGCCGCTGGGGAGGCTGCCGTCGAATTCGTCGTCGAAGTTGTCTTCGTTCATGCCCCGGCCTCCAGCAGTTTCCAGCGGAGTGTCTCGCCGGCGCGCAGCGGCACCACGTCGAAGTCGCCGAAGGGGAGGCTGGCGGGCGCCTGCCATTCCTCGCGGACCAGGGTGATCCGGTCGGTGTTGCGCGGCAGGCCATAGAAGTCCGGGCCGTGCAGGCTGGCGAAGCCTTCCAGCTTGTCCAGCGCATTGCGCTGTTCGAAGGCCTCGGCATACAGCTCGATGGCGGCGTAGGCGCTGTAGCAGCCGGCGCAACCGCAGGCGGCTTCCTTGGCGTGGCGGGCGTGCGGCGCCGAGTCGGTGCCGAGGAAGAATTTCGGATTGCCGCTCACCGCGGCGTCCAGCAGGGCTTCCTGGTGGGTGTTGCGCTTGAGGATCGGCAGGCAATAGAAATGCGGGCGGATACCGCCGACCAGCATGTGGTTGCGGTTGTACAGCAGGTGATGGGCGGTAATGGTCGCGCCGACGTTGGCCGGGGCTTCCCGGACGAACTGGGCAGCGTCGCCGGTGGTGATGTGCTCGAAGACCACTTTCAGGGTCGGGAAGCGCTCGACCACCCGGCGCAGGTGCTCGTCGATGAACTGCTTCTCACGATCGAATACGTCGACCTCGGCGCGGGTCACCTCGCCATGCACCAGCAGCGGCATGCCGACCTCGGCCATCGCCTCGAGCGCTTCGAAGATATTGTCGATGCGGGTCACGCCAGAGTCCGAGTTGGTGGTGGCGCCTGCCGGATAGAGCTTGGCGGCATGCACGAAGCCGCTGGCCTTGGCGGTACGGATTTCCTCAGCGCTGGTGCGGTCGGTGAGGTACAGCACCATCAGCGGCTCGAAGCGGCTGGCGGCGGGGCGGGCGGCGAGGATGCGCTGCCGGTAGGCGTCGGCTTCGGCGGCGTTGCGCACCGGCGGCACCAGGTTCGGCATGACGATGGCGCGGCCGAAGGTGCGGGCGGCGTCGCCGACGGTATTGGCCAGCGCGGCACCGTCACGCAGGTGAATGTGCCAGTCGTCGGGGCGCAGGAGGGTGAGACGGTCGGACATGGGGCTTCCAGGACGGGATTTCGTGGGGGGAAATGCTACCGGAAAAGGGGGGGCGGGGCACTCGCTATCAAGTTTTGTCCGGGCCGTCCGATACATCCTTCGTATTTGGACGCTTTCCCCGGAGCCCGCCGTCGTGCAGCCGCGCCTTCTTCTATTGCCTTTCCTGCTCAGCAGCCTGCCGGCGCTGGCGGTGACCTTCCAGACGCGGCTGGAGAGCGTCGAGTGGAAGGTCGAAGGCGACCAGTTCGAATGCCGCCTGTCGCAGCCGGTGGCGAATTTCGGAGTCGGCGAGTTCGTCCGGCGTGCCGGCGAGCAGGCGACCTTCCGCCTGAAGCCCGAGGCCCAGTGGCTGGGGCGCGGGTCGGCGACCCTGCTGGCTGCCGCGCCGCCCTGGCGACCGGGGCAGGGCGACATCAACCTTGGCCAGGTCAGCATCGGTAGCGGCGAGGTGCCGTTCAACAGCAGCCAGCAACAGGCCGGTCGGTTGCTCACCGGCCTGCTCGAGGGGCGCAGCCCGCTGGTCCGCCATCGCACCTGGCAGGGCGATCGCCTGGAGGTGCGCCTGCTGCCGGCGCGCTTCGCCAGCGTCTACAGCCAGTACCAGGCCTGCATCGCCAAGCTGCTGCCGGTGAACTTCGACCAGGTCAAGCTGGCCCAGGTCGGCTTCCCCGACGGCGGCACGGCGCTGAACGACGTGGCGCGAGCCAAGCTGGACATCATCCTGCAACTGCTCAAGGCCGATCCGAGCATCAACCGGATCGAACTCGACGGGCACTCCGACAACAGCGGCAACCGCCTGACCAACCGCGACCTGTCGCGCCGCCGCGCGCTGGCGGTGCAGGAGTACCTGAAGAGCAACGGGGTGCCGGAAAGCCAGATCAACGTGCGCTTCTACGGCGAGCGCTACCCGCTGGTGGCCAACAACAGCGCCGCCAACCGTGCGCGCAACCGCCGGGTCACCGTGCACCTGTCGCGCGAGGCGGTGGTCGAGCCGGCGACGGAAGCGCCGAAGGCCGAGGACAAGCCGGCGCCGCCCGCGGCAGAACCTGCCGCACCGAAGCCTCCGGCCGCCTCGCTTCAGGGAAAACCCACGGTTTGAGTCGCGCAAACGATAGAATCTGTCGCTTTTGCGTCTAAAGCTGTCGCCCCTCTGTAATTTCCCGAATGCCCTGCGTAGAATTGTCGCTTTTCGTGACGACCCCCGTGGAGTGATGGCATGGCGGATGTGAAGAAGGTAGTCCTGGCGTATTCCGGCGGCCTGGATACCTCGGTAATTCTGAAGTGGTTGCAAGATACCTATAACTGCGAAGTGGTGACCTTCACCGCCGACCTCGGCCAGGGCGAGGAAGTCGAACCGGCTCGCGCCAAGGCCCGCGCGATGGGCGTCAAGGAAATCTACATCGACGACCTGCGCGAAGAATTCGTCCGCGACTTCGTCTACCCGATGTTCCGCGCCAACACCGTCTACGAAGGCGAGTACCTGCTGGGCACCTCCATCGCTCGTCCGCTGATCGCCAAGCGCCTGATCGAGATCGCCAACGAGACCGGCGCCGACGCCATCTCCCACGGCGCCACCGGCAAGGGCAACGACCAGGTCCGCTTCGAGCTGGGCGCCTACGCGCTGAAGCCCGGCGTCAAGGTGATCGCGCCCTGGCGCGAGTGGGACCTGCTGTCCCGCGAGAAGCTGATGGACTATGCCGAGAAGCACGGCATCCCCATCGAGCGCCACGGCAAGAAGAAGTCGCCGTACTCGATGGACGCCAACCTCCTGCATATCTCCTACGAAGGCGGCGTGCTGGAAGATACCTGGACCGAGCACGAAGAAGACATGTGGAAGTGGACCGCTTCCCCGGAAAACGCGCCGGACACCCCGACCTACATCGAGCTGACCTACCGCAAGGGCGACATCGTCGCCATCGACGGCAAGGACATGACCCCGGCCGAGGTGCTCACCGAGCTGAACCGCGTCGGCGGGATCAACGGCATCGGCCGCCTCGACATCGTCGAGAACCGCTATGTCGGCATGAAGTCCCGTGGCTGCTACGAGACCCCCGGCGGCACCATCATGCTCAAGGCCCACCGCGCCATCGAGTCGATCACCCTGGACCGCGAAGTGGCCCACCTGAAAGACGAGCTGATGCCCAAGTACGCCAGCCTGATCTACACCGGCTACTGGTGGAGCCCGGAGCGCCTGATGCTGCAGCAGATGATCGACGCCTCGCAGGTCAACGTGAACGGCGTAGTGCGCCTGAAGCTGTACAAGGGCAACGTCGTGGTGGTGGGCCGCAAGTCCGACGACTCGCTGTTCGACGCCAACATCGCGACCTTCGAGGAAGACGGCGGCGCCTACAACCAGGCCGATGCCGCGGGCTTCATCAAGCTCAACGCGCTGCGCATGCGCATCGCCGCGAACAAGGGCCGCACGCTGTCCTGACCGACGCGCGCCGCCTGAGATGGAACGAAGAACCCCGGCCATGAGCCGGGGTTCTTCGTTCCTGATTGCTGAAAGCGATAGCCGGGGCCGTTCAGGAAGACTTCTGGATCAGTTCGATCTTGTAGCCGTCCGGGTCGGTCACGAAGGCGATCACGGTGGTACCGTGCTTCATCGGCCCGGCTTCGCGGGTGACCTGGCCGCCGTTGTTGCGGATGTCGTCGCAGGCCTGGTAGGCGTCGTCGACCTCGATGGCGATATGGCCGTAGCCGGTGCCGATCTCGTAGGCATCCACGCCCCAGTTGTGGGTAAGCTCGATCACCGCGGAATCCGCCTCGTTGCCATAGCCGACGAAGGCGAGGGTGAACTGGCCGTCGGGATAGTCGTTCTTCCTGAGCAGGGTCATGCCTAGCACCCGGGTATAGAAATCGATCGAGCGATCGATGTTTCCGACCCGGATCATGGTATGGAGAATGCGCATTTTCATTGCCTCGAGCTTCACGGTCAAAGGCGGATTTTACCATGTGGCCGGCAACCGGCTGCGAGATCGGGATCGTCCCCGTCCCGGCGACCGGCCCTTTGCCGGACTTCCCTTCCTACAGGGCGTTTCGCCTCTTCCCTGGGCCGGCCGTCGATAGCCGGTCGGCCTGCCTCCGCCACCCTCCCGAGCTGCCCGCTGCGTCTCCGAGCGTGCCAGGCGTCCCGCCCCCGGTGACCGGCCGAAAGCTCGCTGCGCCTTCGCCATGAGGTCGGAAAAAAGGGGGGTTGACCTTGCCAAGGTGTCAAGGTCGATAACCGGCCACGGAAGCGGTTTCGTCCAGCCAGGCCACGCAGGCTCAGACCAGGAAGGCACAACAATGAATCTCAGACACTTCATCCGCATCACCGCGACGCTAGGTGTCGCGGCCCTTATCGCTGGCTGCGGGGAGTCGGCGCCGCCGGGGGCGGCGAGCGCCCCGCCAAGCGTTCCCGTCGCCGAGGTGGTGGTTCGCCCGGTGACACCCTACGCCGAGTTCACCGGCTCGCTGACCGCTGTCGAGCAGGTAGAACTGCGGCCGCGCGTCGCCGGCTACATCCAGGACGTTACGGTGCCGGAAGGCCGCCTGGTGGAGAAGGGCCAGCAACTGTTCCTCATCGACCCGCGCGTGTTCAAGGCGGCGCAGGATGCCGCCAGGGCACGCCTGCGCGAGGCCGAGGCCGCGGCGTTGCTGGCGCGCACCGAACACGAGCGAGCCGAGCTGCTGTATGCGCGGAAGGTCGTCGCCCGGGAGCGGCTCGACAGCGCCATCGCCTCGCGCAATGCCAGCAAGGCCCAGGTCGATGCGGCCAGGGCCGCCCTCGACGCGGCGCAACTGGATCTCGGCTTCACGCGGGTGACGGCACCGATCGGCGGGCGTGTCGGGCATATCCAGGTCACCGAGGGCAACTACGTCACCAATGGCGTCACCGCGCTGACCAGCATCGTTTCGGTCGATCCGCTGTACGTGTACTTCGATGTCGACGAGCGCACCTACCTGCAGGCCCTGGCGCCGACCCGCGGCAGGGAAGGCGAGCAGGCCCCCAGGGTCAAGGTGGCGCTGCTCACCGACGAGTCCTATGGACGAAGCAGTCGCCTCGATTTCCTCGCCAACGCCGCCGACCGCGGGACCGGCACGGTCCGGGTTCGGGCGGTGGTGGACAACCCGGACGGGCAACTGACGCCGGGGCTGTTCGCCAAGGTCAGGCTGGAGACCGGCAAGCCTCGCGCGCAGGTGCTGGTCGCCGACCATTCCATCGGCACCGACCAGGGCAGGCGCTATGTGCTGGTCGTCGACGAAGGCAACAAGACCCAGTACCGGCCGGTGGAACTCGGCCCGATGGTCGACGGCCTGCGGGTCGTCCGCCAGGGCCTGCAGCCGGGCGAGCGCATCGTCGTCAAGGGCCTGGTGCGGCCGGACATGCAGATCACGCCGCTCCTTGCGGAAATCGATGGCACGCCCGTCGACCTGTCGAAGACCGTGGGGGCCGCACAATGACATTCCCACGCTTCTTCATCGATAGGCCGATCTTCGCCATCGTTCTTTCGGTGCTGATGATGATCGGAGGCATCGTTTCGTTCTTCCAGTTGCCGCTGAGCGAATACCCGGCGGTGACGCCGCCGACCGTGCAGGTGACTACCGCCTATCCCGGCGCCAACCCCGACGTGATCGCGCAGACGGTGGCGACACCGCTGGAGCAGGCGATCACCGGGGTCGAGGGGATGCTGTACATGTCCTCGCAGTCGGCCACCGACGGGCGAATGATCCTGACCATCACCTTCGACCAGCACATCGATCCCGACATGGCCCAGATCCAGGTGCAGAACCGGGTCTCGCGGGTGCTCTCGCGCCTGCCCGACGAGGTGCAGCGGCAGGGCGTGGTCACCCAGAAGACCTCGCCGGACATCCTCATGGTGGTGCACCTGCTGTCGCCGGAGCAACGCTACGACCCGCTGTACATCTCGAACTACGCCTACCTCCAGGTGCGCGACGAACTGCTTCGCCTGCCGGGGATCAGCGATGTGGTGGTGTGGGGCGCCGGCGAGTACAGCATGCGCCTGTGGCTCGACCCCGACCTGATCGCCGCGCGCGGGCTGACGGCGGGCGAGGTGATCGCCGCGGTACGCGAACAGAACGTCCAGGTGGCGGCCGGCGCCGTCGGCCAGGCGCCGGACTCCACCGCGGCCTTCCAGGTCACGGTGAATACCCTCGGGCGGCTGAGCGACGAAGAGCAGTTCGGCGACATCATCGTCCGCACCGGCGCCGACGGCCAGGTGACGCGCCTGCGCGACGTCGCGCGGATCGAGATGGGCGGCGATGCCTATGCGCTGCGCAGCCTGCTGGACGGCGAGCCGGCGGTGGCCTTGCAGATCATCCAGAGCCCCGGAGCCAACGCGCTGGATACCGCCGAGGCGGTGCGTGCCACCGTGGCGAGGCTCGAAGGCAACTTCCCGGCCGGCCTGAGCGCGCGCATCGCCTACGACCCGACGGTGTTCGTCCGCGCTTCGTTGCAGACCGTGGCCACCACCCTGCTGGAGGCGATCCTGCTGGTCGTGGTGGTGGTGGTGCTGTTCCTGCGTAGCTGGCGTGCTTCGCTGATTCCGCTGATGGCCGTGCCGGTCTCGCTGGTCGGCACCTTCGCCGTCATGCACCTGATGGGTTTCTCGCTGAATACCCTGTCGTTGTTCGGCCTGGTGTTGTCGATCGGCATCGTCGTCGATGACGCCATCGTGGTGGTGGAAAACGTCGAGCGCCACATCGAGAACGGCGAGCCGCCGCTCCAGGCCGCGCGGCGTGCGATGGACGAGGTCACCGGGCCGATCATGGCGATCACCTCGGTGCTGGCGGCGGTGTTCATCCCCACGGCCTTTCTCAGTGGCCTGCAGGGCGAGTTCTATCGTCAGTTCGCCCTGACCATCGCCATCTCCACCATCCTGTCGGCGCTCAACTCGCTGACCCTCAGCCCGGCCCTGGCGGGCCTGCTGTTGCGTCCGCGGCCGGCCGGAGGTGCGGTGGCGGGGCGCTTCCAGCGACTGCTCCAGGCCCTCGGCCGACCGTTGCGAAATGCCCCCGAGGCCTACGGCAACGCGGTGCGCAAGGTGGTGCGGGTGAGCGGCCTGGCCCTGGTGGTGTATGGGGGCCTGCTTGGCCTGACCTGGGTCGGTTTCCAGGCGGTGCCGCCGGGCTTCGTGCCGATGCAGGACAAGTACTATCTGGTCGGCATCGCCCAGTTGCCGAACGGAGCGTCGCTGGAGCGTACCGATGCGGTGGTCAGGCAGATGTCCCGGATCGGCCTCGACGAGCCGGGGGTGGAGAGCGTCGTGGCCTTTCCGGGCCTGTCGGTGAACGGTTTCGTCAACGTGCCGAACGCCGCGGTCATGTTCTTCATGCTCGATCCGTTCGAATCGCGCACCTCCGCCGATCTCGGCGCGCTGGCCATCGCCGGGCGCCTGCAAGCCAGGTTCGCCAGCATTCCCGACGGCTTCCTCGGGGTCTTCCCGCCGCCGCCGGTACCGGGGCTGGGAACCATCGGCGGCTTCAAGATGCAGGTCGAGGATCGCGGCGGCGCCGGGCTGGAAGCCCTGGCCAGGCAGACCCAGGTGCTGATGATGAAGGCCACTGAGTCCGGCCAGCTCGGGGGCTTGATGACCAGCTTCGATATCAATGCCCCGCAGCTCGAGGTGGTGGTCGACCGCACCAAGGTGAAGAGCCAGGGCGTTCGCCTGGCCGATGTGTTCGAGGCATTGCAGGTCTACCTCGGCTCGCTGTACATCAACGACTTCAACCGCTTCGGTCGCACCTACAAGGTCACTGCCCAGGCCGATGCGCCGCACCGCATGCAGGCCGAAGCCATCGGGCGCCTGCAGGTACGCAATGCCGCCGGGGCGATGTTGCCGCTGTCCTCGTTCGTCACCGTGACGCCCAGCTCCGGTCCCGACCGGGTGATCCACTACAACGGCTATCCGTCGGCGGATATCAGCGGCGGCGCGCTTCCCGGCGTCAGTTCGGGACAGGCGGTGGTGTTGATGGAGCGCCTGGCCGGCGAAGTGCTGCCCGAGGGCATGACCTTCGAATGGACCGACCTGACCTACCAGCAGAAGCTGGCCGGCAACAGCGCGCTGTTCATCTTCCCGCTGTGCGTGCTGCTGGCCTACCTGATCCTCGCCGCGCAGTACAACAGCTGGCTGTTGCCGCTGGCGGTCCTGCTGATCGTGCCGATGTGCCTGCTCAGCGCGATCGCCGGGGTGTGGCTGGTGGGCGGCGACAACAACGTGTTCGTCCAGATCGGGCTGGTGGTGCTGGTAGGCCTGGCGGCGAAGAACGCGATCCTGATCGTCGAGTTTGCCCGCACGCTGGAGGCCGAGGGCGCCCGTGCGCTGGAGGCGGTGGTCGAGGCTTGCCGCCTGCGCCTGCGGCCGATCCTGATGACCTCGCTGGCGTTCATCGCCGGCGTGGTGCCGTTGGTCATGGCCAGCGGCGCCGGAGCGGAAATGCGCCAGGCGATGGGCGTCGCGGTATTCGCCGGGATGCTCGGGGTGACGCTGTTCGGCCTGTTCCTCACGCCGGTGTTCTACGTACTGGTACGGGCACTGGCGGCGCGCCTGGAGCGACGCGCCGGCGGCAGCCTGGCGCATCTGGAGGGAGGCCGTCCATGAAGCCATACCTGCGGTCTTCGTTGAGCGCGCTGATCCTGCTGGGCGGCTGTGCCGCGGTGGGGCCCGACTATGCGCCGCCGAGCGCGTCCGCACCGGCCAGCTTCGGCGCGATGCCGGCGGGTATCGATGGCGGTGGCGTGGAGATCGAGTGGTGGCGCGGGTTCGACGAGCCAGCCCTGGAGTCTCTGATCCAGCGGGCGCTCGCGGCGAACCTCGACATCGCCCTTGCCGGCGCGCGCCTGGACGAAGCGAAGGCGCTGCTGCGCGAGAACCGCGAAGAGTTCCTGCCGCGCGGCGGCCCGGCGTTCGATTACCAGGCCCGGCGGCGCGGCGAGGTGGAAACACCGGCCGGCCAGCAGCGCGACATCGAGACTTATCGCGGCGCGCTGGATGCTTCCTGGGAAATCGACCTGTTCGGTCGGGTGCGGCGCTCGGTGGAGGCCGCCGAGGCGCAGGCGGGCTCGCGCGAGGCCCTGCTGCGCAACGTGCAGGCGAGCGTCGCGGCTACGGTTGCCATGACCTGGTTCCAGCTACAGGGCATCGAGGCCGAACTTGCGGTGGTCCATGACATCGCCGGCAACCAGCGCGACAGCCTGGAGATGGTCGAACGCCTGGTCAGCGCCGGCTCCGCCCACGAGTTCGACCGGTTGCGCGCCGAAGCGTTATTGCACAACGTCGAGGCGGCCGTGCCCGACCTCGAACGGCGCCGCGCCGCCACCCGCAATGCGCTGGCCGTTCTCCTCGCGGAAGCCCCGCAGGCCTTCAGCCCGCCGGTCGCCCGTGCCTCCGGGGAAAGGCTGACGCTCCGCACCCTCGGGGTCGGCGACCCGGCGGGACTGCTGGCGCGTCGCGCCGACATCGCCGCGGCCGAACGCAACCTGGCGGCCGCGACCGCACGTATCGGCGTCGAGACCGCGGGGCTGTATCCGCGGGTCGAGGTACGCGGCTCGATTGGCCTGGTCGCCGGCAATCTCGATGCTTTGGACGAGAGTGGTACGTCCTTCAACGTCCTGAACCCGGTGATTCGCTGGGCGCTACTCGACCGCGGTCGCGTG
The DNA here is from genome assembly GCF_001815235.1 of Pseudomonas sp. HMSC065H01. Classification (NCBI taxonomy): domain Bacteria; kingdom Pseudomonadati; phylum Pseudomonadota; class Gammaproteobacteria; order Pseudomonadales; family Pseudomonadaceae; genus Pseudomonas; species Pseudomonas sp. HMSC065H01. Next base: position 40,139 of record NZ_KV819928.1, on the reverse strand, counting down.
CGGGCGCGGATCGCCGCCAGCGAGGCCCGTGCGCAGGAGGCATTGATCCTCTACGACCGGACGGTGCTGCGCGCCCTGCAGGAGACCGATGATGCCTTCAACGGCTATGGCGCTGCCGCTGACAGGCTCCGCCTGCGCCTGCTCGAGGCGACGGCCAATCGCGAGGCGGCGCGCCTGGCCCGGGAACGCTTCGTCCAGGGGGAGTACCTGGACGTGCTCGAGGCGGAACGCTCGGACTACCTCAGCCGGCGCGCATTGAGCATCGCGCGCACCGAGCAGCGCCTTGCCGTCGTGGGTATCTACAAGGCGCTGGGTGGTGGCTGGGAAGCCTGCGCGGGGGCGCGGCGCTGTGGCGTGGCTACCGACGATACCTCTCCAGGCGTGGCACGGCAGCGCGACAGTCGCTCCTGATCAGCCGCCGGCGGTTTCCGGCCGCCGGCCTTCGCTCGACTGCCTAGGTCGAGGGCCGTGCGGCGCGTCCTCCGGTTATTTGGCGAACCCCGGGAGTACGGATTGCCTGGCGCGGATCGCTCGTCCCTGTCCGCCTTATCGATAAGTCGGTTCCGAACTCTTTTTCGGTAGTTCATTCAGATGGATGAGTGAAGAGGGCAGATGGAAAGTATCTGCTCGGGACTTCAATGTTCAGAAGAGTGGGGAAGTATTACTTCCTCATTGTTCTTCAGGTACGTTCCGGCTGCCCGCCGTTTCTTATTGGATGAAGTCACTCCTGTGCCTCTGCGCTCGCGCCGCACGGAGACGTCGAATACATATCGTCGAGAGGTTCTTCAGTGGTGAGTGGAGCTGGCTGACGCGGTATCTCGGTTGTCGGGCGGAGTTGTTCTATATGTTCGAACTTGGCTTTGCTCGTTGTTTTAAGTTTGCGGAATAACCTCTGGAACTATTCATATGAATTTTTGAAAGTTTGGTTTACCTGAGAGATTTATGAGTTGACCTTGTCACGATGGCAGGACTCATGGTTCGCAGGAGTCAACAAACCAGGAGGTTGCGATGTTTTCTTTCCATATTCCGAACATGACCTGCGGCGGTTGTGCCAAGACTGTCACCCGTATCCTGCACGGCGTCGATCCCCAGGCGCGCGTAGAGACCGATCCTCCTCGGCGCGAGGCCAGGGTCGAGAGCACTCTGGACAAGCACGCATTCCTCGAGGCGTTGAGCGAGGCCGGTTATCCGGAGGGCCGTTGAGTGCATGGGCATGACGCAGGCGTAGGGTCGGATAGTAGCGTTTCGCCCAGTGCCGGCAATAGGAAAATGATTTTCATTGAAGTCCGCGTTCCATATGCCATCAATGGCGCTTGGCTATTGTGGAAAGAACTCTTTGGAATTTGTAAATCAATATTTCAGTCGGCCGCGAGGTGACAGTTATGTGAACGGCAAGAGGCGCTGACAGGAAACCCTAAAAGTTATTCTCCGATGGATTCGCAGGCCTTTAGATCGGGGTTTTTCGCAGCGCATCCAGTGTTATCGAAGAGCACCTTTCGGCGAACTCCGTTGTCCGCCGACATGGCCACTGCATTGCTTGACCTTGCCACCGTGGCAAGCTTTACGGTCGCCCCGCACAACAACAAAAACAAGGGTGATCCAAATGACTTCAAATCCGTTACAGCAATGCTGCAATTCTTCCTCCGATATGAATATCCGCCCCCAGCGGACAATGTCGGAACCTGCCCGAAATGCATCGGCTCTCCTGGCTGAAGCCTTGAAACCGGGTGCCTCCCTGGACCAGATCACGCTCGCGCTCGAGGCGATTCTCGCGGTCACGGCCAAAGGCCTGGGCGGTGATGCTTCGGCTTACGCGCAGTACCAGGCGTTGCTCCTGGAACTGCACGTAGGCAGCGATCCGCATACGGAGCCGACCCGCCGCTGGATGGCGAGCCAGGTCTACCTGGTCGAGGATCGTTTCGCTCCCGAGCCGGCCGGTTTCAGCGCCGTCCCGGTGGAGGAGTTCCGCAAGAAGGTCGACGCCGAGATCGAGGCGCGCAGCCGGGTGCGCCATCCCATGTCGGTCCACCTGTTCCAGGGCACGCCGCCGGTCGAGGACGTGCGCTTCTTCCTGGAACACCATTGGGTCCGTTCCTACAACTTCTACAGCCTCCTGGCGGAGCTGGCCTTCCGTTTCGAAAACATCGAGGACGCCTCGGTGTTCTACCGCAACCTCTACGGCGAGGCCGGGGCGGAGACGCCGGAGCGCTCGCACCCCGCGTTGCTGTCCCACCTGATGACCTACTTCGACATTCCGCTGCGCATCGATTTCCCGGCGCTGCATCCGCTGGAGAAGGCCTACCTCAACAACCGTATCCGTTGCGTGCGGCACACCGATGTCGCCTGGGGCCTTGCGCTCCTGTACGCGGTCGAGTCGGTGAGCTGCGTCAACCACCGGCGTATCTACGAACTCCTGCAGCGCCTGGGCGTGCCCGAGCAACCCAGCGAGTTCCATCGCCTGCACGGCACCCAGGACGAGATCGATACCGAGGAGATGTGGGCGCTGATCGCCAAGTTCGCGCCGAGCGAAGACTTCCAGCGCAAGTTCATGCAGTCGCTGGCGCGCCACTTCGAAATCAACCGGGCCTACTTCGACCTGCTCTGGGAGCAGATGCAGGCGAATTCCCTGGCCATGGCCTGATGCCTATCCAGAACAAGAACAAGGAGTACAGGATGAATACCCGCAATTTTTCCCTGCCGCAGTTGCAGAACCTGCCCATCGATGAAGCACGCATCGTTGCCGATGCGCTGGCCGTCCACGCTACTTCCCGCCAGATCGATAGCGCCGCGAGCAAGCTGGCCGCGCTGGCCGAGGCAGGGCTCAAGGGCGACCGCCAGGCCTATGCCGCGTACCAGCAGTTGCTCTACGTCCTTTCGTTGAGCGACGACGTGGCGACCGCCCAGACCCGGCGCTGGCTGGCCCGGGCGATCTATCGCGTCGAAGAGCGTTTCATGCCCGCCGCCGATCTTTCCAGGGCGTTGTCCGAGGAGGATTTCCAGAAGCGACTCGAACAGGAAATCGCCGCGCAGTCCCGCGAGCGGCACCCGATGTCGCAGTACGTGTTCTCCGGCTCGGCCTCCCGCGCGCAGCTCCAGGTGTTCCTCCGTCACCAGTGGTTCCGCACCTTCCGCCTGTACCGCGATGCGGCCGACCTGTTGGTCAACCTGACCGATGTGGACGAGGCCGCGGCGCTCGCGCGTTACCTCTATGGCGAGTTGGGCGAGGAAGACGAAAAGGGTTCGCATCCGCGCCTGCTGGCCAAGCTGCTCGAGGCCATCGGCCTTGAGGCGGACTTCCAGGCCGTGTCGACGATGCCCGAGGAAATCGCCTACCTGAACAATCGCGCCCGTGCCTTCCGGCATGCCGAGGTCGGTTGGGGGCTGGCGGTGTTCTACATCACCGAACTGGTCGTGCCGGGGAACCACGAAAAGCTCTATCGGGCCCTGCTCCAGGCCGGCCTGAGCGAGGACCAGGCGGAGTACTACAAGGTCCACATCAGCCTCGTACCGCCGCGGGCCAAGCGCGAATGGCAACTCATCGCGCGGCGGGTTCCGGACGTGCAGTTCCAGAATGCGTTCCTGACCTCGCTATCGCAGCACTTCCGTGTGGAAAGGGCCTATTACGACGCGATCTGGGAAGAGATGCAGAGCGTCAAGTGACTTCCACCGGGACAAAGCGAGCACTCGAAAATGCCAAGTCACATTACGGAATCCCGTATACACGGGGGCGCCTACTCGTCCCCGGCATTCGCCGCGATCTTTTCCGATACCAACCAGGTGCGGAGGTGGCTGGATGTCGAGCGAGCCTTGGCGGCGACCCAGGGCGAGATGGGCATCATCCCCCACGAGGCGGCGCGGGAGATCGACCGCGCCGCCCAGGTGGAGCGCTTCGACCTCACCCAACTGGGCCGCGAAAGCCTGGAGACAGGGCACCTGCTGGTGCCTACCATCCGCGCCCTGGCGAGGTTGTGCGAGGGTAGCTGGGGGGAGTACGTGCACTATGGCGTGACCACCCAGGACATCCTCGACACCGGGCTGATGCTGCAGGTCAAGGAAGCCTGGGGCCATGCGCTCGGGCTCCTGCACTCGATCCGTGGCCATCTGCTGGCGCTCGCCCTGCGCCACCAGCACACGCCGATGGTTGCACGCACCCACGGGCAGCAGGCGCTGCCCACGACCTTCGGCTACAAGGTCGCCGTCTGGGTGGATGAAATCGACCGTCACCTGGCGCGCTTCGACGAGGCGCGCGAACGCGTCCTGGTCGGCAATCTGACCGGTGCCGTGGGAACCCTGGCGTCGTTCGGCGCCCAGGGCTTCGAGCTACAGCGGCGAACCCTGGCCAGGCTTGGTCTCGGCGCGCCGTCGACCAGTTGGCACAGCGCCCGGGACCGGGTGCTGGAGGTTGCCGGGTTGCTGGTCCAGGTGTCGGTGACGCTGGGCCGGGTGGCGAACGAGATCTACCACCTGCAGCGCAGCGAAATCGACGAGGTACGCGAGGGCAGCCGGCCGGGACAGGTGGGCAGCAGCACCATGCCGCACAAGCGGAACCCGTCGTCGGTCGACCTGGTCAGCGCGCTGTCGCGGCTGGTGCGGGCACAGATGGTGGCGCTCACCGATGCCGCGTTCCAGTTGCACGAGCGCGACGGCACCGCCTGGCGCATCGAGTGGGCGGCGTTGCCGGAGCTGTTCGTCTACGCCGGCGCCTTGCTGACCCGCATGGAGGCGGTGCTGGCCGAGGGGCTCGAGGTGCGCGAGGAACGCATGCGCGCCAACCTCGACCTGCTGGGTGGGCTGATCCTGTCGGAGCGGGTCATGCTCGCGCTGGCGGGGCAGTTCGGCAAGCAGACCGCCCACGAACTGCTCCATGAGATAACCCAGGCCTCCCAGCGGCAGGGCGTTCCGTTCCGCGAGGCGCTGCTCGGGCAGCCAAGGTTGCGCGGCTGTTTCAGCGCCGAGGCGCTCGAAGAACTGCTCGACCCCGTCGGCTACGTCGGCCTCGCCGCGGAGATGGTCGACCTGGTCGCCGGCAAACCACGAACCGGCGCGTCGGGCGACAGGCCCGAAGGCGCCGCCTCTTCCCAAGGAAATCCCGGTCAGTCCCAGTACGTGATGGAGGATAGGTGATGGATGCTGAATCGCTGGAAATGCTTGCCCGTTCCTCGTGCACCGCGCATCCGCAGAGCTTCGGCGGCGCACCGGCCGAGTCGTCCTGCAAGCACGAACACAGTCACATCGTTGACTCTAAAACCCATGGCGGCGGCTACGCCGGTCCGGTGAGCCGACGGATCTTCTGTAGCCACTGCCGCCTGCAACGCTGGCTCGACGTGGAGGCGGCGCTGGCGCTGGCGCAGGCCGATGTCGGCGTCATCCCGCCCGAGGCCGCGCTGGAGATCGCGAAGGCCGCCAGGCTTTCGGCCGTCGACCTGCAGCAGATCGCCGACGGCGTGGCCAGCACCGGGCACTCGCTGATGCCCCTGCTGGGCGCGCTGCAAAGGAACTGCAGCCCCAGCGCGCGCGAGTACGTGCATTTCGGCGCGACCACGCAGGATATCCAGGACACCGCGCAGTCCCTGGAAATGCGCGATGTGCTGGATGAAACGGAGCGGGCGCTGGACATCCTCCTGGACCGGCTCTCGGTGCTGGCGAGCGGGACCCGCAATGCGTTGATGGTCGCCAGGACCCACTCGATCCCGGCGTTGCCGACCACCTTCGGGCTGAAGGTGGCCGGCTGGATCGACGAGTTGCTGCGTCACCGCGAACGCCTGGGCGAGGCGCGCAAGCGGATCCTGGTGGTGCAACTGTTCGGCGGCGTGGGCACGATGGCCGCCTTCGGCGACGAGGCCATGCTCCTGCTCGAAAGCTTCGCGCGGCGGCTGTCGCTGGACGTGCCGCTGGCGGGTTGGCACGTGTCCCGCGACCGGGTTACCGAGTTCGTCAGCACCCTGGCCATGGTCACCGCGTCCCTGGCGCGGATCGCCGACGAGATCCGCACCCTGAACCGCTGGGAGATCGGCGAGCTGGAGGTGGGCTGGACGCAGCAGCAGATCGGTAGCAGCACCATGCCCCACAAGCGCAATCCGGAAGGCTGCGAGCAGGTCGTGGTGCTGGCCCGGCTGGCCAAGGCCCAGGTCCTGCTCGCGTTGGACGCCATGATCCTCGAGCACGAGCGGGACTACCGCGGCACGCGCCTGGAATGGTGTGCGGTGGCGGACGTTTCCCACTATGCGCTGATGGCGCTGTCGCTGCTGACCGACACCATCGACGGGCTCACGGTCCACGACGAGACCATGGCGCGGACGGCGAATGCATACAGCGATGCGATCTGTACCGAGGCGTTCGTCTTCGAGATGGCCAAGCAACTGGGCAAGAGCAGCGCTTACGAAATCATCTTCGAGATCACCCAGGCCTGCCAGCGCAAGCGGATTCCGATGCGCCAGGCGCTCGAGTCGGATCCGCGGGTGGGCGCCGTCATGCCGAAGGAAACCCTGGCCAGGCTGTTCGAGCCGCGGACCCATCTCGGCATGGCCGGGACCATCGTCGACAAGGTGCTGGACAAGGTCGCCAGCCACCACTGAATCACCCGCCGCCAGAGGCGGCGGTACTGCATATCAACGGAGAACAAGAATGACAAAGGCTAACGAGATCGAAACCGCGAAGGTCAAGCAGTTTTCAGCACGGATCATGGAGGACTACGGCAATACCCTGCGCGGCGCGATGCTCTACATCGGCGACCGCCTGGGGCTGTTCAAGGCGCTCGCCCATGGCCAATGGGTGACCCTGGAAGAGCTGGCGCAGCAGACCGGCTACACCACCCGCTACCTGCGCGAATGGCTGGGCAGCATGGTCACCGGCAACTACCTGGCCTACGATCCGCAGAGCAGGAGCTATCGGTTGCCGGCCGAGTTCGTCCCGGTGCTCGCCGACGAGGACTCGCCTTATTTCGCCGGCGGGATCATCCAGTTGAGCGTGCCCTTCGTGAGCATGGCGCCGAAGATCATCGAGGCCTTCCGCTGCGGCGGCGGTTGCCCCGAGGAATCCTTCCCGCTGGAAACCTGGGAAGGCATGGAGCGCATGACCATGCCCTGGTACAAGCACTTCCTCGTGCAGCACTGGATTCCTTCGCTGGATGGCGTCAAGGAAAAGCTCCAGGCGGGTGGCAGCGTGCTCGATTTCGGCTGCGGCAGCGGGCTGGCCGCGATCATGATGGCCAAGGCGTTCCCCGAAGCCCAGGTCTATGGCTGTGACTTCCACGCGCCGTCCATCGAACGCGCGCGGGCGAACGCCGAGGCCGCGGGGGTCGGCGACCGGGTGCGCTTCGAGGTCAGCGATTCCGATGCGTTGGCGGGCAAGAAGTTCGACTTCGTCACGACCTTCGTGGTCATCCACGACGCGACCGACCCGCAGCAGATGATGAAGGACCTGCGCGAGTCGACCGCCGACGATGGGACCTACCTGATGGTGGAACTCAACCTGTCGCAGGAACTGCACGAGAACATGAACCTGTTCGGTCGCGTGATGTACCCGCAGAGCACGCTGTATTGCATGACCTGTTCGCTGTCCCACGGCGGCGAGGGCCTCGGCGCCTTCATGGGCGAGGACCGCGCGCGGCAGATGGCCGAGGCCGCCGGCTTCAGTCGCTTCCGCAAGGTGCCTTCGGAGTGGCCGCCGCTGCCGGCGCTGTTCGAACTGCGACCCTGACGGCGTTATCCGGGACGGCCGGGACGGCGACCGTCGGATAGCGGTTGCCGTGGCCGCCGCCCGGCGCGTGCCGGCTGGGCATGGCGGTCTCGGCTCGATCGCACCGGTGTTCAGGCCCGCTTCGGCGGGCTTTTCATGGCCCCCGGAAAAACGAAGCCCCGCCAATTGCGGGGCTTGCTTGCGGTGTGGGCGGCGCTCTCACAGGTCGAAGTCGTAGTCCGACAACTGGCGCTGCAGGCGGCGTTCTTCCAGCAGGTTGTCGATGATGCGACGCTTGGTCAGGTTGGTCTTGGCCACCTCGACGCTGGTTTCCTCGCCGTCATCCTCTTCAACGCCGGCTTCGTCGTCGATCTCGAGTTCTTCTTTGGCTTTTGCCATGACATTCACTCCAACTTATGGGGTGGTAATGGCGCACCTTATAGCGACAAAGCCGTGGCTGGTAAAAAAGATTTTTTCAATCGTAAAGATAGGATTTCGAATAGTTGATCAATCGTCTGAAGTCTTGTGCTTGTATTCGCACAGGTCCTCGATCCGGCAGCTTCCGCATTGCGGCTTGCGCGCCTTGCAGACGTAGCGGCCATGCAGGATCAGCCAGTGGTGGGCATCGAGCAGGTACTCGCGCGGCACGAACTTCAGCAGTTTCTTCTCCACCTCCAGAACGTTCTTTCCCGGTGCTATGCCGGTGCGGTTGGCGACGCGGAAGATATGCGTGTCCACCGCCATGGCCAGTTGCCGGAAGGCGGTGTTGAGCACCACGTTGGCGGTCTTGCGGCCAACCCCGGGCAGGGCTTCGAGGTCCTCGCGGTTGTCGGGGACCTGGCCGCCGTGCTTTTCGATGAGGATGCGGCAGGTTTCGATGACGTTCTTCGCCTTGCTGTTGTAGAGGCCGATGGTCTTGATGTACTCCGACAGCCCCTCGACGCCGAGGGCGTGGATCGCCTCGGGGGTGTTGGCCACCGGATAGAGGCGGGCGGTGGCCTTGTTCACCCCGACGTCGGTGGCCTGGGCGGAGAGGATCACCGCGATGAGCAGTTCGAAGGGGGTGGTGTAGGCCAGTTCGGTCCTTGGCTCGGGGTTGTCTTCGTGCAGTCGGCGGAAGATCTCCGCGCGCTTGGCGGCATTCATTCAATCACTCCGGTGACGCGGACGCGCTGGCGCTGGGTGGCGAGTACGTCGCCCGCCTGCACCTTGGCGCGTTCCGCCAGGCTTTCATCGATACGGTTCTTCAGGGCGATCAGCAGGCCGAGCATGATGAACGCGCCCGGCGGCAGGATCGCCAGCAGGAAGCCCTGGTACTGCGGGAACGGCTGGATCTTCCAGTCCGCCGCCGCCGGGCCGAACAGCAAGTGCATGTCGGCCAGCAGGGTACCCTGGCCGAGCAGCTCGCGCAGGCCGCCGAGGACCAGCAGGACCAGGGCGAAGCCGAGGCCCATCAGCAGTCCGTCGAAGCTGGCGCGCAGCACGCCGTTCTTCGCCGCGAAGGCCTCGGCGCGACCGAGGATCACGCAGTTGGTGGTGATCAGCGGGATGAAGATGCCGAGGACCTGGTACAGCTCGTAGGTCCAGGCCTGCATCAGCAGTTCGATGCAGGTGGTCAGCACGGCGATGATCATGACGAACGCCGGTAGCCGGATCGCCTCGCTCACCGCGCCGCGCACCAACGATACCGCGGCATTGGAGCAGGCCAGCACGAGCATGGTGGCCAGGCCCAGGCCGAGGGCGTTGACCGTCGAGTTGCTGGTGCCCAGCAGCGGGCACAGGCCGAGCAACTGGACCAGGCCCGGGTTGTTGCGCCACAGGCCGTTGCGGGCGATCTCGCGGAAATCTTGTTCACTCATGTCCGGCAGCCTCTTCGGGGGCGAGCAGGCGTTCGCGGTTGGCGTCGAAGTAGCGCAGCGCCTTGTGCACGGCGCGGACCACGGCGCGCGGGGTGACGGTGGCGCCGGCGAACTGGTCGAACGTACCGCCGTCCTTCTTCACCGCCCAGCCGGCGTCCGCCGGATCGCCCAGGCTCTTGCCGTCGAAACCGTGCACCCAGGGACTCTTGGCCAGTTCGATGCGGTCGCCGAGGCCGGGGGTTTCCTTGTGCGCGACGACCCGCACGCCGAGCAGCCGGCCCTGGGCGGTGACCCCGACCAGTAGCTGGATGGCGCCGCTGTAGCCATCCGGCGCGCTGGCCTGGAGGATGACTGCGCTGGCCTGGCCGTGCAGGCGGGCGACATAGGCCGGACGCGGCGCATCCAGGCCGAGCAGCTTCGGCGCGAAGGTTGGCACCTGGCTGTCCAGCGGATGGTTGTCGTAGCTGCCCGGCGGCAGCAGTTCCAGCAGGGCGCGGCCGCGCGCCTCGCGCTGGGCTTCGGCGATGCGCGCCTCTGTGAATTGCTGCACCAGGGCCACCAGGCCCACCCCGACCAGGGCGAAGAGCCCGAGCAGGAGGGCGTTGCGCAGCATCGAACGGCGAGTCGCGGCGTCCATCAGTCGCCTGCCTTGAAGCCGCGCTCGGCCTTGCGATGGCCGTAGGTGCGCGGCCGGGTGTAGTAGTCGATGGTCGGCGCCGCCAGGTTCATCAGCAGCACGGCGAACGCCACGCCATCGGGATAGCCGCCCCAGGTGCGGATGACGTAGGTGAGGACGCCGACGCCGAGGCCGAAGACCAGCCGCCCGCGATTGCTGGTGGCGCCGGACACCGGGTCGGTGACGATGAAGAAGGCGCCGAGCATGGTCGCCCCGCTGAACAGATGGAACAGTGGCGAGCCATGGGAATCGGAGCCGGAACCATTCCAGAACAGCAGGCTCATGGCGAACAGGCCGGCGAGCATGCCCAGCGGCGCGTGCCAGGTGAACAGCCGGCGCCAGAGCAGGAACAGGCCGCCGAGGAGGAACGCCAGGTTGACCCACTCGCTGCCGGCGCTACCGAGGTGGCCGAAGGCCGGGTTGCCGGCGAACAGCTCATCGACGGTCAGGCTGCGGTCGGTCTTCAGCACGTCGAGGGCGGTGGCGTGGGCCCAGGCGTCCGGCCGGCTAGCGAGGCCGAGGAATTCGCGGAGGCTGTCGGGCAGGCCGAGGGCGCTGTCCGGCGAGGGCCAGCGGGTCATTTCCAGGGGAAACGAGACCAGCGCCACGACGTAGCCGAGCATCGCCGGGTTGAACGGGTTCTGTCCGAGGCCACCGTACAGGTGCTTGCCGAATACCAGGGCGAAGAAGGTCGCCACCAGGGTCAGCCACCAGGGGGCGTAGGGCGGCAGGGCGACTGCCAGCAACAGGGCGGTGACCAGCGCGCTGCCGTCCTTGAGGAACACCCCCGGCGGACGTTTGCGCAGGGCCAGCATGGCGGCTTCGCAGGCCAGCGCGACGAGGCTGGCCCAGGCCAGGTTGAGCAGGGTGCCCGGGCCGTACAGCCAGGTCAGCGTCAGCAGGCCGGGGACGCAGGCGCCGAGCACCAGGCGCATGATCGCCGGGGTACGGTTGGAGCCGCGGGCGTGGGGCGAGGTGGGGCGGGGCAGGGCCATGGTCACTCCGTGCCGTGTTCGGTCAGGGCGCGCTCGGCGGCGCTCAGGCGCGCGCGGGCGGCGGCGAGTGCGGCGGCGTCGGCGTTCGCCAGGCGTTCGAGCTTCTTCAGGGCGGCGCGGGCGTAGGCCAGCTCGGTCTTCAGCTCGCGGGTGCGCGGGTCGACCGGGCGCTTGTCGATCCGCACCAGCTCCGGCGCCGGCTTGCCGCAGGCGTCCTCGGCGGCATGCAGGTCGCGCTCGGCGGCTTGCAGCTCGCCGCGCAGGCGTTCCAGCTCGCTGTCCATCACCCCGGCCTGCTCGGCCTTCTTCAAGGCCGCGCGCTTGCCGACCAGGGCGATCTTCGCCCGCTTCAGCGCCGCCTGGCCGTCGTCGCCGGGCGCCGCGGGCTTCGGCGCGTGACGCTCGAGGCGGGCCAGGGTGGCTTCGCAACGCTCGACCTCGGCGCGCAGTTCGTCGAGGGTCGCCCGTTGCTCGGCGCCGGGCGCTTCGCCGAAGGCCTTTTCCGAGCGCTTGAGCTGGGCGCGGGCCATGGCGGCCTGGGCCTTGGCCTTCTTCAGTTCGGCTTCGTCGTCGAGCGCGGCAGGCGGTGCGCTGGGTAGGTCGCGCGGCAGGCTGGCTTCGGCATCGGCCAGGGCCTTGTCGGCGGCCTCGGCGGCGGCGCGCAGTTCCGCGACCAGGCCATGCTGTTCCGGGGTGTCGTGGCTGAGCAACTGTTTCTCGGCCTTCTTCAGGGCCACCCGCGCCATGCTCGCTTCGATCTTCAGCCGTTTCAGCCGTTCGCTGCCGCTACCGGCCTGCTTGCGCGCCCTGGCCCGCTCGATCGCCGCCTGCACCGGGTCGACCGCCGTGGCGGGGGCGGCTTCCTCGCGCTCGGCCTGGGCGGCGCGCGCCAGCGCGGCCTTCTCCGCGCGTTGGGCGCGTTCTGCGGCCCGGCGCTCCTCGTCGCGGCGCAGGCGAGCCTGGCGTTGCTCGAAACGCTCACGGGATTGTTCGGCCTTCAGCAGCTTCTGCCGCTGCTCGCGGATCTCCGCCTTGGACGCGCGGTAGTACTGCACCAGGGGAATGCTCGACGGGCAGACGTAGGCGCAGGCGCCGCATTCGATGCAATCGAACAGGTTGTGGGCGAGCAATTGCTCGTGCTCGTCGCCCAGGGCGAAGAAATGCAGTTGTTGTGGCAGCAGGCTGACGGGGCAGACCTGGGCGCAGTCGCCGCAGCGGATACAGGGCATGGCCGGCACTGGTTCCGGCAGCTCCGTGGCATCGCCGGCGAGCAGGCAGTTGCAGGTCTTGATCAGCGGCACCGAGAGATCGGGCAGGGCGAAGCCCATCATCGGCCCGCCCATCAGCACGCGTTCCAGGCGTCCCTCGGCGAGGCCGGCGAACGCCAGCAACTCGTGTACCGGCGTACCGATCAGCGCCTCGACGTTCATCGGCCGCTCCAGGGCGCCGCCGGCGAGGGTAGTGATCCGCGAGATCAGCGGCCGACCGAGGACGACGGCATCGTGCACGGCGGCCAGGGTGCCGACGTTCTGGCACAGGATGCCGATGTCCGCCGGCAGGCCGTCCGCCGGGACTTCCCTGCCGGTGAGCAACTGGATCAGCTGGCGCTCGCCGCCCGAGGGATAGCGGGTCGGCAGGGCGACGATGCGATAGGGCCGTTCACCGAGGGCGGCGCCGAGGGCGGCGATGGCTTCCGGTTTGTCGTCCTCGATGCCGACCAGCACCTCTTCGGGGCACAGGATCTGCACCAGGATATCGATGCCGCCCAGCACCTGCGTGGCGCGCTCGCGCATGAGCAGGTCGTCGGCGCTGATGTAGGGCTCGCATTCGGCGCCGTTCACCACCAGCGTATGGATCTTTTCCGCCGGGCGCGCGGCGAGCTTGGCCGCGGTGGGGAAGCCGGCGCCGCCGAGACCGCCGATGCCGGCCGCGCGGATGCGTTCGAGCAACGCCAGCGGACTTTCGGCGCGGAAGTCCGGGCAGGGATGCAGCTCGGTCCAGCGCTCCAGGCCGTCGCTGGCGATGACGATGGCCGGCGCGGGAAGACCGGAGGCATGCGGATAGGGGTGTGCGCCGATCGCCACCACGGTACCCGAGGTCGGGGCATGCAGCGCGGCGCTGACGGTGCCGTCCGGGAGGGCGATGGTCTGGCCCTTGAGTACGGCCTGGCCGACTTCCACGCAAGGTCGCGCCGGCGCGCCGATGTGCTGGCCGAGCGGCACGATGTAGCGCTGCGCCAGCGGCGCCTGCTGGATCGGCAGGGCGGTGGAGCGCTCCTTGTTGGCCGGCAGGCAGAGGCCGCCGGGGAAGGCGTGCAGGGCGCTCATGCCGCTCGCTCCCGGTCGCTGGCGATCAGTCGCGGCGACGGCTGGGGCCACTTCCAGTGGCGCACGTCGTCCGGTATCTCGCGCATCTCGATGCAGTCCACCGGACAGGGCTCCAGGCACAGGTCGCAACCGGTGCATTCGTCGGCGATCACCGTGTGCATCAACCGTGCGGCGCCGACGATGGCGTCCACCGGGCAGGCCTGGATGCACTTGGTGCAGCCGATGCATTCGGCCTCGCGGATGTAGGCTACCCGCGGCGGGGTTTCCTCGGCGGCGTCGAGCGGCTCGGGCTCCAGGTCGAGCAGGTCGGCGAGGGCGCGGATGGTCGCTTCGCCGCCCGGCGGGCACTTGTTGATCTTGTCGCCGGCGGCGATCGCCTCGGCGTAGGGCTTGCAGCCGGGGTAGCCACACTGGCCGCACTGGGTCTGCGGCAACAGGGCGTTGACCTGCTCGGCGACCGGATCGCCCTGGACGCGGAAGCGCACCGCCGCATAGCCGAGCAGCGCACCGCCGGCCAGGCAGATCGGCAGCAGCGCGCCGATCGCCAGGAACACGCCGTTCATGGCCGGACCAACCCACTGAAGCCCATGAACGCCAGCGACATCAGGCCGGCGGTGATCATGCCGATGGCCGCGCCGCGGAACGGCGCCGGCACGTCGGCGATGGCGATGCGCTCGCGCAGGGCGGCGAACAGCACCAGCACCAGGGAAAAGCCCAGCCCGGCGCCGAAGCCCTGGGTAGTGGCCTGGAGGAAGCCGTATTCAGCCTTGTTGGCGTTGAGCAGGGCGACGCCGAGGACGATGCAATTGGTGGTGATCAGCGGCAGGAAGATGCCGAGCACCCGGTACAGCAGCGGGCTGGTCTTCTTCACCAGCATCTCGGTGAACTGCACCACCACCGCGATCACCAGGATGAAGCCGATGGTGCGCAGGTACTCCAGGTCCAGCGGGCGCAGCACGTAGCGTTGCAGGATATGGCTGCACATCGCCGCCAGGGTCAGGACGAAGGTGGTGGCGAGGGACAGGCCGATGGCCGTCTCGATCTTCCGCGACACGCCCATGAACGGGCACAGGCCGAGGAACTGCACCAGGACAAAGTTGTTGACCAGGATGGCGCTGACCAGGATCAGGGCGAGTTCAGTCATACGCGAAGCATTCGTTGCAGGGCCGGGGCCGTCGGGGGAAATCCCCTATTATCGGGTGGGATTGCCCTGCAAGGCTAGCGCAAACACGTACGAAAGACCGGGAGACGGACTGCCGTTGCGTCTCCCGGGGTCGCGCTCACTGCAACCTGGCCCGCTCCAGCAGCGCCCAGGCCAGGGCGAAGGTCGGTTCGCCATCCTCGCTCTGCTCGCTGGCGCTGACCACGATCCACCGCGCGCCCGCCGGCTTGGCTGCCCACAGGCGGTATTCGCTGCCTGCGGAGCCGCCGTCGTCTTCCTCTACCTTGTAGCGCGCCTCGCCGTCGCCCAGGCGCCTGCTCGCCAGGTCGGTCGGGGGCGGCGCGTCCCGGCGCTGGACCTCCAGTTGGCGTGGGTTGCGCAGCTTGCCGCCTTCGTCGAAGCGGAAGCCCTCGGCGCTGCGCCGCGCGTCGAAGCCGACGGGGCGCTCCACCACCAGCCCGTTCGGGTGGGTCAGGGTCTTGTCGAAGTCCACCCCGGACTCCGCGGTGCAGGCCAGCAGGGCGAGGCTGGCGAGAATCAGGGCGACTGTCTTCATGGGAACCTCATTCCAGGGTCGAGGAAGGTGGCGTAGGCATCGTCGACGAACATCGGCCAGCCCGGCGACAGGTTGTCGTCCCAGGGCCGCGAGGTGTATTCCGAGGCCAGCGCGCGGACATTGTCCCGCGGCCAGTTGCGCGGATTGCCGGCGTAGGCGCGGAGATCGATGGAGGGAAATGCGCCGCGGGTCTTCGGCAGCTTGCGCAGGTCCTGTTGCGACGCGAGGTTGGCGACGTAGCGGATGTAACGGGCGGTGGCGAAGATGTTGAATTCGTCGGAAGCCAGCAGGGTGGCGACCGCCTTGCGCGACAGACCGCGGCGCACCGGCTGGCCGAGCAGGTCGGTGAACAGCTCGTACTTGATCGCGGTGGAGACCACCACCTGGCCGAGGCCGATGGAGGTGTTGGCGCTCTTGATGCTGACTGCCGCCTGATAGTCCTTGGCGTCTTCGTCGCGGGTCTGGTCACGCTGCTCGGCGAGGATGATCGCGCCGATCAGTTGCGGCGTCAGGTCGTACTTGCGCGCGGCCGCGGACATGACCTTGGCCCGCGACGGCGGGTTGCCCGGATAGGCGTCGGGGAACAGCGTGCTGATCGGCTGGCCGACCAGCGTCTGTGCCTGGTTCAGCTTGTCTTGCGGCGAAAGCTGGCTCAGGTAGGCGCCCAGGTCGCCGAGCGGGTTGCTGTACTTGGTGACGGTCGCCGGGTCCTTGTTGAGCAGCTTGAGCTGGTCGCCGAAGGCAATGGACGGCAGGTCGGTCGGATTGACGCCGGTGGCGCCGACCCCGCTGAACGGACCCTGGATCGCCTGGCTGGCCACCCCGGTGGCGCCGGCCGCGGCGAAGCCCAGGCGGCCAGCGGCGTCGGCGAGGTCGGCGCAGATGTCGAAGAAGGTGATGGTGGGGAAGTAGATCCAGTTGTCGGTCTGGGTGCCCAGGGGATTGTTGATCAGGCTGCGGATCAAGGCATTGCGTGCCTGGTAGCGCTGCATGGTGGTGCGCCCGGCGATGCTGGCGATCAGCGAGCGCGCCAGTTCCGGCGGGCCCACCCGCTGGAACAGCTTGATCAGCGAGCCGCTCTTGTCGAGTGCGGCGATGGTCGCATCGGGCACGTTGTCGTTGCGGATCGCGGCGATCACCCGGCGGGCTTCCTGGCGGGTCACCTGCCAGTCGTCCCAGCTATAGGAAATCAGTGACTCGATCAGGTCGCTGGTGGCGGTCATCGGTCTTCCTCCTTGTGAGTTGCCAGGCCCGTCAGGCGGTCCTGGGCGAAAGAGCGGACCCTCCCGGTCCGCCCGTATGCCTGGGCTCAGCGCGCCTCGTTCTTGCCGGGCCGCCGCAGCCAGCGCCACAGGCCGCGCAGCAACAGGCCCAGCGGCAGCAGCACGACGAGGAACGGCAGGCTGTAGGCGAAGAATTTCATCGCGGCGATGGTGCCATCGACAAGGTCGTCGAGCAGTTGCCCGGCGGCCGTGGCGAGCTGGCCGAGGCGGCTGTCCGGCTGCGCCTCGCTGCTGAAGCTCAGGGTCAGCAGGTTGGTGGCGATGCGCCGCTGCTGCTGGGCGCCGGCCTGGGCGTTGTCGGCCAGTTGGGCTTCCACCGCGGCGATTTCCTTGGCCAGGGCCAGCAGGTCGCCGACGCTCATGTCCTTGCGCCCCTGGTATTGCTGCAGGGTCTGGTACTCGCGTTGCAGGCGCTCGCGTTGCTGGCGGGTGTCGGCGACCGCCTGGGCCAGGTCCTCGGCGCGGGTCTGCCGGCTTTCCAGCGTGCCGCCCTGGGCAGCGGCCGCGACCAGCTTCTCCACGCCGTCCGGGACGATGCGCACGGTGAGTTCGGCGTAATGGCCGATACCGCCGCGTTGTTCGATGGCGAGCACGTCGCACTGGCCGAAGCGCTCGCTGTTGCAGGCGTCGCGGCTGGCGGCGAGTTGCGCGTCGATACGCGCGGCGGGAAGGCGGATGCCGACGCGGTGTTCGTAGGCGAGGGCGGTGCCGGGTTTGCCCGTCTCGCCCTGGAAACCGGCATTGCCGGAGACGCTTTCGGCGTGTTCGGCGGAGCATCCGTAGAGCGCCGCCAGCAGGACGCCGGCGGCAAGCTTCCATGCGTTCATTCTATCGAGCCCTCCGTGGCTTCGTGGTCTGCGTTACTTGACGCGCTGGCCCGGCTTGGCGCCGCTGTCCGGACTCAGCAGGTAGATCTCCTGGCCACCCGGGCCGGCGGCCAGGACCATGCCCTCGGACACCCCGAACTTCATCTTGCGCGGCGCCAGGTTGGCCACATAGAGCGTCAGGCGGCCTTCCAGGGCACTCGGGTCGGGATATGCGCTCTTGATCCCGGAGAACACGTTACGCTTCGCGTCGCCGATGTCCAGCGACAGGCGCAGCAGCTTGTCGGCGCCTTCGACGAATTCGCACTTCTCGATCAGGGCGATGCGCAGGTCGACCGCGGCGAAAGCGTCGAAGTCGATCTCCGCGGCGATGGGTTCCTTGACCAGCTCGCCGTTGCCGGCGGGTTGGGATGCGGCGGCGAGGTCTTCCTTGGAGGCTTCGATCATGGCTTCTACTTTCGCGGGCTCGATACGGGTCATCAGGGGCTGGAACGGGTTCAACTGGTGGTTGGCCAGCAGGGTCTGGTGGTCGGCCCAGGTCAGCGGGGCGACGTTGAGGAAGGCTTCGGCGGCGGCGGCCAGCTTCGGCAGCACCGGCTTGAGGAAGATCACCAACTGGCGGAACAGGTTGATGCCCAGGCCGCAGACGGCCTGGACCTTGTCCTGCTGGCCTTCCTGCTTGGCCAGCGCCCAGGGCGCCTGTTCGGCGATCCAGGCGTTGGCGCGGTCGGCGAGGGCCATGATCTCGCGCATGGCGCGATTGAAGTCGCGGGCCTCATAGGCCTCGGCGATGCCCGGTGCGGCCTCGCGGAAGGCGGCGAGCAGCTCCGGCGCCGGATCGGCGCCGACCAGCACGCCGGCGTTGCCCTTGTGGATGAAGCCGGCGCAGCGGCTGGCGATGTTGACGACCTTGCCGACCAGGTCGGAGTTGACCTTCTGCACGAAGTCCTCGAGGTTCAGGTCGAGGTCCTCGACGCCGCGGCCGAGCTTGGACGCGTAGTAGTAGCGCAGGTATTCCGGGTCCAGGTGGTCGAGGTAGGTGCGCGCCTTGACGAAGGTGCCGCGCGACTTGGACATCTTCTGGCCGTTCACGGTCAGGTAGCCGTGCACGTTCAGCGCGGTCGGCTTGCGGTAGCCGGCGCCTTCGAGCATGGCCGGCCAGAACAGCGCGTGGAAGTTGACGATGTCCTTGCCGATGAAGTGGTACAGCTCGGCGCTGGAGTCCTTGCCCCAGAACGCGTCGAAGTCCAGCTCGGGACGCCGCGCGCAGAGGTTCTTGAAGCTGGCCATGTAGCCGATCGGCGCGTCCAGCCAGACGTAGAAGTACTTGCCGGGAGCGTCGGGAATCTCGAAGCCGAAGTACGGCGCGTCACGCGAGATGTCCCACTGCTGGAGGCCGCTGTCCAGCCATTCGGCGAGCTTGTTGGCCACCGACTCCTGAAGGGCGCCGCTGCGGGTCCATTGCTTGAGCATGGCCTCGAAGTCCGGCAGCTTGAAGAAGTAGTGCAGCGATTCCTTGAGCACCGGGGTGGCGCCGGAGATCGCCGATTTCGGGTCCTTCAGTTCGGTCGGGGCGTAGGTCGCGCCGCAGGCCTCGCAGTTGTCGCCGTACTGGTCGGCGGTGCCGCACTTCGGGCAGGTGCCCTTGATGAAGCGGTCGGCGAGGAACATCTGCTTTTCCGGGTCGAAGTACTGGGTCACCGGGCGGGTGTCGATGTGCCCGGCGTCGCGCAGTTTCAGGTAGATCGCGCTGGACAGCTCGCGGTTCTCTTCCGAGTGGGTCGAGTGGTAGTTGTCGAAGTCCACCAGGAAGTCGGCGAAGTCGCCCATGTGCTCGGCGCGCACGGCGTCGATCAGTTGCTCGGAGGTGATGCCCTCGCGCTCGGCGCGGAGCATGATCGCCGAACCGTGGGCGTCGTCGGCGCAGACGTAGACGGCCTGGTTGCCACGCATCTTCTGGAAGCGCACCCACATGTCCGTCTGGATGTACTCCAGCATGTGTCCCAGGTGAATGGAACCGTTGGCGTAGGGGAGGGCGCTGGTAACGAGGATCTTGCGTGGTTCGGACATGGGTTCGGCTTATCGGCTGAGAGCTAAACGGATCGGTCACTATAAAGAAGCGGCGGTTTTTTTTCATCCGCGCGCCACTCGGGTAGGATGACCGGCATCGATTCCCCGCTTAACCCTCAGGAAATCCCCCATGTCCGCTATCACTCGCCAAACGGTGGAAGCCACCCTCCGCCAGTACCAGGACCCCTATCTGAACCAGGACCCCGTCAGCGCCGGCTGCCTGCGCGAGGTGGAGATCCAGGGCGACCGCGTGCGGGTGCGCCTGGAACTGGGGTACGCCGCCGGGCTGTTCAGAAACGGCCTGGCGCAAACCCTGCAAATGGCCCTGGAGGCGCTCGACGGCGTCGCTCGCGCCGAGGTCCGGGTCGACTGCGTGATCCAGCCGCACAAGGCACAGCCGCAGGTCGAGGTGATGGGCAACGTGAAGAACATCGTCGCGGTGGCTTCCGGCAAGGGCGGCGTCGGCAAGTCCACCACCGCCGCCAACCTGGCCCTGGCCTTGGCCCGCGAGGGTGCGCGGGTGGGCATCCTCGACGCGGACATCTACGGACCCAGCCAGGGCATCATGTTCGGCCTGCCGGAAGGCACCCGGCCGAAGGTCCGTGAGCAGAAGTGGTTCGAGCCCCTGGAGGCGCACGGGGTGCAGGTGATGTCGATGGCCTTCCTCACCGACGACAGCACGCCGGTGGTCTGGCGCGGGCCGATGGTCTCCGGTGCCCTGATCCAACTGATCACCCAGACCGCCTGGGACAACCTCGACTACCTGGT
Source organism: Pseudomonas sp. HMSC065H01 (assembly GCF_001815235.1). Taxonomy (NCBI): domain Bacteria; kingdom Pseudomonadati; phylum Pseudomonadota; class Gammaproteobacteria; order Pseudomonadales; family Pseudomonadaceae; genus Pseudomonas; species Pseudomonas sp. HMSC065H01. The sequence goes on along the minus strand of NZ_KV819928.1, from coordinate 19,942 downwards.
GGTGGACATGCCGCCGGGCACCGGCGACATCCAGCTGACCCTGGCGCAGAAGGTGCCGGTGGCCGGCGCGGTGATCGTCACCACCCCGCAGGACCTGGCGCTGCTCGACGCGAAGAAGGGCGTGGAGATGTTCCGCAAGGTGAACATCCCGGTGCTCGGCGTGGTGGAGAACATGGCGGTGCACATCTGCTCCAACTGCGGCCATGCCGAGCACCTGTTCGGCGAGGGCGGCGGCGAGAAGCTGGCGGCGCAGTTCGGCGTCGAGCTGCTGGCGTCCATGCCGCTGTCGATCGCCATCCGCACCCAGGCCGACAGCGGCCGGCCGACGGTGATCGCCGACCCGGAAAGCCAACTGGCGATGCTCTACCAGGAAATCGCCCGCCATGTCGGCGCGCGCATCGTTCTCAGCGAGCGGGCCAGCGTCGGCCTGCCGAACATCAGCATCAGCGACGACTGAGGCGCTCGGGCAGCCGTCGGCGACGGCTGCCTTTGCCCTGGGGCGGCGGCCCCGGTAAGATTCGCGATCATTTTTCGCAGCTTTCGACAGGACACCCTCCATGACCATCAAATCGGACAAGTGGATTCGCCGCATGGCTCAGGAGCACGGCATGATCGAGCCGTTCGTCGAGCGCCAGGTGCGCGGCGCGGACGACAGCCGGGTGATTTCCTACGGGGTGTCCAGCTACGGCTACGACGTGCGCTGCGCCGCCGAATTCAAGGTGTTCACCAACATCCATTCGGCGGTGGTCGATCCGAAGAACTTCGACGAGAAAAGCTTCGTCGACATCAACAGCGACGTCTGCATCATCCCGCCGAACTCCTTCGCCCTGGCGCGCACCGTCGAGTACTTCCGCATCCCGCGCGACGTCCTGACCATCTGCCTGGGCAAGAGCACCTACGCGCGTTGCGGCATCATCGTCAACGTCACCCCGCTGGAGCCGGAGTGGGAAGGCCATGTGACCCTCGAGTTCTCCAATACCACCAACCTGCCGGCGAAGATCTACGCCAATGAAGGCGTGGCGCAGATGCTCTTCCTGCAATCCGACGAGGCCTGCGAAGTGTCCTATAAGGACCGTGGCGGCAAATACCAGGGCCAGCGCGGCGTGACCCTGCCAAAAGCCTGACGCCAGAGCGTTTCGACACCGGAAACCGGGCCTGGCGCCCGGTTTTTTCATGCCTTTTCCGCCAACCCCTCGCTGTTCCCCGCCGGCCGCTCTGGCACGCCTTATCGCGGGCGGGCAGGGGCTTATGCGCAGGCGGCCGCCCGTCCTGTGAAATCTGGCAGTTACCGTTAGCTTTCGAATTGGCTAAAAAGTGTTCATCGGCTACGCGTGAACACGGACGCCAATCGTTTGCGCAGGCCGATCTGCAAGACCCACACAAGCCCCTCGCCTGAAGGGGTACGCATCCGCCGTGGCTGGTCCGCGCGGATGGCCGCTGAGTTACTTGTCTGCCGTTCGAACAATAAGAACGAACTCTACGTAATGCCGGGATACCCGTGGCAGCGATAGCTGTTTGCCTGTTCGAAAATTTTTGGGAGGTGTGAAATGCGGCGCGAAAGTCTGTTGGTATCGGTTTGCAAGGGCCTGCGGGTACATGTCGAGCGCGTTGGGCAGGATCCCGGGCGCAGCACGGTGATGCTGGTCAACGGCGCGATGGCGACCACCGCCTCGTTCGCCCGGACCTGCAAGTGCCTGGCCGAACATTTCAACGTGGTGCTGTTCGACCTGCCCTTCGCCGGGCAGTCGCGTCAGCACAACCCGCAGCGCGGGTTGATCACCAAGGACGACGAGGTGGAAATCCTCCTGGCGCTGATCGAGCGCTTCGAGGTCAATCACCTGGTCTCCGCGTCGTGGGGCGGTATCTCCACGCTGCTGGCGCTGTCGCGCAATCCGCGCGGCATCCGCAGCTCGGTGGTGATGGCATTCGCCCCTGGACTGAACCAGGCGATGCTCGACTACGTCGGGCGGGCGCAGGCGCTGATCGAGCTGGACGACAAGTCGGCGATCGGCCATCTGCTCAACGAGACCGTCGGCAAATACCTGCCGCCGCGCCTGAAAGCCAGCAACCATCAGCACATGGCTTCGCTGGCCACCGGCGAATACGAGCAGGCGCGCTTTCACATCGACCAGGTGCTGGCGCTCAACGATCGGGGCTACCTGGCTTGCCTGGAGCGGATCCAGAGCCACGTGCATTTCATCAACGGCAGCTGGGACGAATACACCACCGCCGAGGACGCCCGCCAGTTCCGCGACTACCTGCCGCACTGCAGTTTCTCGCGGGTGGAGGGCACCGGGCATTTCCTCGACCTGGAGTCCAAGCTGGCCGCGGTACGCGTGCACCGCGCCCTGCTCGAGCACCTGCTGAAGCAACCGGAGCCGCAGCGGGCGGAACGCGCGGCGGGATTCCACGAGATGGCCATCGGCTACGCCTGAACCCTTGACCTGCGAAGACCCGGCCTGGCCGGGCTTTGCGGTTGCATAACGCACGGAGTAGCCCCATGCACGCCATCCTCATCGCCATCGGCTCGGCCGGCGACGTATTTCCCTTCATCGGCTTGGCCCGGACCCTGAAATTGCGCGGGCACCGCGTGAGCCTCTGCACCATCCCGGTGTTTCGCGACGCGGTGGAGCAGCACGGCATCGCGTTCGTCCCGCTGAGCGACGAACTGACCTACCGCCGGACCATGGGCGATCCGCGCCTGTGGGACCCCAAGACGTCCTTCGGCGTGCTCTGGCAAGCCATCGCCGGGATGATCGAGCCGGTCTACGAGTACGTCTCGGCGCAGCGCCATGACGACATCGTGGTGGTCGGCTCGCTCTGGGCGCTGGGCGCACGCATCGCTCACGAGAAGTACGGGATTCCCTACCTGTCCGCGCAGGTCTCGCCATCGACCTTGTTGTCGGCGCACCTGCCGCCGGTACACCCCAAGTTCAACGTGCCCGAGCAGATGCCGCTGGCGATGCGCAAGCTGCTCTGGCGCTGCATCGAGCGCTTCAAGCTGGATCGCACCTGCGCGCCGGAGATCAACGCGGTGCGCCGCAAGGTCGGCCTGGAGACGCCGGTGAAGCGCATCTTCACCCAATGGATGCATTCGCCGCAGGGCGTGGTCTGCCTGTTCCCGGCCTGGTTCGCGCCGCCCCAGCAGGATTGGCCGCAACCCCTGCACATGACCGGCTTCCCGCTGTTCGACGGCAGTATCCCGGGGACCCCGCTCGACGACGAACTGCAACGCTTTCTCGATCAGGGCAGCCGGCCGCTGGTGTTCACCCAGGGCTCGACCGAACACCTGCAGGGCGACTTCTACGCCATGGCCCTGCGCGCGCTGGAACGCCTCGGCGCGCGTGGGATCTTCCTCACCGGCGCCGGCCAGGAACCGCTGCGCGGCTTGCCGAATCACGTGCTGCAGCGCGCCTACGCGCCACTGGGAGCCTTGCTGCCATCGTGCGCCGGGCTGGTCCATCCGGGCGGTATCGGCGCCATGAGCCTGGCCTTGGCGGCGGGGGTGCCGCAGGTGCTGCTGCCCTGCGCCCACGACCAGTTCGACAATGCCGAACGGCTGGTCCGGCTCGGCTGCGGGATGCGCCTGGGCGTGCCGTTGCGCGAGCAGGAGTTGCGCGGGGCGCTGTGGCGCTTGCTCGAGGACCCGGCCATGGCGGCGGCCTGTCGGCGTTTCATGGAATTGTCACAACCGCACAGTATCGCTTGCGGTAAAGCGGCCCAGGTGGTCGAACGTTGTCATAGGGAGGGGGATGCGCGATGGCTGAAGGCTGCGTCCTGAACGGTGCTGGCATAACAGATAGGGTTGCCATGATTTTGCCGTATCGGCAAGGCTGCGCGCTTGACAGCGTCATACCCCGGGCCAATTCTGCTGTGATGCATTTTATCGATCAGGGCTTACTGCAATGAGGAATGACGGAGGCTTTTTGCTGTGGTGGGACGGTTTGCGTAGCGAGATGCAGCCGATCCACGACAGCCAGGGCGTGTTCGCCGTCCTGGAAAAGGAAGTGCGGCGCCTGGGCTTCGATTACTACGCCTATGGCGTGCGCCATACGATTCCCTTCACCCGGCCGAAGACCGAGGTCCATGGCACCTATCCCAAGGCCTGGCTGGAGCGATACCAGATGCAGAACTACGGGGCCGTGGATCCGGCGATCCTCAACGGCCTGCGCTCCTCGGAAATGGTGGTCTGGAGCGACAGCCTGTTCGACCAGAGCCGGATGCTCTGGAACGAGGCTCGCGATTGGGGCCTCTGTGTCGGCGCGACCCTGCCGATCCGCGCGCCGAACAATTTGCTCAGCGTGCTTTCCGTGGCGCGCGACCAGCAGAACATCTCCAGCTTCGAGCGCGAGGAAATACGCCTGCGGCTGCGTTGCATGATCGAGTTGCTGACCCAGAAGCTGACCGACCTGGAGCATCCGATGCTGATGTCCAACCCGGTCTGCCTGAGCCATCGCGAACGCGAGATCCTGCAATGGACCGCCGACGGCAAGAGCTCCGGGGAAATCGCCATCATCCTGAGCATCTCCGAGAGCACGGTGAACTTCCACCACAAGAACATCCAGAAGAAGTTCGACGCGCCGAACAAGACGCTGGCTGCCGCCTACGCCGCGGCGCTGGGCCTCATCTGATGCTTAGGGCGCGCCGGCTGGCGCGCCCTACCAGATCTGGCAGGTTGCCTGCCGTTCATCCTCCTTTAGTCTTCCCCCTCATGTGTGTGCTGGTATGTCCTCCGACTGAGAGGGCCCAGGAGTATCAGGGTAGGGATGCCGCCTTTTTTTCTCGGCCGGCACGACACGGGGACTTGGTCATGATCGAATTGCTCTCTGAATCGCTGGAAGGGCTTTCCGCCGCCATGATCGCCGAGCTGGGACGCTACCGGCATCAGGTCTTCATCGAGAAGCTGGGCTGGGACGTGGTCTCCACCTCCAGGGTCCGCGACCAGGAGTTCGACCAGTTCGACCATCCGCAAACCCGCTACATCGTCGCCATGGGCCGCCAGGGTATCTGCGGTTGTGCCCGCCTGTTGCCGACGACCGACGCCTACCTGCTCAAGGAAGTCTTCGCCTACCTGTGCAGCGAAACCCCGCCCAGCGATCCGTCGGTATGGGAGCTTTCGCGCTACGCCGCCAGCGCGGCGGACGATCCGCAACTGGCGATGAAGATATTCTGGTCCAGCCTGCAATGCGCCTGGTACCTGGGCGCCAGTTCGGTGGTGGCGGTGACCACCACGGCCATGGAGCGCTATTTCGTTCGCAACGGCGTGATCCTCCAGCGCCTCGGCCCGCCGCAGAAGGTCAAGGGCGAGACGCTGGTCGCGATCAGCTTCCCGGCCTACCAGGAGCGCGGCCTGGAGATGCTGCTGCGCTACCACCCGGAATGGCTGCAGGGCGTACCGCTGTCGATGGCGGTGTGAGGTCGTCAGCCATTTCGCGCACTTTTTTCCGCTTCTCCTGCCGCATGCTCGGCCCGCGCCCCGGCGTCATCGGGCGTTCCCCTGCATTCCGGGATTTGGCCGCGGCTGCCGACTTGCGTAGTCTCTCTGCGGTCCGCCATCCCGAGGAGTCGCCATGCCGAAGTCATTCCGCCATCTCGTCCAGGCCCTGGCCTGCCTTGCGCTGCTGGCCAGCGCCAGCCTCCAGGCGCAGGAGAGCCGCCTCGACCGCATCCTCGAGAGCGGCGTGTTGCGCGTCGCCACCACTGGCGACTACAAGCCCTTCAGCTACCGCACGGAGGAGGGCGGCTATGCTGGCTTCGATGTGGACATGGCGCAGCGCCTGGCCGAGAGCCTGGGGGCCAAGCTGGTAGTGGTGCCGACCAGTTGGCCGAACCTGATGCGCGATTTCGCCGACGACCGCTTCGACATCGCCATGAGCGGCATCTCGATCAACCTGGAGCGCCAGCGCCAGGCGTATTTCTCGATTCCCTACCTGCGCGACGGCAAGACGCCGATCACCCTCTGTAGCGAAGAAGCGCGTTTCCAGACCCTGGAGCAGATCGACCAGCCGGGCGTGACGGCCATCGTCAACCCCGGCGGCACCAACGAGAAGTTCGCCCGGGCGAACCTGAAGAAGGCCCGGATCCTGGTGCATCCGGACAACGTGACGATCTTCCAGCAGATCGTCGACGGCAAGGCCGACCTGATGATGACCGACGCCATCGAGGCCCGCCTGCAGTCGCGTCTGCACCCGGAACTCTGCGCCGTGCATCCGCAGCAACCCTTCGACTTCGCCGAGAAGGCCTACCTGCTGCCGCGCGACGAGGCCTTCAAGCGCTACGTCGACCAGTGGCTGCACATCGCCGAGCAGAGCGGCTTGTTGCGCCAGCGCATGGAGCACTGGCTCGAATACCGCTGGCCCACCGCGCACGGCAAGTAATACAGGGCCGGCGAGGGTGGCCGCGGGCCCGCGCGGCCTTCCTTGGCGGCGGCAAAAACGTTATGGTCGGCGCCCCATCCTGGTGCCTGGTCCATGCGTTATCTACTGTTCGTCACCGTCCTCTGGGCGTTCTCCTTCAACCTGATCGGCGAGTACCTCGCCGGCCAGGTCGACAGCTACTTCGCCGTGCTTACCCGGGTCCTTCTCGCTGGCCTGGTGTTTCTCCCGCTGACCCGCTGGCGCGGCGTCGAACCGCGTTTCGTCGGCGGGGTGATGCTGGTCGGCGCGCTGCAGTTCGGCATCACCTACGTCTGCCTGTACCTGAGCTTCAACGTGCTGACGGTGCCCGAGGTGCTGCTGTTCACCGTGCTGACGCCGGTCCACGTGGCCCTGTTCGATGACCTGCTCAACCGCCGCTTCAACTTCTGGGCCCTGGCCGCCGCGCTGGTGGCGGTGCTGGGCGCGGCGATCATCCGCTACGACGGGATCACCGGCGAGTTCCTCCAGGGCTTCCTGCTGCTGCAACTGGCCAACGCCACCTTCGCCGCCGGCCAGGTGCTGTACAAGCGCCTGGTGCGCAAGTACCCGTCCGAGCTGCCGCAGCGCCAGCGCTTCGGTTATTTCTTCGTTGGCGCGCTGCTGGTGGCGTTGCCTGCCTGGCTGCTGTTCGGCGATCCGCAGCGCCTGCCGGCCGGCGAGCTGCAATGGGGCGTACTGGTATGGATGGGGCTGCTGGCCACCGCCCTCGGCCAGTTCTGGTGGAACAAGGGCGCCACCGAGGTGGACGCCGGTACCCTGGCGGTGATGAACAACCTGCACGTGCCGGTCGGGTTGCTGCTCAACCTGCTGATCTGGAACCAGCACGCCGACCTGCCGCGCCTGGCCCTGGGCGGCGCGGTGATCGTCGCTTCGCTGTGGGTCAACCGGCTCGGCCGGCGCGAGGTGCGTGCATGAGGATTTCCGGACAGGGCGTGCTGCTGTCGCTGGCCGCCTCGGTGCTGTTCGTTACCCTGCCGGGCTACGTCCACCTGCTGGAGCCGCTGGACAGCCTGCAGGTGGTGGCGCATCGGGTGGTCTGGTCGATCCCGATGGTATTCCTGCTGGTCGTCGCCACCCGCCAGTGGCCGACCCTGCGCGCCGCCTGGTGCCGGCTGTTCGCCGAGCCCTGGCTGCTGGCCTGCTTCCCGCTGACCGCGGCGATGATGCTGCTGCAATGGGGCATCTTCATCTGGGCGCCGTTGGCCGGGAAAACCCTTGAACTGTCGCTGGGCTACTTCCTCCTGCCGCTGGCGATGGTGCTGGTGGGGCGGGTGTTCTACGGCGAGCGCCTGACGCCGCTGCAGGCTATCGCCGTGGCCTGCGCGCTGGCCGGGGTGCTCCACGAGTTCTGGCTGACCCGCGCGTTCTCCTGGGTCTCCCTGGTCACCGCGCTGGGCTATCCCCCGTACTTCATGCTGCGGCGCAGGATGGGCGTGGACGCGCTGTCCGGGTTCGTCTTCGAGATGCTCTTCCTGCTGCCGCTGGCGTTGGCCGCGCTGTACTGGCTGGGCGACGAGAGCCAGGCCTTCCGCGAGGCGCCGCGCCTGTGGCTGCTGCTGCCGATGCTGGGGCTGATCAGCGCGCTGGCCTTCGGCGCGATGATGGCTTCCAGCCGGCTGCTGCCGATGGGGCTGTTCGGGATTCTCAGCTACGTCGAACCGGTGCTGCTGTTCCTGGTGGCGGTACTGTTCCTCGGCGAGGCGTTCCGTCCCGAGCAGCTATGGACCTACGCGCCGATCTGGCTGGCGGTGCTGTTGACCGGCTGGGACAGCGCGCGCCTGCTGAGGAAACAGGCGCGGCGGGGCATCTGAGCGAGCCGCAGGCGCCGGAATCAGCGCTTGCGGGTGCTTTCGACCTGGGCGAGGGTGGTCGGCAGGATGCGCTTGCCGGCCAGGTAGTGGCGTTTCCAGTAGCTGCTGTTGAGGTCGGAGACGCGGACCTTCTTGCCGCGCCGCGGCGCATGCACGAAGCGGTCGTTGCCGACGTAGATGCCGACGTGGTCGACGCTGCGGCTGCGGATCCGGAAGAACACCAGGTCGCCCGGTTGCAGCTTGCCGCGGGAGACCTTGTTGTTGTCCATGTTGTAGATGGCGCGGGCGGTCCGCGGCAGGTCGACGTCATCGACGTCCTGGAACACATAGTTGACCAGGCCGCTGCAATCGAAGCCTTTCTTCGGCGTGGTGCCGCCCCAGCGGTAGGGGGTGCCGATCATGCTGAAGGCGCGGTCGGTGACTTCGGAAGCGGCGGCCGCGACCACCGAGCGGTTGGCGGACTGGCGGGTGCTGACGACCCGGCTGGGCGACAGGGTGGAATTCTTCGACGGCTTGAAGGTGTGGGTGACCTGGTTGGAAGCCAGGCTGGGCGTCGAGAGGGCGGCCAGAAGGGCCGCGAAGCCTACAGACAGGCATGTCAAAAAGGGTGAACGCATTTCGGCATGTCTTCGCGTGCGTGAATAACGGTCCAGGCTTCCGCTGGTTCGTGGTTACTCTCTGTTCATCGGAGTGTCTTCTGGGTGACCGGAACGAGCCCTCCTGACTCTTCCGACCAGGCCGTCAAACGAAACGGCCAACTGCTTCCGGGCCTGGATGCATTCAGGTTGTCCCGGCGATAACGGGCTTAACGAAGGAAAATCGGGGACTCATCGGCGTTCCCAGCGTATTCCCCTACGAAAGCGGCGGCTATTGTGACCTATTTTGACGCCAGCCTTCTGACCATTCGTCGAATGATCGGTTCCGGATGTGACGCGCCGGTTTCGCCGTGCAAGTGGCGATACTTGCGGGTCCGGCAATGACCTGTTGTTCGCCGTGGCCTTGGAAAGCCTCTGCGCCGGGGGTATGTTCGTGGTCCCCGTACCCGAGTGAAGCCCGTAGAAGCGAGTCCAGATATGACCGAAACAGCCAAGCGTCCCTTGTACGTTCCCCATGCCGGCCCATCGCTGCTGGAGATGCCGCTGCTGAACAAAGGCAGCGCGTTCAGTACCCAGGAACGCATCGATTTCAACCTGCAGGGCCTGCTGCCGCACAACATCGAGACCATCGAGGAGCAGACCGAGCGCGCCTACAGCCAGTACAACCTGTGCAACACCGATCTGGACCGCCACATCTTCCTGCGCTCGATCCAGGACAACAACGAGACCCTGTTCTTCCGCCTGCTCGAGGAGCACCTGGAAGAAATGATGCCGATCATCTACACCCCCACGGTCGGCCAGGCCTGCCAGGAGTTCTCGAAGATCTACCGGACCCACCGCGGCCTGTTCATCTCCTACCCGGACCGCGAGCGGATCGACGACATCCTGCGCAGCGCCACCAAGAACAACGTGAAGATCGTGGTGGTCACCGACAGCGAGCGGATCCTCGGCCTGGGCGACCAGGGCATCGGCGGGATGGGCATCCCGATCGGCAAGCTGTCCCTGTACACCGCCTGCGGCGGTATCAGCCCGGCCTACACCCTGCCGGTGGTGCTGGACGTAGGCACCAACAACCCGGACCTGCTCAACGACCCGATGTACATGGGCTGGCGCCACGAGCGGGTGAGCGGGGCGCAGTACGAGGAGTTCGTCGACCTGTTCATCCAGGCGATCAAGCGCCGCTGGCCCAACGTCCTGCTGCAATTCGAGGACTTCGCCCAGACCAATGCCATGCCGTTGCTGGAGCGCTACAAGGACGAGCTGTGCTGCTTCAACGACGACATCCAGGGCACCGCCGCGGTGGCCGTGGGCACCCTGCTGGCGGCTTGCAAGGCCAAGGGCGAGAAGCTCAGCGAGCAGACCGTGACCTTCGTCGGCGCCGGCTCCGCCGGTTGCGGCATCGCCGAACAGATCATCGCCGCCATGCAACTGGAGGGCCTGGACGAGGCCCAGGCGCGTCGGCGCATCTTCATGGTCGACCGCTGGGGCCTGCTCACCGACGACATGAGCAACCTGCTCGACTTCCAGCACCGCCTGGCGCAGAAACGCGCCGATCTCGGTGCCTGGGGCGGCCAGCAGGGCGACGACCTGGCGTTGCTGGAAGTGATCCGCAATGCCCGGCCGACGGTGCTGATCGGCGTCTCCGGGCAGCGCGGGCTGTTTTCCGAAGAGGTCATCCGTGAGCTGCACAGCCATTGCAAGCAGCCGCTGGTGATGCCGCTGTCCAACCCGACCTCGCGGGTCGAGGCGACTCCGCAGGAAATCCTCAACTGGACCGACGGCCAGGCGCTGGTCGCCACCGGTAGCCCGTTCCAACCGGTGCAGGTGGGCGACAAGCGGATTCCCATCGCCCAGTGCAACAACGCCTATATCTTCCCCGGCATCGGCCTGGGGGTGATCGCCGCGCGGGCCAACCGGGTCACCGAAGGCATGCTGATGGCCGCGGCCAACGCCCTGGCCAACTGCTCGCCGATCGTTACCCGGGGCGAGGGCGCCGTGTTGCCGGCGCTGGGCGACATCCGCGAGGTCAGCAAGCGCATCGCCGTCGCCGTGGCCAAGCAGGCCCAGGCCGAGGGCAAGGCCCTGCATACCAGCGACGAGGTATTGAACGACGCCATCGAGGCGAACTTCTGGTTCCCGCGCTACCGTGCCTACCGCCGGACTTCGTTCTGAGGCTTAGCCGCAGGCTGCGCACAAGGGAGAGGCGTTAACCGCCGATATTCCGCGCGATCGGTGCGAGAACGCGAAAAGGCCACCCCGAGGTGGCCTTTTTCGTTGACGGTAGCGCTAGCGCTCAGCGCACATGATCGGGGCGCGTCCGGTGTTCGGCCTGGGTTTCCGGGTTTTCCGCCGCGCGCCGCGCCAGGGCCGGCAGGACATGATCGCGCAGCAGCGGCGCGAGATTGTCCGGCTGCGCTTGGCCGGGGACCAGCCAGGCCAGTTCCTCCAGCTCCGCCTGCGCACAGACGGCGTGGGGCAAGCGGGCGACGTAGATATCGGCATCGACGCGGGTGTTCGCCTCGTTGGCCGCCGGCGCCTGGAAGCTGCCGAGGTGCTCGAAGGTCGAGGCGCCCATCGGCAGGCGCAGTTCCTCCAGCAGTTCGCGCTGTAGCGCGGCGAGGGGCGTTTCGCCCGGCTCGCGCTTGCCGCCCGGGAGCATGAAGGCCTGGGTGCCGCGCTTGCGCACCAGCAACAGGTTGCCCTGGTCGTCGAACAGGCAGGCGGCGGAAATGCTCAGCAGGTTGTCGGTCATTGCGGGTCGTCCTCGGCGATCACCTGGTAGCGCATCTGTACGATGCCGCTGTTGTAGCCATGTTGTTCCAGCAGTTGCAGGCGCCGCTCGCGGCCGCCGGCGAACAGCGGGATGCCGGCGCCGAGCAGCTGCGGAATGACGCTGACGATCACCTCGTCGAGCAGCCCGGCCGCCAGGCAACTACCGGCGAGGCTGCCGCCGCCGGCCAGCCAGACCCGCCGGCAGCCCTGTTCGCCGAGGCGTGCGAGGCCTTCCTGGGGCGTGTCATGGCGCAACTCGACGCCTTCCACCGCGCTCTCCCGGGGATTGCGGGTGAGCACCTGGCAGGGCTTGCCCGGATACGGCCAGTCGCCGAAGCCGCGCACGATATCGTAGGTGCCGCGGCCCATCAGCAGCCCGTCGATGCCCTGGTAGAAGCCGTTGTAGCCATGGTCGTTGCCGCCCTCGGCGAAACGGTCGAGCCAGTCGACGCTACCGTCGGGACGGGCGATGAAGCCGTCCAGGCTGGTGGCGACGTAGTAGATCAGGTGCGGTTTCATGGACGGCGCTCCCCTCGCTTCAGACAGTGGCTTCGTCGCTGCGGCTCGGTGCGGCCAACGCCTCGAACGAACGGGCCTCGGCGTCACGCCCTTCGAGCATGCCCTGCAGCCCCTGGCGCAGGTCCTGGCCGCTGGGCTGCTGGTAGGCGCCGAGGCCGAACTCCGGCATCACCGCCAGCAGGTAGTCGAACACGTCGCCCTGGATGCGCTCGTAGTCGACCCAGGCGGTGGTGCGGGTGAAGCAGTATATCTCCAGCGGGATGCCCTGGGCGGTCGGCTGCAACTGGCGGACCATGCAGGTCATGTGCGGATGGATGTCCGGATGGTTCTGCAGGTAGGCGAGGGCGTAGGCGCGGAACGTACCGATGTTGGTCAGCCGGCGGCGGTTGGCGGCCAGCGGGGCGACCCCGCCGTTGGCGGCATTCCACTCCTGCAACTCGGTCTGCTTGCGGGCCATGTATTCGGTGAGCAGGCGCACCTGGCTCAGGCGCCGCTCTTCCTTCTCGTCGAGGAAACGCACCTGGCTGGAGTCGACGTAGATCGCCCGCTTGATCCGCCGTCCGCCGGACTGCTGCATGCCGCGCCAGTTCTTGAACGACTCCGACATCAGGCGCCAGGTCGGCACCGAGACGATGGTCTTGTCGAAGTTCTGCACCTTCACGGTGTACAGGGTGATGTCCACCACGTCGCCGTCGGCGCCGACCTGCGGCATCTCGATCCAGTCGCCGACTCGCAGCATGTCGTTGCTGGTGAGCTGCACGCTGGCGACGAAGGACATCAGGGTGTCCTTGTAGACCAGCAGGAGGACCGCCGACATCGCGCCGAGGCCGGACAGCAGCAGGAGCGGCGAGCGGTCGATGATGATCGAGACGATGATGATCGCGCCGAACACGAACACGGCGATCTTCGCCAGTTGCACGTAGCCCTTGATCGAGCGGGTGCGGGCGTGCTCGGTACGCGCGTAGATGTCCAGCAGGGCATTCAGCAGCGCTGTGAGGGCGAGGATCAGGAACAGCACGGTGAAGGCCAGTGCCAGGTTGCCGAGGAAGTGCGCGGCCTTGTCCGGCATCTCCGGGATCCATGGCAGGCCGAATTGCACCAGCAGCGAGGGCGTGGTCTGCGCCAGGCGCTGGAACACCTTGTTGCGGATCAGGTCGCCGAGCCAGTGCAGCGCGGGCTGGCGGGCGAGCAGGTTGGCGGCGTAGAGGACGATGTAGCGGGCCACCCGGCCGAGGATCAGGGCGCCCACCAGCAGCAGGCCGAAGGCCAGGCCGGCGTGCAGGATAGGGTGTTGGTCGAGCGCCGACCAGTACCCGGAGAGCTGGTCGAGAAGGGATGTGGAGTCCATGGACAGGCGACTTCCTTTGTTGCGGGCGGGGGGGACGGGCCGGCCCCGCGGTTGAACGGACATCCCGACGCGGGGGCCGGGAACGCACAAAGGAACCAAGAGTGCCCCATCGGGCGCCGGATCGCATCCCCGACGTGTCTACAAAGGTTTTCCGCCGACGCGCGGGCTCAGCCGGCAAGCTCCTCCAGGGTGCGCCCGCGGGTCTCGATGCCGAAGGCCCAGACCACCAGGGCGGCGACGCCGAAACAGAGGGCGCCGAGGGTGAACACCCCGCCCTGGCCGGTGAGCGGCAGGACCAGCCCGGTGACCAGCGGGCCGAGCAGCGAGCCGATCCGCCCGACCGCCGAGGCGAAGCCCGAGCCGGTGGCGCGCGCGGAGGTCGGATAGAGTTCCGGGGTATAGGTGTAGAGCACCGCCCACATGCCGAACAGGAAGAACTGCATGGCCAGGCCGAAGCCGATCAGCAGTGCCAGGCTGCCGCCGAACACCGCGGTCTGGCCGTAGGCGTAGGCCATCGCGCCGCCGCCGAGGAGCATCAGCACGCAGCTCGGCTTGCGGCCCCAGCTTTCCACCAGCCAGGCCGCGCAGAGGAAGCCGGGTATCCCGGCCAGCGAAATCAGCACCGTGTAGTACACCGACTGGGTGACGGCGAAGCCGGATTGCTGGAGCAGCGCGCTGAGCCAGGAGGTCAGGCCGTAGAAACCGAGCAGGGCGAAGAACCACAGGCCCCAGACGGTCAGGGTGCGGCGCCGGTAGGCTGGCGACCAGAGCTCGGCGAAGGCGCTGAAGAAGCCCGGACGGCTGCGTTCCCGCTGCGGCTGGCGCAGCGGCGGCGGCAGTTCGGTCAGGCCCAGCGAACGCATCACCCGTGCTTCTATGTCGCGCAATACCCGGTCCGCCTGTTCGCGCCGGCCGGCCTGCTCCAGCCAGCGCGGCGACTCGGGAATCAGGAAGCGGATGGCGAGGACGAACACCGCCGGCAGCGCCAGCACCAGGAAAATGCTGCGCCAGCCGGTCAGCGGCAGCAGGAAGTAGGACAGGCAGCCGGCAGCGACGAAGCCCAGCGGCCAGAAGCCGTCCATCAGCGCAATGTACTTGCCGCGGCGGCTGGCCGGGATCATCTCCGACAGCAGCGACTGGGCGATGGGAAACTCCATCCCCATGCCGATCCCCAGCAATACCCGGTAGAAGGTCAGGCTGTCGAGGTCGCCGGCGGTGGAGCACAGGTAGCTGGCCAGGCCCCAGAGCACGATGCTGGCCTGGAATACCGGCTTGCGCCCGAAGCGGTCGGCGAGCATGCCCGACAGGGCCGCGCCGATCACCATGCCGAAGAAGCTCGAGCTGGCCAGCAGCCCGGCCTGCGCCGAGTCGAGCCCGAACTCGGCTTTGATCGAGCCGAGCAGGAAGGTCATCATCGCCAGGTCCATCGAGTCGAAGAAGAACGCCAGCGCGATGATCACGAAGACCAGTCGGTGATACGGACTCAGCGGCAGCCGTTCGAGGCGTTCGGCGGCGGATGCGGGCGCGTCGGGCATGACCTGGTTCCTCTGGGCGGCGGGCGTCGAACGAGTCTGCGATCGCCGCCCGCGCCGTGCTTGCCTGGCGGCGACCCGGCGTCGAGCCGATTGCGACGCCGGCGCTGGCCGTCGCGCCGCGCGAATAAAGCCTGCGCGCCGGCGCGGCAACCGTTAGGCTATGCACCTGTCCATTTTCACGTGCAATGCCGAGGTCTCCCTTGTTCAGCCAATTTCCCCTCCACGAACGCCTGCTGAAGGCACTGGAAAGCCTGTCCTTCAGCGAGCCGACGCCGGTCCAGGCCGCGGCCATTCCCAAGGCGCTGGAGGGGCACGACCTGCGGGTCACGGCGCAGACCGGCAGCGGCAAGACCGCGGCCTTCCTGCTGCCGCTGCTGCACCGCCTGCTGGCCGAGGACAAGCCGCGCTCCCTGGCGCGCGCGCTGATCCTCCTGCCGACCCGCGAGCTGGCCCAGCAGACCCTCAAGGAAGTCGAGCGCTTCGCCCAGTTCACCTTCATCAAGGCCTGCCTGATCACTGGCGGCGAGGACTTCAAGGTGCAGGGCGCGCGCCTGCGCAAGAACCCGGAGATCATCATCGGCACCCCCGGCCGCCTGCTCGAGCAGCGCAACGCCGGCAACCTGCCGTTGCAGGACATCGAGGTGCTGGTGCTGGACGAGGCCGACCGCATGCTCGACATGGGCTTCGCCGACGACGTGCTGGCCCTGGCCAATGCCTGCCCGGCCGAGCGCCAGACCCTGCTGTTCTCCGCCACCCACAGCGGCGCCGGATTGAACAAGGTGATCGCCGAGGTGCTGCGCGAGCCGCAAGTGCTGCGCCTGAACCAGGTCGGCGAGCTGAACGAGAACGTCCGCCAGCAGGTCATCACCGCCGACGACGTGGCGCACAAGGAACAGTTGCTGCAATGGCTGCTGAGCAACGAGACCTACACCAAGGCCATCGTCTTCACCAATACCCGGGTCTCCGCCGATCGCCTGACCGGGCGGCTGATCGCCAACCAGCACAAGGTCTTCGTCCTGCATGGCGAGAAGGACCAGAAGGACCGCAAGCTGGCCATCGAACGCCTGAAGCAGGGCGCGGTGAAGATCCTCGTCGCCACCGACGTCGCCGCACGCGGCCTGGACGTCGAAGGCCTGGACCTGGTGATCAACTTCGACATGCCGCGCAGCGGCGACGAGTACGTGCACCGCATCGGCCGGACCGGTCGCGCCGGCGCCGAGGGCCTGGCGATCTCGCTGATCTGCCATGGCGACTGGAACCTGATGTCGAGCGTCGAACGCTACCTCAAGCAGAACTTCGAACGACGCAACATCAAGGAACTGAAGGCCGCCTACCAGGGGCCGAAGAAACTCAAGGCGTCGGGCAAGGCCGCCGGCAGCAAGAAGAAAAAGCAGGACAGGAAGGGCGCCGCCGCCAAGCCCGCGGCCAAGCGCAAGCCCGCCGCGCGGCCGAAGGCCGGGCCGTCGGCGGTGGTCAGCGCCGACGGCATGGCGCCGCTCAAGCGCAAGAAGCCGACGGCGGAGTGATTGCGCGCCGCCGACCGCTTCGGAGGGTGGATAACCGTTTGCGGTTATCCGCCGCGCCGGCGTTGGATGGCGGATAACGCCGCTGGCGCTGTCCGCCCCGGGGGACTGCCTGGCCCCGTTCTCAGCTCCCCGCCGTCGCGCCCGCCTCGTCGTTGGCCGGCGGCGTGGCACTCTTCACCAGCGGCGTATCGTAGCTGCTGGCCTCGTAGCTCACGCAATGGCGGATCTGCGGCGGACCGTCGCCGGCATGCAGGGCGGTGACGTTGTCGATGACGATCTTGTCGGCCAGGGTCATGCGGTCGAGCATGCGCAGGTGCTGGATCCAGTTGTCCACCAGGAACAGTTCCTGCCAGACCTCCGGGTTGCTCACGTCGCGGAACAGCGACCAGCGCTCCGCGCCGTTGCGCAGGCGCAGGCGGCGCAGCGGCTGGGCGGCGCGAACGAAGTCGCGGGTGCGCTCGGCGGGAATCCGGTATTCGATGGAGACCAGCACCATGCCCCGCCGCGTGTTGAAGACGAAGCTCGGCTGCCCGGGCATGCTCGCCGGCGCGCGGGAAATACTGGCGGCGTCCATTTCCGGCAGGCGCGAGTTGTACAGGAGGATCACCGAGGCCAGCAGCAGGCAGCCGGCGGCCAGCAGCGCGCCGTGCACGGTCATGGTCTCGGCGAGATGGCCCCAGAGGAACGAACCCAGCGCCAGGCCACCGTACAGCGCGGTCTGGTACAGCGCCAGGGCGCGCGCCTTGATCCAGTCGGGGACGAGGATCTGCACCGCCGAGTTGTAGGTGGCGAGGGCGCCGATCCAGCAGCCGCCACCGAGGATCAGCACCGGGAACAGAACCCAGAGGTTGTCCACCAGGCCGAGGGTCAGCAGGATCAGCGCCAGGGTGAAGCCGGCCAGGCTGATCAGCCGGCTGCTGCCGATCCGCTGGCGCAGGCGCGAGACCTGGGTGCTGCCGAGGATCGCGCCGAGGCCGAGGGCGCCGAGCATGTAGCCGTAGATCGCCGCGTCGCCGTCCGGGTTGCGGTGCGCCAGCAGCGGCAGCAGAGCCCAGACCGCGCTGGCGGAGAGGCCGAAGGCGAAGGAGCGCATCATCACCAGGCGGGTGACGGTTGAGTACTGGGTGAAGCGCAGCGCCGCGGTGACGCCTTCGAGGATGCCTTCCGGCGGCAGGCTGCGCTTGGGCACCTCGCGCCGCCACTGCCAGATCGCCCAGATCAGGGCCATGTAGCAGAAGCTGTTGAACAGGAACACCCAGGCCGGTCCCACCGCGCTCAGCAGCAGGCCGCCGAGGGCCGGGCCGGCGGCGCGGGCGACGTTGTAGTTGACGCTGTTGAGCAGCACCGCGTCGCTGACCATGCGCGCCGGCACCTGCTCGTTGACCGCCGCCTGCCAGGCCGGGATGGTCACCGAGCCGCCGAGGGAGATCCAGAGGATGGAGATGATCAGCAGCACCGGGTCTAGGTAGCCGAGGAAGGCCAGCAGGGTGGCGAACATCGCTCCGGTCATCTCGAAGCTGAGCCCCCAGAGCATGATCTTGCGCCGGTCGTGGTTGTCGGCGATGACCCCGGAGAGGATCGACAGCAGCACCAGCGGCAGTGCCGCGGCGACCTGGATCATCGCCACCATCAGCGGGCTGGCGTGGGCGTCGGTGACCACCCAGGCGGCGGCCACCGACTGGGCCCAGGTGCCGAGGTTGGCGAACAGGTTGCAGATCCAGATGATGCGGAAGGCCTGGATCGAGAACGGCGCCCAGGTGCCGGTGCGTTCTGGCTTGGCCGCTTGGCCTTCGGGTTTGAGGGGCAGGTCGTGCTTGGGCGAAACGGACTGGAGCATCAGATGGGTGCCTTGTATCAGCGTGCCTGATGTCGGGAAAGTCTAGCCGCCTGGCGCCTGGGCGCCATTGATGGCGGTCATGGGGCCGGCCCGGCGTGGATAGACATTGGTCCGATGGCGCTATCGGAGAGTTCTGATGTCCAGGCAGGACAGTGCCCTGGGTGTCCCGCATTGGTAGGCTTGCCGGCACCGAGTCGAGACAAGAGCGAAAAGCCGATGAAGTTGCTGTTGCGTTGCCTGCTGCTGGGGGCGTGGGTCGTCTCGCCGAGCCTGTGGGCCTGGTCCAACCATACGGTAGGCAGCTACCTGGCATTGCGCGAGCTGGCGGCCATCCGCGAGGCGCCGGAAGTCGAGGTGGAGCCGCTGGAGGCGTTCCTCGCCGCCGAGCGCGGCGGACTGGCCGCCCTGCTGGACGAGCAGGAAGCCTACGCCCGAGCGCATATCGGCAACTACCCGGCGCGTCCGGACGCCCTGCGCTTCGCTGCCGAGGGCGAGGCCGGCGACTTGCGTCAGGCGTTCCTCGCGGCGCTGCGGGTCAACCCGGAGATCCGCCTGGCGCTGGCGCTCCAGCCGCTTCCCGGGCAGGACCAGCCGCAGCGCCCGCACCTCAAGCCACAGGAGGTGCTGGTGTTCCAGAACCTCTCGCCGTGGACCGCCTGGCGTTTCATCCGCCTGGAGCCCGGCGAGCGAGTCGCGCCCCTGGCAGTGCTGGCCACCGCCGCCGACGAACCGGACTACGGCCACGACATCAACCTGTTCAGCGACAACCCCGGCGAAGCCGGCCAGCGCTACGGCTTCGGCACCCAGCCATTCGGCGACCCGCGCTTCGAGTTCAGCTCCCAGGCGCCGTTCCACATGGGCTTCTATCACGAGGCGGCGGTGATCTACAGCGGCGCGCCGTTCCTCGCCCGGGCCTGGCCGGAATGGCGTGCCTACCAGTACTTCGGCCTGTCCCGCTTCGCCTTCGCCAACGGTCATCCCTACTGGGGCTACCGGTTCCTTGGCTGGGGCATGCACTACATCCAGGACATCACCCAGCCCTACCACTCCACGCCGCTGCCCGGTGCCAGCCTGGCGGCGATGCTACAGATGGAGGGCAAGGCATTGCTCGGCTACCCGGAGGAAAAGCAGGCGGCCATCGAGCGTGTCGCGAACCGCCATACCGCGGTGGAGAAATACCAGTTCGACTGGCTGCGCCAACTGCTCCGCGACGGCCGCCCGCAGCCGATGCTCGACGCCTACGCCGACACCCGCCGCGACGGTGCCTATCCGGCCTATTCGCCGACCTACTTGCGCGACGTGGTGGCCGCCGAGTCGAACGCCCACGCCGCGGCCTTCGACGCCGCCATCGGCGAATGGCTGGCCGCCCGCCCGGCCTCCGCCGCGCAGGACTTCAGCGAGAGCAACCAGCCACGCCCCGAGGCCCACGACAATGCGGGGCTGAACGCGCAACTGATCGAACTGATCGGGCATTTCGGCGCGCATAGCCGGAACATCGCCAGGGCGGCGTTGGAGACGGAGGAGGGTGGGGCGAAGGAGTGAGGGGGCGGGCGGATAAGCGGCGGATAACCGCGAGCGGTTA
>NZ_KV819927.1:47058-47683 GCF_001815235.1 Pseudomonas sp. HMSC065H01 | reverse complement strand
GGCATGATCAACGGCATGATGACCCTCTCCGGCGCCTGGCATAAGCTGCGCACCGACCCGATCCTGCGCTTCCTGGTGGTATCCCTGGCCTTCTACGGCATGTCCACCTTCGAAGGCCCGATGATGGCGATCAAGACCGTCAACGCCCTCTCCCACTACACCGACTGGACCATCGGCCACGTGCACGCCGGCGCCCTCGGCTGGGTGGCGATGATCTCCATCGGCTCGCTCTACCACCTGATCCCGAAAGTCTTCGGCCGTCCGCAGATGCACAGCATCGGTCTGATCAACGCGCACTTCTGGCTGGCCACCATCGGTACCGTGCTTTACATCGCCTCGCTGTGGGTCAACGGCATTACCCAGGGCCTGATGTGGCGCGCGGTCAACGAGGACGGCACCCTGACCTACTCCTTCGTTGAAGCACTGGTCGCAAGCCACCCGGGCTTCATCGTGCGCATGATCGGCGGTGGTTTCTTCCTCACCGGCATGCTGCTGATGGCCTACAACACCTGGCGCACCGTGCGTGCTGCCAAGCCGGCCGAATACGAAGCCGCCGCGCAGATCGCCTGAGGAGCCCGACGTAAATGAAGAACCACGAAATACTCGAGAAGAACGTCGGCCTGCT
>NZ_KV819927.1:44330-46958 GCF_001815235.1 Pseudomonas sp. HMSC065H01 | reverse complement strand
GAAATACTCGAGAAGAACGTCGGCCTGCTGGCCATCTTCATGGTGATCGCCGTCAGCATCGGCGGCCTGACCCAGATCGTTCCGCTGTTCTTCCAGGACGTGACCAATACCCCGGTCGAAGGCATGAAGCCGCGTACCGCCCTGGAACTGGAAGGTCGCGACATCTACATCCGCGAAGGCTGCGTCGGCTGCCACTCGCAGATGGTCCGTCCGTTCCGTGCCGAGACCGAACGCTACGGCCATTACTCGGTCGCCGGTGAAAGCGTCTGGGACCACCCGTTCCTGTGGGGTTCCAAGCGTACCGGCCCGGACCTGGCCCGCGTCGGCGGCCGTTACTCCGACGACTGGCACCGCGCGCACCTGTACAACCCGCGCAACGTGGTGCCCGAGTCGAAGATGCCTGCCTACCCGTGGCTGGTAGAGAACAAGCTTGATGGCAAGGACACCGCCACCAAGATGGAAGTCCTGCGCAAGCTGGGCGTGCCTTACACCGACGAGGACATCGCCGGTGCACGTGAAGCCGTGAAGGGCAAGACCGAGATGGACGCCCTGGTGGCGTTCCTTCAAGGCCTGGGAACCTCTATCAAGAGCAAACGGTGAGTGTGATGGATATCGGGACTCTGCGTGGACTGGGCACCGTGGTGATCATGGTCGCCTTCATCGGCCTGGTGATCTGGGCCTACAGCGGCAAGCGCAAGAAGAGCTTCGACGAAGCGACGATGCTGCCCTTCGCAGACGATCCCGAAGCCAAAAAGCACGTCGAGCAAGCTTCTAGGAGTAACAAAGAATGACGACCTTCTGGAGTCTGTACATTACAGCTCTCACCCTCGGCACCCTGCTGGCGCTGACCTGGCTGATCTTCGCCACCCGCAAGGGCCAGCGCAGCAGCACCACCGACGAGACCGTGGGCCACTCCTACGACGGCATCGAGGAGTACGACAACCCGCTGCCGAAGTGGTGGTTCATGCTGTTCGTCGGCACCCTGATGTTTGCCGTGGGGTACCTGGCCCTGTACCCGGGCCTGGGCACCTGGAAAGGCCTGATGCCGGGCTACCAGTCCGCCGACGAATTCGCCGACAAGGAAAAAGGCTGGACCGGCGTCCACCAGTGGGAAAAGGAAATGGCCAAGGCCGACGAGAAATACGGCCCGATCTTCGCCAAGTTCGCCGCGATGCCCATCGAGGAAGTCGCCAAGGATCCGCAGGCGGTGAAAATGGGCGGTCGCCTGTTCGCCTCCAACTGCTCGATCTGCCACGGCTCCGACGCCAAGGGCGCCTACGGCTTCCCCAACCTGACCGACGCCGACTGGCGCTGGGGCGGCGAGCCGGAAACCATCAAGACCACCATCATGGCTGGCCGCCACGCCGCCATGCCGGCCTGGGGTGAAGTGATCGGCGAGGAAGGCGTGAAGAACGTCGCCGCTTTCGTCCTCACCCAGATGGATGGCCGTAAGCTGCCGGAAGGCGCCAAGGCAGACATCGAGGCCGGCAAGCAGGTCTTCGCCACCACCTGCGTCGCCTGCCACGGTCCGGAAGGCAAGGGCACCCCGGCGATGGGCGCTCCCGATCTGACCCACCCCGGCGCGTTCATCTACGGCTCCAGCTTCGCGCAACTGCAGCAGACCATCCGCTACGGTCGCCAGGGTGTGATGCCGGCGCAACAGGAACACCTGGGCAACGACAAGGTGCACCTGCTGGCCGCCTACGTATACAGCCTGTCGCACGGCGAGAAGAGCGCCGAATAAGCGCTCCCTCCCCCACGACCCAGACGGCGCCGGCAACCCCGGCGCCGTTTTATTTTGTGCAAAAGAAAAGCGCGAATGGGACAATACGCGACCAAAAGTCGCACAGTTACCGCAAAAAGCCTGATAGATCAGGCGTATAATCAGTAGGCGTGCAACTATTTTCTGACCCTGTCGGCATGTACCGGCCGGGCGCCCCCCACTGCCGTGGTACGCACTGATGAGCAAACAGATTCCCGTTCAAGACGTCACCCCGCCTGCCAAGGGCGACACCAATAACAACGATCTCTACGCCAAGCGCGAGAAGATCTACACCCGGGCCTTCACCGGTATCTTCCGCCGACTGCGCATGGTGGGCGGTGCGGCGCTCTTCCTCCTCTACTTCGGTACCGTCTGGCTCAACTGGAGCGGCCGCCAGGCCGTCTGGTGGGACCTACCCGAGCGCAAGTTCTACATCTTCGGCGCCACCTTCTGGCCGCAGGACTTCATGCTGCTTTCCTGGCTGCTGATCGTCTGCGCCTTCGGCCTGTTCTTCATCACCGTGTTCGCCGGTCGCGTCTGGTGTGGCTATACCTGCCCGCAGAGCGTGTGGACCTGGATCTACATGTGGTGCGAGAAGGTCACCGAAGGCGACCGCAACCAGCGCATCAAGCTGGACAAGGCTCCGATGAGCGGCAACAAGCTGCTGCGCAAGACCGCCAAGCACAGCCTGTGGCTGCTGATCGGCCTGGTCACCGGCCTGACCTTCGTCGGCTACTTCTCGCCGATCCGCGAGCTGATTCCCGAGCTGCTCACCGGCCAGGCCGACGGCTGGGCCTACTTCTGGGTCGGCTTCTTCACCCTGGCCACCTACGGCAACGCCGGCTGGCTGCGCGAGCAGGTGTGCA
>NZ_KV819927.1:26949-44230 GCF_001815235.1 Pseudomonas sp. HMSC065H01 | reverse complement strand
AGCGTGATGTTCGACAAGGACACCCTGATCGTCTCCTACGATCCGCGTCGTGGCGAGAAGCGCGGCCCGCGCAAGAAGTCCCTCGACTACAAGGCCCAGGGCCTGGGCGACTGCATCGACTGCACGATGTGCGTGCAGGTCTGCCCGACCGGCATCGACATCCGCGACGGCCTGCAGATCGAGTGCATCGGCTGCGCGGCGTGCATCGACGCCTGCGACAGCATCATGGAGAAGATGAACTACCCGAAAGGGCTGATCAGCTACACCACCGAGCACAACCTCAACGGCCAGAAGACCCACCTGGCCCGGCCGCGCCTGATCGGCTACGCCATCGCCCTGGTGCTGATGATCTCCGCCCTGATCACCGCGGTGGTCCTGCGTCCGCTGGTCGGCTTCGACGTCAGCAAGGACCGCGTGCTCTACCGCGAGAACGAACTCGGCCGCATCGAGAACGTGTACAGCCTGAAGATCATGAACAAGGATCAGCAGGACCACACCTACATCCTCGGCGCCAAGGGTCTCGAAGGCCTGACCCTGGAAGGCCGGCGCGAGCTGAAGGTGGCGGCGGGCGACATCCTCAACCTGCCGATGGAACTGTCCATCGAGCCGGAGAAGCTGCCTTCGACCACCAACGAGATCGTCTTCACCATCGAGTCGGCCGACGACCCGAGCATCCATAAAGAAGCGAAGAGTCGCTTCATTGGCCCACGCACCCGTTGAGTAACTTGAGCATGCAGTCCGAGACCCACCCTCAACCCTGGTACAAACACTTCTGGGCCTGGTTCATCGTGGCCCTCCTGGCGACCTCGGTGGTGCTCGGGCTGAGCCTGGTCACCATCGCGGTGCGCAACCAGGACACCCTGGTCACCGACAACTACTACGAGGCCGGCAAGGGCATCAACCGCTCCCTGGAACGCGAGAACCTGGCCGTACGCCTGCAAGTCCACGCCAAGGTCAAGGTCGACGACCTGACCGGCGAAGTCGAAGTGCGCCTGACCGGCAACAGCCGTCCGGATCAGCTCACCCTCAACCTGATCTCGCCGACCCAGCCGGAGAAGGACCGCCGCGTGGAGCTGCTGCGCAGCAACTCCGACCGCGAGCGCTACGTCGGGCAACTGACCGACGCCGTCGAGGGCCGTCGCTTCGTCGAACTGCTCGGCCAGGAAGGCAGCGGCCAGTGGCGCCTGTTCGAGGAAGAGGTGGTATCGCCGACCGTGGTCATGGAGCTGGGTGACGAACCGCTCCAGGGAGCAGAAGCGAAGCGCCCATGAGCGCCCCCCTGCCCTGCTACCACTGCGGCTTGCCGGTCCCCGCCGGCAGCCGCTTCGAGGCCCGCGTGCTCGGCGAGACGCGGGCCATGTGCTGTCCGGGCTGCCAGGCGGTGGCCGAGGCCATCGTCGCCGGCGGCCTGGAAAGCTACTACCGGCACCGCAGCGAAAACGCCGCCAACCCCGAAGCCTTGCCCAAGGCGCTCAGCGAAGAGTTGCAGCTCTACGACCGCCCGGACGTACAGGGCGGCTTCGTCCGCCATGAGGGCGAGCTGGCGGAAACCAGCCTGATGATCGAAGGCATCAGTTGCGCCGCCTGCGGCTGGCTGATCGAGAAGCACCTGCGCCAGTTGCCTGGCGTGGCCGAGGCGCGGCTCAACCTGTCCAACCATCGCCTGCACGTGCGCTGGCAGGACAGCCAGTTGCCGCTCAGCCAGTTGCTCGGCGAACTGCGCCAGATCGGCTATGCCGGCCATCCCTACCAACCCGACCACGCCACCGAGCGCCTGGCCATGGAGAACCGCCGCGCCCTGCGCCAGCTCGGTGTCGCCGGGCTGCTGTGGATCCAGGTGATGATGGCGGTGATGGCGACCTGGCCGGAATTCAACCTCGACCTTTCCGCCGGCATGGACCGCATCCTGCGCTGGGTCAGCCTGATCCTCACCACGCCGATCGTCTTCTACTGCTGCGGCCAGTTCTTCCGTGGCGCCCTGCGCGACCTGCGCACCCGCCACCTGACCATGGACGTCTCGGTGTCGCTGGCGATCGGCGGCGCCTACGTCGCCGGCATCTGGTCGACGATCACCGGCCAGGGCGAGCTGTATTTCGACGCGGTCGGCATGTTCGCCCTGTTCCTCCTCGCCGGCCGCTACCTCGAACGCCGCGCGCGGGAGCGCACCGCCGCCTCCACCGCGCAACTGGTCAACCTGCTGCCGGCGTCCTGCCTGCGCCTGGACGCCGCCAACCAGGGCGAGCGCATCCTGCTCAGCGAACTGCGCGTCGGCGACCGCGTGCTGGTACCGCCAGGCGCCGTGCTGCCGGCCGACGGAGTGATCCTCGACGGCCAGTCCAGCGTCGACGAGTCGCTGCTCACCGGCGAGTACCTGCCCCATCCACGCCAGGCCGGCGACACCGTCACCGGCGGTACCCTGAACGTCGAGGGGCCGCTGACCGTCGAGGTCGGCGCCCTTGGCGACGACAGCCGCCTGTCGGCCATCGTCCGCCTGCTGGAACGCGCCCAGGCGGACAAGCCGCGCCTGGCGGAACTGGCCGACAAGGTGGCGCAGTGGTTCCTGCTCATCGTCCTGCTGGTCGCCGCAGCGGTCGGCGCGCTGTGGTGGCAGGTCGACCACCAGCGCGCCTTCTGGGTGGTGCTGTCGCTGCTGGTCGCCACCTGCCCCTGCGCCCTGTCGCTGGCCACGCCCACCGCGCTCACCGCGGCCACCGGCAGCCTGCACAAGCTCGGCCTGCTGATCACGCGCGGGCACGTGCTGGAAGGGCTGAACCACATCGACACGGTAATCTTCGACAAGACCGGCACCCTCACCGAAGGCCGCCTGACGCTCAAGCAGGTGCTACCCCTGCGCGATCTCGACGCGGATCGCTGCCTGGCCCTCGCCGCCGCCCTCGAGAACCGTTCCGAACACCCCATCGCCCGCGCCTTCGGCCGTGCGCCGGAGGCCGCCGACAGCGTCGCAAGCCATCCGGGACTGGGCCTCGAAGGCCTGGTGGAAGGCCGCCGCCTGCGCATCGGCCAGGCCGCCTTCGTCAGCAACCTGGGCGGCAGCGCCACGCCCGCGATGCCCGGCGACTCCGGACAGTGGCTGCTGCTCGGCGACGAGCAGGGACCGCTGGCCTGGTTCGGTCTCGACGACCGCCTGCGCAGCGACGCCCCCGCCCTGCTCGCCGCCTGCAAGGCGCGCGGCTGGCGCACCCTCCTGCTATCCGGTGACGCCTCGCCGATGGTCGCCAGCGTCGCTGCCGAACTGGGCATCGACGAAGCCCGCGGCGGCCTGACCCCGGACGACAAGCTGGCCATGCTCGAACGCCTGCACGGCGAGGGCCGCCGGGTGCTGATGCTCGGCGACGGAGTCAACGACGTACCGGTGCTCGCCGGTGCCGACATCAGCGTCGCCATGGGCAGCGCCACCGACCTGGCCAAGACCAGCGCCGACGCGGTGCTCCTGTCCAACCGCCTGGACAGCCTGGTGCAGGCTTTCCGGCTGGCGCGCCGCACCCGCCATATCATCATCGAGAACCTGGCCTGGGCCAGCCTGTACAATGGCCTGGTCCTGCCCTTCGCCGCGCTCGGCTGGATCACCCCGGGCTGGGCGGCGATCGGCATGTCGGTCAGTTCGCTGCTGGTGGTGGTCAACGCCCTGCGGCTGACCCGAATCCCTTCGCCGAGGTCCGTATGGCCGCGCTCTACATCCTGATCCCCGTCGCGATCGTCATCGTCGCCATCGCCATCTACGTGTTCTTCTGGGCGGTGGACAGCGGCCAGTACGACGATCTCGACGGCCCCGCCCACAGCATTCTCTTCGACGACGAAGACCCGAAGCACCAGGCCGGCGTCGACGAAGCGGAGAAGCCGTCGAAACCCGAGGACCGACCGCGTGGCTGAACTGGCGCCGCTGCTGGTTTCCGCGCTGATCCTCGGCCTGCTCGGGGGAGGCCACTGCCTGGGCATGTGCGGCGGCCTGATGGGCGCCCTGACCCTGGCCATTCCCGCCGAACAGCGCGGCCGTCGTCTGCGCCTGCTGCTGGCCTACAACCTCGGCCGCATCCTCAGCTACGCCTGCGCCGGCCTGCTGCTCGGCCTGGCCGGCTGGGCGGTGGCGCGCACCCCGTTGGCCGGCGCGCTGCGGGTGGTCGCCGGGCTGCTGCTGATCGCCATGGGACTCTACCTGGCCGGCTGGTGGAGCGGCCTGACCCGCGTCGAGGCGCTCGGTCGCGGCCTCTGGCGCCACCTGGAACCCTTCGCCCGGCGCCTGCTGCCGGTCTCCAGCCTGCCACGGGCCCTGCTGCTCGGAGCGATCTGGGGCTGGCTGCCCTGCGGGCTGGTCTACAGCACCCTGCTCTGGGCCACCAGCCAGGGATCGGCACTGGACAGCGCGCTGCTGATGCTGGCGTTCGGCCTCGGCACCTGGCCGGTTCTGCTGGCCACCGGCATGGCCGCCGAACGGGTGACCGCCCTGCTGCGCCGTCGCGGCGTACGCATCGTGGGCGGCCTGATGGTCATCCTCTTCGGCCTCTGGACCCTCCCAGGACCGCACCAGGCCTGGCTGATGGGGCATTGACGGACGCCCGTCCCAACATCGGGCGACACATCCTGTATACATTCACCCGCTTGATACAAATCAACAGGCCTTCCCGGCGCAATCCCTAGACTTCCCGACTAAAGCTCGCCAACTGGGGATCTCTGGCATGCTCGACACCATTCGCTGGGACGCTGACCTGATTCGGCGCTACGACCTTTCCGGCCCGCGTTACACCTCCTATCCGACCGCCGTGCAGTTCCACGAAGGCATCGGCCCGTTCGACCAGTTGCACGCCCTGCGCGACAGCCGGAAGGCCGGACACCCCCTGTCGCTCTACGTGCACATCCCGTTCTGCGCCAACATCTGCTACTACTGCGCCTGCAACAAGGTGATCACCAAGGATCGCGGGCGCAGCGCGCCGTACCTTGCGCGCCTGGTCCGCGAGATCGAGATCGTCAGCCGCCACCTCTCCCGCGAGCAGGTGGTCGAGCAACTGCACTTCGGTGGCGGAACCCCGACCTTCCTCAGTCCCGGCCAGTTGCGCGAACTCATGTCGCAATTGCGCACCCACCTCAACCTGCTGGACGACGATTCGGGCGACTACGGCATCGAGATCGACCCGCGCGAGGCCGACTGGTCGACCATGGGCCTGCTCCGCGAACTCGGTTTCAACCGCGTCAGCCTCGGCGTACAGGACTTCGACATGGAGGTGCAGAAGGCGGTCAACCGCATGCAGACCCCGGAGGAGACCCGTACCATCGTCGAGGCCGCGCGCACCCTGCAATACCGCTCGATCAACCTCGACCTGATCTACGGACTGCCGAAACAGACGCCGGACAGCTTCGCCCGCACGGTCGACGAAGTGATCGCGCTACAGCCGGATCGCCTCTCGGTGTTCAACTACGCCCACCTGCCCGAGCGTTTCATGCCGCAGCGGCGGATCAACGCCGACGACCTGCCGAGCCCGGGCCAGAAGCTGGAAATGCTCCAGCGCACCACCGAGCAACTCGCCGCGGCGGGCTACCGCTATATCGGCATGGATCACTTCGCCCTGCCCGACGACGAGCTGGCCAGCGCCCAGGAAGACGGCACCCTGCAACGCAATTTCCAGGGCTACACCACGCACGGGCACTGTGACCTGGTAGGTCTCGGGGTCTCGGCGATCAGCCAGATCGGCGACCTCTACAGCCAGAACAGCAGCGACATCAACGACTACCAGACCAGCCTCGACAACGGCCAGTTGGCGATCCGTCGCGGCCTGCACTGCAACAGCGACGACCGGGTGCGGCGCGCGGTGATCCAGCAACTGATCTGCCACTTCGAACTGGCCTTCGAGGATATCGAGACAGAGTTCGGCATCGACTTCCGCAGTTACTTCGCCGAGCTGTGGCCCGATCTCGAACGCTTCGCCGCCGATGGCCTGATCCGCCTGGACGCCAAGGGCATCGACATCACGTCTTCCGGACGTCTGCTGGTGCGTTCGATCTGCATGCTGTTCGACCGCTACCTGCCCAGCCTCAACCGGCAGCGCTTCTCCCGGGTGATCTGAAAGCGCACCGCCCTGCCCGCACGACAGGGCGGTGAATCCCCGCCCCTTCTACCGGCTGCCCATGACCTTCATGATCAGCGCCGGGTCGCTGATACCCATCTCCTTGATGGCCGATGCCATCGCTGCCGTCGCCGTCTGCAGGGCGGAGTTGAGTTGTTGCAACTCCTTCTGCAACTCAGGCACGCGAGCCTCCTTCGCCCCCGGATCGGACGACCTCATGGCCTCCTGCAGCTCCCTGAGCTTCTCTTCGATCTTCTTCTTCAACTGGCGGATCATCTTCACCATCGGCCGCAACTCCTGCGGGATATCCTCGTCCTCCTCCTCCACCGGCACCCCCATGGTGGCGGCCAGCTCGCGCCCTGCCTGGGAAAGCCGTACATGCTGATCGGCGGCGTCGGTGCCGGCGGCCGGGTCTTCCGCCTGCTCGGCGGTGCCGGTCCGCGCGGCCTTGGCGTCCGCGGCGGCGCGCGACGAGGGTGGCACCTGGGTGGTGATCCAGCCACTGAGGGTCAACATTCCAGTCACTCCGGGAAAAATGGAATTCTTCCATTGGATCGGCCCACGCGTCGCGAACTTGAGCCCCCTTTTCGTCGCCCCTTGACAGGGTGCGACAGGTAGTCGCAGTTGTTTGACGCAAGTCACTGATTGGAAACGCCATCGGCCTGTCAGAAATGGTCGTTGCCAGACCTATGGCTGGCACCCGCATCGCGGCTGCGTTACCCTTACTCCTGTTGTGCCTTTAACCTAGCAAGGACCCCTCAATGGCCGAAACCATCAAGGTGCGCGCACTGCCCCAAGCACACTGCAAGGATTGCAGTCTGGCCCCGCTGTGCCTCCCCCTGTCGCTGACCGTGGAAGACATGGATTCGCTGGACGAGATCGTCAAGCGCGGTCGTCCCCTGAAGAAAGGCGAATTCCTGTTCCGCCAGGGCGATCCTTTCGGCTCGGTCTTTGCCGTGCGCTCCGGCGCCCTGAAAACCTTCAGCATCACCGATGCCGGCGAAGAGCAGATCACCGGCTTCCACCTGCCCAGCGAGCTGGTCGGCCTGTCCGGGATGGATACCGAGACCTATCCGGTATCCGCCCAGGCCCTGGAAACCACCTCGGTCTGCGAGATTCCCTTCGAGCGCCTGGACGAACTGTCCGAGCAGCTGCCGCAACTGCGCCGCCAACTGATGCGCCTGATGAGCCGGGAAATCCGCGATGACCAGCAGATGATGCTGCTGCTGTCGAAGAAGACTGCCGACGAGCGCATCGCCACCTTCCTGGTCAACCTGTCGGCGCGCTTCCGTGCCCGTGGCTTCTCCGCCCAGCAGTTCCGCCTGGCCATGTCGCGCAACGAGATCGGCAACTATCTCGGCCTGGCCGTGGAAACCGTGTCGCGGGTCTTCACCCGCTTCCAGCAGAACGGCCTGATCAGCGCGGAAGGCAAGGAAGTGCACATCCTCGACTCCATCGAGCTGTGCGCCCTCGCCGGCGGCCAGCTGGAAGGCTGAAGCGCCTGCGAACCGCCAACGGGCCCGCCTCAGCGCGGGCCCGTTGTATGATGGGCCCCGAAAAACGCCCAGCCCAGGATCTTCCATGATTTTCGACGAGTTCACCCTCAAGTCGCAGATCCGCGCCGTGCCGGACTTTCCCAAGCCCGGCGTGGTGTTCCGCGACATCACCCCGCTGTTCCAGTCGCCACGCGCGCTGCGCATGACCGTGGACAGCTTCGTCCAGCGCTACATCGAGGTCGATTTCAGCCACATCGGCGCCATGGATGCCCGCGGCTTCCTCATCGGCTCGGCGGTGGCCTATGCGCTGAACAAGCCGCTGGTCCTGTTCCGCAAGCAGGGCAAGCTACCCGCCGACGTACTCGCCGAGGGCTACCAGACCGAATACGGCGAGGCCTTCCTCGAAGTACATGCCGACAGCCTCTGCGAAGGCGACAGCGTACTGATCTTCGACGACCTCATCGCCACCGGCGGGACCCTGCTGGCGGCCGCGAGCCTGGTACGACGCCTCGGGGCCAGGGTCTTCGAGGCCGCGGCGATCATCGACCTGCCGGAACTCGGCGGCTCCACTCGCCTGCAGGACGCCGGCATCTCCACCTTCAGTCTCACCGCGTTCGCTCTCGACGAGCGTTGATACGCCGGGGGGCGCCCTGGCGCCCCGCGCTCGCTCCTTGCGCCCCATCTTCCGTCTGGTCGAGCCGACCTGGCCATTAATGACTTCGAAATGGCCAGGAATGACCTCCCGCTGTTGGACAATCCTGCAATAATTACATCAGCTAATGACACATTCAGAGGTGTTATAGCGAGCTCGCCATAGGGAACCCGAGGAAACCTGCGCGTTTCCCCTCCCCAGAACAACAAAAGGAGTTAGCCATGACTGCCACTGGCACCGCCTCCCCGGTTCGCGCCAATTTCCCCGTGCGGCGGATGGATTTCAGCTTCAGCGAAACCCCGAAGTACTGGTGGGACGGCCAACCCTTCATGACCCAGTTCATGAACAACCTGTCTTCGCTTTTCCCCTACGGCGAAAAATTCTTCGTCGATAGCGTGCGCGCGGTGCGCGACCGCCTGGAGGATCCGCAACTGAAGAAGGACGTCAGCGCCTTCATCGGCCAGGAGGCGATGCACTCGAAGGAGCATGCCGCCTACAACGAATATGCCGAGGAGCACGGGGTCGACCTGGAGTGCCTCGAACTGCGGATCAAGGTCCTGCTGGAAAACGTCAGCAAGGTCACCACCAGGAAACACCAGTTGGCGATCACCTGCGCCCTCGAGCATTTCACCGCGACCATGGCCGCGCAGCTGCTCAAGCGCGAAGACCTGACCATCCAGATGCAGTCGCCGAAGATGTACAAGCTGTGGATGTGGCATGCCATCGAGGAGAACGAACACAAGAACGTCGCCTACGATGTGTACCAGAAAGTCTACGGCGGCTACTTCACCCGGGTTCTGGTGATGATGCTGACCACCCTGATGTTCTTCGGCGTCATCGGCTGGTTCCAGCTCGACCTGCTACGCAAGGACGGCCAATTGTTCAACTGGCGCTCCTGGAAGCATGGCCTGGGCACCCTGTTCGGCCTGCGCAAGGGCTTCTTCACCCGCCTGCTGCTGCCCTACCTGGACTACTACCGGCCGGGCTTCCACCCCAGCGACCACGACACCGCGAAACTGGAGAAATACTGGAAGGACAAACTGGCCTTCGCCGATTGAAGCCCGCCTCCGCCAGTGCCGCTCCGCCCCCGACGCCAGGCCCCGCCTGGCGTTTCTTATTCGAGAGAAGAACAGGATATTGCACACGGAAAAGCCTCCGTTTCGACTACCGTTCCTGAATCCGCCATTTTACGGAGGAAATAATTAGTCAATTCCTATCGATTGGCTTTTTACGATGCCCTGAGGTAATATCATGTTCATTATGTTGAACACTAAGGCATTACCTCTCCCCACTTCCCGCCTGGTCTCCCGCGAGCG
Source organism: Pseudomonas sp. HMSC065H01 (assembly GCF_001815235.1). NCBI lineage: Bacteria > Pseudomonadati > Pseudomonadota > Gammaproteobacteria > Pseudomonadales > Pseudomonadaceae > Pseudomonas > Pseudomonas sp. HMSC065H01. Next base: position 34,689 of record NZ_KV819927.1, on the reverse strand, counting down.
TCACTGGACCGGCGACCTCTAGCTCCCTCCCTCGACACCTGCTGTCGGTGGCGACCGCCCCTGCGCTTCGCGGTCTTTCCCGCCCCTCGCCACCGCTCTTCGTCATCTTTGGCCGCGGCCTCCATTCCGCGGTGCCCATGGGAGGGCAACATGCGTTCCTGGATCTATCTGTTACTGGCTATCGGCGCCGAAGTGATCGGCACCACCTCGATGAAACTGGCCGCCACCCACGCCCCTGTCGCAGGCATGCTGCTGATGTACGGGATGATCGGCCTGTCCTATTTCTTCCTCGCCCTGGCGGTCAAGCGTGTCCCCGTCGGAGTCGCCTACGCCCTTTGGGAAGGCATTGGCATCGTCCTGATCACGGCGGTCAGCGTCGCCTGGCTGGGCGAAAGCATCGGCCTGTACAAGGCCGTCGGCCTCGGCGTGATGATCGCCGGCATCCTGCTGATCAAGTCCGGCACCCGCAACGCCAGCGGCACGCCGGCGCAGCCCCGTGGGGAGGCCGTCACATGCTGACCCTGAACTGGATTCCCTTCGCCTGGCTCGGCCTGGCGATCGCCCTCGAGGTCGTCGCCAACCTGCTGTTGAAATACTCCGACGGTTTCCGCAGGCGCAGCCTCGGGATCGCCTCGATCCTCTGCGTGATGGCCGCCTTCACCGCGCTGGCGCAGGCGGTGAAGGACATCGAGCTGTCACTCGCCTATGCGATCTGGGGCGGCTTCGGCATCCTCGCCACCGTCGCCATGGGCTGGGCGCTGTTCGGCCAGCGCCTGGCCTGGCGCGGCTGGCTCGGCCTGTTGCTGCTGCTGGCCGGCATGAGCCTGCTCAAGCTGGCCTGACGCCTCGGCGTCCAACGAAACGCCCATCATCTGCAGGACCGCGGCGCCGGTGAACAACAGCAGTATCTGTTCCTCACCCAAGGCGCAGATTTCCCGACGCCGCTCCGGCTGGCCGATATAGTCCAGCGACAACTGAAACAGCTGGCGGCCGATCAGGCTGGAGAGGCGACGGATGGTCGCCTCGCTCACCGCCGGCAACAACCTGAATTCGATGATGTCCTCCGACATGTCCTCGGCGAACTCATCCATGATCTGACGCAGGGCACCACGCAGCACCGGCGAAGCCCCATGCAGTTCACGCACGCCGACGATGAACGCGGCGGGATTGCTCTCCACGAAGTCGAAGAACAGCCGCACCGTCTCCCGGCAGACCCGCCGCCCCCTTTCCAGGTCCAGCCCGAACGGCGTCGTCTGCGCTCGGGCGCCGGGCGCCGCACGAGTCGCGGCCTCGCGGCGAAGCTGGCGCAGCGGCTGGCGCAGCTGGGTAGAGATGTCGCGGATCATGGTCAGGCCAAGATCGTCGATATCGCGGAAATGCCGATAGAAGGTGTTCGGATTCAGGCCCGCCTCGCGCGCCAGCTCGCGCAAGCCGATGCCCCCCAGGCTGCGGCTGCTGCTGCCCAGGCGCAAGGCCGCCTCCAGCAAGGCGCGTTTGCCGGGAGCGTCGGCAACCCTGTCCTTCGTTTCGTTCATATCGCTCATGTTCCACCTGGTTGTTTCCATGCGCCACAAGTTCGGCCGTTGCGCCGCGCCGACCCTACCTAAGGTTGGCTTGACCCTGAAGTATACAGATGTCTACATTCGCAGGTAGACGAGTGTATACGCCAGCAAACAATCATAACAGGAGCTTGGCCATGAGTACCCAACCCACCCCTGCCGCCGCCCGGCACTGCAAGGTCGCCATCATCGGCACCGGTTTCTCCGGGCTGGGGATGGCGATCCGTCTCCGCCAGGAAGGCGAGGACGACTTCCTGATCTTCGAAAAGGACGCCGGCGTCGGCGGCACCTGGAGAGTCAACAACTACCCTGGTTGCGCCTGCGACGTGCAATCCCACGTCTATTCCTTCTCCTTCGAAGCGAACCCGGAGTGGACGCGGATGTTCGCCCGCCAGCCGGAAATCCGCGCCTATCTGGAGAAGTGCTGGGAAAAATACCGCTTGCAGGAAAAGACCCTGCTGAACACCGAGATCGGCAAACTGGCCTGGGACGAGCGGCAAAGCCTCTGGCACCTGCATGACGCCCAGGGCAACCATTACACCGCGAACGCCGTGGTTTCCGGCATGGGCGGCCTGTCCACCCCAGCCTATCCACGCCTCGATGGCCTGGAGAACTTCCAGGGCAAGGTCTTCCATTCCCAGCAGTGGGACCATGACTACGACCTCAAGGGCAAGCGCGTGGCGGTGATCGGCACCGGCGCCTCGGCGATCCAGTTCGTCCCGGAGATCCAGCCGCTGGTGGCCGCGCTCGATCTCTACCAGCGCACTCCGCCATGGATCCTGCCCAAACCCGACCGGGCAATCAGCGAAACCGAGCGCCGGCGCTTCCGGCGCTTCCCGCTGGTGCAGAAGCTCTGGCGCGGCGGCCTCTACAGCCTGCTCGAAGGGCGGGTGCTGGGCTTCACCTTCGCCCCGCAGGTAATGAAGCTGGTGCAGCGCCTGGCGATCCGCCACATCCACAAGCAGATCAAGGATCCGGAACTGCGCCGCAAGGTCACGCCGGACTACACCATCGGCTGCAAGCGCATCCTCATGTCGCACAACTACTATCCGGCCCTGGCTGCCGCCAATTCCACGGTGATCACCGAAGGCATCCGCGCCGTCACCGCCAACGGAATCGTCGACGGCAACGGCCGGGAACGCGAGGTCGACGCGATCATCTTCGGTACCGGCTTCACCGCCAACGACCCTATCCCCCGCGGAGTGGTCTTCGGTCGCGACGGCCGCGACCTGCTGGACAGCTGGACCAAGGGCCCGGAAGCCTACAAGGGCACTACCACCGCCGGCTTCCCCAACCTGTTCTTCCTGATGGGACCGAACACCGGCCTCGGCCACAACTCGATGGTCTACATGATCGAGTCGCAGATCGCCTACGTCCTCGATGCGCTGAAGCTGATGAAGCGCCGCGAACTGCTCAGTCTCGAGGTCAAGGCCCCGGTGCAGGAACGCTACAACGAATACCTCCAGCGCAAGCTGGACCGCAGCGTCTGGAGCGTGGGCGGTTGCAAGAGCTGGTACCTGCATCCGGTCAGCGGCCGCAACTGCACCCTGTGGCCGGGATTCACCTGGCGCTTCCGTGCCCTGACCCGGCAGTTCGACGCCTCCGCCTACCACCTCACCACGACACCGCTCGCCGCCCTGAGCAACGAAGCCCGCCAACAGGCCGAAGGGGTACCCGCATGAAGTCGTTCGAAAACAAAGTCGCCGCCATCACCGGCGCAGGCTCGGGCATCGGTCGCGCCCTGGCCGTGGAGCTGGGCAGGCAGGGTTGTCACCTGGCCCTGGCCGACGTCAATGCCGCAGCTCTCGAGGAGACCCGCCAATTGCTCGCCAGCAGCGGGGTACGCGTCTCCACCGCGGTCGTCGACGTGGCCGACCGCGAGCAGGTGCAGGCCTGGGCCGACAAGGCGGCCAGCGAACATGGCCGGGTGAACCTGATCTTCAACAATGCGGGCGTCGCCCACGCCGGTACCGTGGAAGGCAGCGACTACTCGGAATACGAGTGGATCATGAACATCAACTTCTGGGGCGTGGTGAACGGCACCAAGGCGTTCCTTCCGCACCTGAAGGCCTCCGGCAACGGCCACGTGGTCAATGTCTCCAGCGTCTTCGGGCTGTTCGCCCAGCCCGGCATGAGCGCCTACAACGCCACCAAGTACGCGGTGCGTGGCTTCACCGAGTCGTTGCGCCAGGAACTGGACATGGAGGACTCCGGCGTCTCCGCCAGTTGCGTGCATCCCGGCGGGATCAAGACCAACATCGCCAAGACCGCGAGAATGAACGAGAGCATGGCCAAGGTCACCGGCCAGGCTCCGGACAAGGCTCGCGAGCAATTCAACGACCAGTTGCTGCGGACCACCCCGGAGAAGGCCGCCCAGGTCATCCTGCGCGGCGTGCAGCGCGACAGCCGGCGCATCCTGATCGGCACCGACGCCCACGCGATCGACGTGATGCTGCGCCTGGCACCAGTGCTCTACCAGCGCCTGGTCACCGCCAGCATGCGCCTGGCAGCGCGCTTCGCGCCGCGCCCGAAGAGCCCCCAGGGCGCCCGCGAAGCCAGCGAGTGAACAGGCCCGCCGGGTAGCCGCTAGGCTGCCCGGCACGTCATACTCGACGGCCAGTCTCCAGGGTACGGCCGTCATGAACCCTCCCCTTCCTCACTTCCGCTACCATCCCGAACCGCTCGCCAGCAGCAGCATCGAGGCTTCCGCCACCACCTGCCAGTGCTGTGGCAAGGCTCGTGGCTACGTCTACACCGGTTCTCCCTATTCCCGCCACGAGTTGCCGCCCGGCAGCCTTTGCCCCTGGTGCATAGCCGACGGCAGCGCGGCCGCGCGCTACGAAGCGAGCTTTTCCGACGACTATCCGCTGCTCGACGCCGGCGTCGCCGCGGATATCGTCACCGAAGTCTGCGAGCGCACGCCCGGCTACACCTCCTGGCAGCAGGAGCGCTGGCTGGTTTGCTGCGAGGATGCCTGCGCCTTTCGCGGCGACGCGGGGCGTGAGGAAATCGGGCAACTGGGAGCCGAGGGCCTGGCGCAGCGCTTCGCCGATTTCGCCTGGCCGGCTATCACCTGGCAACGCCTCGTCGACGCCTATACGCCCGGCGGCAATCCGGCCATCTACCGCTTCGACTGCCTGCACTGTGGCCAGGCGCATTACGACCTGGACTTCACCTGATAGAACGCGGCCCTACAACCCCATCTGCTTGCCGATGATCTCGTTCATGATTTCCCGCGAACCGCCGCCGATGGAGAGAATCCGGTTGTCGCGATACAGCCGCTCCACCAGGCTTTCGCGCATGTAGCCCATGCCGCCGAGCACCTGCACGGCATCATAGGTCAGGCGATCGGCGACATCGGTGGCGAAGTTCTTGGCCATCGATATCTCCTTGATCACGCTCTTGCCGGCGGCCATCTTCGCTGCCTGGCGATAGGTGAACTCCCGGGAAACCTCCAGTTGCGTGGCCATTTCCGCGAGACGATGGCGCAGCACCTGGAACTTGCCGATCGGTTTGCCGAACGCTTCTCGCTCGCGCGCCCAGCGCAGCGACTCCTCCAGAGCCAATTGCGCGGTCATGTTGGCCATCACCGCCAGGGCCAGGCGCTCGCTCTGGAAATTGGCCATGATGCAGGCGAAGCCGGCATTCTCCACGCCGATGAGGTTTTCCGCAGGCACCCGGCAGTCGTCGAAGAACAGTTCGGCGGTATCCGACGCCCACCAGCCCATCTTCTTCAGCTTGCGGCCGACACTGAACCCGGCAGTGCCCTTCTCCACCAGCAGCAGGCTGATGCCGGCGAAACCCTCGCCGCCGGTACGCACCGCCACCGTGTAGTAGTCCGCGCGCACGCCGCTGGTGATGAAGGTCTTGCTGCCGCTGACGCGATAGTGATCGCCATCGCGCACCGCACGGGTCTTCAGGTTGGCCACGTCGGAGCCGCCAGAGGGCTCGGTGACCGCCAGGGCCATGATCTTCTCGCCGCGCAGCACCGCCGGCACTACCCGCTCGCGCACCTCGGGACGGGCCCACTTGACCACCGGAGGCAAGCCGATATCCAGCGATCCCAACCCGGCGACCAAGCCGCCGGAACCACAGCGCATGAGCTCTTCGCTGGCCGCCACCTTGGCGAACAGATCGCCTTCGCAACTGCCGCCGTAGGCTTCCGGGTAGCCGATGCCGAGGATCCCGGCCGCGCCGGCCTTGAGATAGAGTTCGCGGGGAAATTCCTCGGCCTCCTCCCATTCATCGATGTACGGCAACACCTCGCGCTCGACGAAACGGCGAACCGAATCCCGGATCAGTTGATGGGACTCGTCGAAGTACTGCTGGAAGTCAGTCATGGCCGGGCTCCTGATGGGAGCCTCAGAACTTACCTAGCGCTTGCTTGGTTTTCAATACGGGAAACTGGCCATCGGCGAGGGCGTATAGGCCGCCCGTCCTACGGATACGGGAGGCACAGAGCTCAGGAGATCGGCCGCCGTCCGGCCAGGGCGTGGGCCAAGGTGCCGCCATCGACCAGCTCCAGCTCGCCGCCCAGCGGCACGCCATGGGCGATACGCGACAAGGTCAGGCCGCGGCCGGCCAGTAGCTGGGCGATATAGTGGGCGGTGGCCTCGCCTTCGACGGTGGGGTTGGTGGCGAGGATCACCTCGCTGAAGGCTCCGTCCCTGATCCGCGCTTCCAGTTCGGGAATGCCGATCGCCTCCGGCCCCAGGCCGTCGAGCGGCGACAGGTGTCCCTTGAGCACGAAATAGCGGCCGCGGTAGCCGGTCTGCTCCACCGCGAATACGTCCAGCGGGCCTTCCACCACGCAGAGCAGCGAGTCGTCGCGTCGCGGGTCGGCGCACTGCGGGCACAACTCCTCCTCGCTGAGGGTACGGCACTGCCGGCAATGACCGACCCCTTCCATCGCGGCGATCAACGCCTGGGCCAGCTTCAGGCCGCCGCTGCGATCGCGCTCCAGCAGCATCAGCGCCATGCGCTGGGCCGACTTCTGCCCGACACCGGGAAGAATGCGCAGGGACTCGATCAGTTGGCGGATCAGCGGGCTGAAACTCATGCAGGACTCGTCGGATAGAGGGAGGGGAATGGCTGCCGGGCGCCGTCCGAAGAAGGCGGACCCGGCACGAACGCAGAATCAGAAGGGCATCTTGAAGCCGGGCGGCAGTTGCATACCCGAGGTGAAGCCGGACATCTTTTCCTGGTTGTTCTGCTCGATCTTGCGCACCGCATCGTTGACCGCGGCGGCGATCAGGTCTTCGAGGATTTCCTTGTCTTCCTGCATCAGGCTGTCGTCCAGGCTGACGCGCTTGACGTCGTGGCGCCCGGTCATCACCACGCTGACCAGACCGGCGCCGGATTGCCCGGTCACTTCGGCGTTGGCCAGCTCTTCCTGCATCTTCTGCATCTTTTCCTGCATCTGCTGCGCCTGCTTCATCAGGCCGGCCATGCCACCTTTCATCATGTTCTTCACCTCGAATGTCGTCTTGTTGCGTGCGCCAAGCGCCGGTCAGGCCTTGGCTTCCAAAGGTTCGATGGTACCGTCACGGACCACCGCGGCGAACTGCTCGCGCAACTGCCGGACCAACGGGTCGGCATCGATCGATGCCTCGGCCGCCCGCTGGCGCTCGGCACGCCGGCGTGCCGCTGCCTGGGCCGGGGTCTCCTGCTCAGGCTTCTGCAGGGTCACCTCCAGTTTGAGGGTGCGCCCCAGGTGCTGGTTCAGCGCATCGTTCAGCCGCCGCTGCTGGGTGGCGTTGAACAGCGCGCTCTGGCCCGGATCGAGATGCAGATGCCAGTGGTCGCCGTCGGCAGCTACCAGCGTACAGTTGGCACCGATGCTGGCGGTCAGGCCGCCGAGGCCGAGCCGCGGGAACAGCTCCAGCCACTCCGCGGCCAGGCCAGTGGCCGGCTTCGCCGCCGGCAGCGGCTCCTCCACCACGACCACGTCAGGCTCGGGCGCGGCATCCAGGTAGGCCAGGGTATCCATGTCGACTTCGTAGTAGTCGTCCGCGGGCGGTGGCTCGTCGTCCTGCTCGTCCTGCTCGTCAGGTGCTACCGGCAACGCAGCCGGCAGGGCTTCCAGAACGGTTTCCACCACCGCCTCGACCGCCACTGCCGGAGGGGCCGAGGGAGCCTCCACGGCTAGCGGCTCGGGCTCGGGCTCGGGCTCGGGCTCGGG
>NZ_KV819927.1:0-26849 GCF_001815235.1 Pseudomonas sp. HMSC065H01 | reverse complement strand
TCGGGCTCGGGCTCGGGCTCGGGCTCGGCAGCGAGGCTCGGCGCCGGCTCTTCCCAGGGCAAGTCGACGACCTCTGCCGCGGCGGCGGGCTCTTCGACAACCGCTTCCGCGACGCGTGCCTCGACCGCCGCCGGCGGCGCGGATGGTGCTGCCGCCGGGGCAGCCGGGGCTTCGACGGGCGCAGCTACGGGCGCGGCAGCAACGGCAGCGACCGGCGCAGGCGAGGCCGCGCCGGCCACGGGGGAGTTGGCGGGATCAGTCGTGGCCTTGCTGATCCCCAGGTCCTTTAGCGGCGTCCTCGGCGCGCCGTCGGCGTCCGCCGGGCGGAACGCGAGCATCCGCAGCAACACCATCTCGAAGCCGCTACGCGGATCGGGCGCCAGCGGCAGGTCGCGGCGGCCGATCAGGCCCATCTGGTAATAGAACTGTACGTCTTCCGCCGGCAACGCCTGGGCCAGGGCCAGCACCCGCTCGCGGTCGCCCTGGCCATTGTCGATCGCTTCCGGCAGGGCCTGGGCGATCGCGACGCGGTGCAGCACGTTGAGTATTTCGGCAAGCACGCCGCCCCAGTCCGGCCCCTGCTCGGCCAGGTGGCGCACCGCTTCGAGCAGGGCGCGCGCATCGCCCTCCAGCAAGGCCTGGAGCACGCCATAGACCTGGCCGTGATCGAGGGTACCGAGCATCGCCCGCACGTCTGCGGCCAGCACCTTGCCCTCGCCGAAGGCGATGGCCTGGTCGGTCAGGCTCATGGCGTCACGCATCGAGCCGTCGGCGGCGCGCCCGAGCAACCACAGGGCGTCATCCTCGAAGGGCACGTTCTCGGCTCCGAGCACGTGGGTCAGGTGCTCGACCACCCGCTCCGGCGGCATGTTCTTCAGGGAGAACTGCAGACAGCGCGAGAGGATGGTCACCGGCAACTTCTGCGGGTCGGTGGTGGCCAGCAGGAACTTGACGTGCGGCGGCGGCTCCTCGAGGGTCTTGAGCAGCGCATTGAAACTGTGCGACGAGAGCATATGCACTTCGTCGATCAGGTAGACCTTGTAGCGTCCGCGGGTCGGCGAGTACTGCACGTTGTCGAGCAGCTCGCGGGTATCCTCGACCTTGGTCCGGCTCGCGGCGTCCACTTCGATCAGGTCGACGAAGCGGCCTTCGTCGATTTCGCGACAGACCGAGCATTCGCCGCACGGCGTGGAGCTGACCCCGGTCTCGCAGTTCAGGCACTTGGCCAGGATCCGCGCGATGGTGGTCTTGCCGACCCCGCGGGTACCGGTGAACAGGTAGGCATGGTGCAGCCGCTGGTTGTCCAGGGCGTTGATCAGAGCCTTGAGCACATGGGTCTGGCCGACCATTTCACGGAAGGAACGGGGACGCCATTTACGCGCAAGAACTTGATAACTCATCGAAAACCGTCGCAGAAGGGAAGCACAAGTCGGCCAATGCTAGCGCAATTTACCCCTTCTGCGCTCGCCGACTTGGCAAACTGCGTGCTAAGAATTCCCCTGGCCCTTCAGCAGCCCTCGTCGGTGGCAATGACTCTACCTTCCCTGACATCGTTCATGCCTCATTTCGGCGCACCGGCGCTGCTCCTGCTGCAGTTGCTCGCGGCCCTGCCAGCGACGGCCGCGGAGACCGACGCGACGCCATTGCGCTTCTCGGTGATGGAAAGCTGGAGCATGCCGTTGGTCCGCCTGCAACGGGGCCAGCCGATCGACGGCATCGTCTACGACATCACCCGCTCCCTTGCCCGGCAGGTCGGCCGCAAGGCGCTCTACCACCCCTACCCGCGCGGGCGCATCGAGCAGGCGATGAACGCTGGCGAAATCGATGTCCGCTGCTACATCAGCCCCGCCTGGCTCAGCCACGACTTCCCCGGCTATCGCTGGAGCGTCGCGCTGCTGGTGCAACGCGACATCCTGGTCGCCCGCGAAGGCTTCGCGCCGATTCCCGAGGCGCTGCCGGCCCAGCGTATCGGTACCGTCCTTGGCTACAGCTATCCCCGCTTGCAAGCGCTGTTCGACATCGGCCGACTGCGCCGCGACGATGCGCGCACCCAGGATCTGGTGCTGGAAAAGCTGCGCGCCGGCCGCTACCGCTACGCGGTCAGCCATCAACTGTCGCTGCACTGGAGCAACCGCCAGGCGCCGGGGCAGCCGCCACTCCAGGAAGCCGCGCAGCTCGAAGAGACGGCGGTGAGCTGCATGGTGCGGGACTCCGCAGAGGTTCCGGTGGAAGCGATACTGAAGACGTTCGAGGAAATGAAGCGCAGCGGAGAGATCGAGGAGATACTGCAGCGCTACCGATAAGAGCGGCGGCGGCGTGCGAAAAATGGCGGGCCTGAAATGGAGGCGGCCCCGCCAGCCACACCCCGGCACACGATGTTCCCGCTGTGGCTGCTTCCTTCCGGACCTGACCAGGTTGACGGGTAATCGTTGCGGGGGGACCGACAGGGCCACCATTGCAGCCTACCCTCGGGTAGGCCGCGCCATTCTACCGGCTTGCGCGTAAGTTACAACCACTTCAAGCACTTACGTTTGCAATCCATTTCGCGAAGGCGGTTCATTGCTGCTGGATCAGACCCTCCGGCGGCGGCTGGGTCGATACGCTCAGCTCGGTATCGACATACAGGTCCAGGGTGCCCCAGCCCGGCTTGGTGCTGAACGACGCATACTTCTCCTCACCGCGATGGAAGGAGAAGGCGATCCGGTAATCGCTGCCGCCGAACAGCTTCACCGGAAACTCGCGGACCTGGCCGGGCCGGATCTCCCCGGAGAAGGTTTCCACGCCCTGCTCCTTGTAGCTGTAGGCGATCGGCGCCGAAGCCTGGCCACTGTAATGCAGCAGGATGCGCGGCCGCTCGCTCCAACCCACGTAGGCGCCGAACAGCACCACCAATGCGAGCACGCCCAGCAACCGCTGCTTTCTTGCCTTGTCCATCGTTAACTCCAGTCTTCGGAAATCTTTCGCAGCAGCGCCGCCGCTTCAGCGGGCGACGCCGTGCTCGTCGAACAGTTTCAGCAGGCCGTCTTCGTCGAGCACCTTCACGCCCAGCTCGTTGGCCTTGGCCAGCTTCGAGCCGGCGCCGGGCCCGGCGACCACGCAGTGGGTCTTGGCCGACACCGAGCCGGCCACCTTGGCGCCGAGCCCTTCCAGCTTGTCCTTGGCCACGTCCCGGCTCATCGCCTCCAGGGTGCCGGTCAGCACCCAGGTCTGCCCGGCCAGAGGCAGGCCTTCGACCGCCTTGCGCTCGCTCTGCCAATGCATGCCGAACTCACGCAACTGCGCCTCGATGGCCAGGGCACGCTGCACGTTGGCCGGCTCGTCGAAGAAATCGCGCAGGCTTTTCGCCGCTCGCTCGGGCAGACGCTCCACCTGGCGTAGATCGAGCCAGTCGGCGCGGATGATGCCGTCGAGCGAACCGAAGCGGCTGGCCAGCTTTTCCGCGCCGGTGGCGGCGATGAAGGGAATGTTCAGCTTGTCGATGAAACCGGCCAGCGAGGCACAAGCGGCGAACTCCGCGGCGACCTCGCCCTCTTCCTGCAACTGCACGCCATGTTCGGCATCGCGCAACTGGGCGATCACCTGGCGGTTGTGCTCGTCGGCGAAGAAGTTGTGGATCTCGTAGGCTACCTCGGCGCCGACGTCCGGCAGGTAGGTCAACACTTCCGGGAGCGCCTTGCCGATCCGCTCGAGCGAACCCAGCGAACGCGCCAGCAGCTTGGCGGTTTCCTCGCCGACGTCGGGAATACCCAGAGCGAAGATGAAGCGCGCCAGCGAAGGCTTGCGGCTATCGGCGATGGCCGTCAGCAGGTTGTTGGTGGACAGCTCGGCGAACCCTTCCAGCTCGAACACCTGTTCATAGGTCAGGGTATAGAGATCCGCCGGCGAGGCGACCAGCCCGCGATCCACCAGTTGCTCGACGATCTTGTCGCCAAGACCGTCGATGTCCATTGCCCGGCGCGATACGAAATGGATGATCGCCTGCTTCAACTGCGCCTGACAGGAGAGGCGGCCGACGCAGCGATAGATGGCGCCCTCGCTGATCGACTCCTTGCCCTTGCTGCGCTTGACCAACTGGGTCCGCTCCACGGCCGAGCCGCAGACCGGGCAATGCTCGGGCACCTCGATAGCCTGCGCATCCGCCGGGCGGCGCTCGAGCACCACCTGCATGACCTGCGGAATCACATCGCCAGCACGGCGGATCACCACCGTATCGCCGATGCGCAGGCCCAGGCGGGCGACTTCATCCATGTTGTGCAGGGTCGCATTGGACACCGTGACGCCGGCCACCTGCACCGGCTTGAGGCGTGCCACCGGGGTCACGGCGCCGGTGCGGCCGACCTGGAACTCGACACCCAGCAGCTCGGTCAACTCCTCGCGCGCGGGGAACTTGTGGGCGATCGCCCAACGCGGCTCGCGCGCGCGGAAGCCCAGTTCGCGCTGGAAGGCGATGCGGTTGACCTTGAACACCACGCCGTCGATCTCGTAGGCCAGCGCATCGCGTCGGCGACCGATGTCGTCGTAGTAGTCGCGGCAGGCCTGGGCGCCCTTGACCAGGCGCAGCTCGCGACTGATGGGGATACCCCAGCTGCGGAACGCCTCGAGGATGCCCACCTGGGTGTCCGGCAGCGTCCCGCTGACCTGGCCGAAGCCGTAGGCACAGAATTCCAGCGGGCGACTGGCGGTGATCTTCGAATCCAGCTGGCGCAGGCTGCCGGCCGCCGCGTTGCGCGGGTTGGCGAAGGTCTTGCCGCCGGTTTCCACGGCCTTGGCGTTGAGCGCCTCGAAACCGGCCTTGGACATGAACACCTCGCCGCGCACTTCGAGGATCTCCGGCCAGCCTTCGCCGTGCAGCTTCAGCGGTACGTTGCGAATGGTGCGTACGTTGCTGGTGATGTCCTCGCCGGTGCTGCCATCGCCACGGGTGGCGCCGCGCACCAGTTGGCCGCGTTCGTAGAGCAGGCTGACGGCCAGGCCGTCCAGCTTCGGCTCGCAACTGTACTCGACCTCCGCGCCACCGCCGAGCAGGCCGCCGCCAGGCAACAGGTCGGCCAGTCCTTCGCGTACGCGGCGGTCGAAGTCCAGCAGGTCCTGCTCCTCGAAGGCGTTGCCGAGGCTGAGCATGGGGATCTCATGGCGCACTTCGCCGAACGCCGAGGCCGGCGTGCCGCTGACCCGCTGGGTCGGCGAGTCGGGCGTCAGCAGTTGCGGGTACTCGGCCTCCAGCGCCTGCAACTCGCGGAACAGGCGATCGTATTCGGCGTCGGGAATGCTCGGTTCGTCGAGCACGTAGTAACGGTAATTGTGGGTGTCCAGTTCGGTTCGCAGTTGCGCGATGCGTTCGGCGGCAGCCTGGGTGTCGGTCATGGTGGGAGTCCGTGAAACGAAAAGAGCAGCCTCGGCTGCTCTATAGAGTAGTTCGCCCCCTCCCGTACGAAGAAAGGGGCTGTGGCCGGATCAGCGCTTCTGCATCAGGCTGCGACGCTCATGGTCGATGATGCGCTGGCGGTAGTGCTCGATGGTCTGGGCGGTCAACACGCTGCGCTGCTCGTCCTTCAGCTCGCCGTTCAGCTCGTGGGCCAGCTTGCGCGCGGCGGCAACCATCACGTCGAAGGCCTGCTTCGGATGGCGCGGCCCCGGCAGGCCGAGGAAGAAGCTCACGGCGCGGGTGCTGAAGTTGTCGATGTCGTCCAGGTCGAAAGTGCCCGGTTTCACCGCATTGGCCATGGAGAACAGGATCTCGCCATTGCCGGCCATGCTTTCGTGGCGATGGAAGATGTCCATGTCGCCGAAGCGCAGGCCGCTCTCGAGGATGTTCTGCAACAATGCCGGCCCCTTGAAGCCGCTCTCGTCGCGGGCGATGACGTTGATGATCAGCACCTCGTCGACCGGGGCAGGTTCGGCAGCAACCGCAGGGGCTTTCTCCCGCTCTTTCTCCTTGCGGCCCTTCGACTTGCCCTTGCGCGGCTCCACCGTCTCGGCGGCATCGCTCGGGTCCGCCTCCAGGGCCAGCCCCTCGTCGAGGTCCAGATCGCCCTGGCGCGGCTCTTCCTGGCGCTTGCCGCCCTTGCGTTCCTTGGCTTCGCGGGCGCTGACGCTGGGCAGGTCCTGTTCGTCGAAGGATGGCTCGCGATGCTCGACCACGCGCGCCGGCCCCAGCAGTTCAGCCGAGTCGCCGTCGTCGTCCGGCAGATTGGCGAAACTGCGGTCGAGCTTGAACTTCAACTTGCCCTTGCCGCCCCGCATCCGCCGCCAACCGTCGAAGAGAATGCCGGCGATCACGATAAGCCCGATAACGATAAGCCATTCGCGCAGACCGATATCCATGTAATTCCGTAGCCCCTAGTGAAAATGGTGAATAAAAAATGAAAAAAGGACGTCCTGTCCCTTGAAACGTGGAGCCAACCTTGTTCTGACAGAACTTTCCCACGCGATACAAAAAGTGGCCATTAAACTAACATGCCCATGCACAAGTTTACACTGCCTGACACTCAGGCTTCAGCCAATGCGACCGCCTCTTCCACGTCAACTGCAACAAGCCGTGAACAGCCCGGCTCATGCATGGTCACGCCCATCAACTGATCGGCCATTTCCATGGCGATCTTGTTGTGGGTGATATAGATGAACTGCACCTTTTCCGACATCTCCTTCACCAATCGCGCATAACGTCCGACGTTGGCATCGTCCAATGGCGCATCGACTTCGTCGAGCATGCAGAACGGCGCCGGGTTCAACTGGAAGATGGCGAATACCAGCGCCAGCGCGGTCAGCGCCTTTTCCCCGCCGGACAACAAGTGGATGGTGCTGTTCTTCTTGCCCGGCGGGCGCGCCATGATCGCCACACCGGTATCGAGTAGATCTTCGCCGGTAAGTTCCAGATATGCCGTACCGCCGCCGAATACCTTCGGGAACAATGCCTGAAGGCCAGCATTGATCTGGTCGAAGGTTTCCTTGAAACGATTGCGGGTTTCCCGGTCGATCTTGCGGATGACGTTTTCCAGCGTCTCCAGCGCTTCGGCCAGGTCGTCGTTCTGCGAGTCCAGGTAGCGCTTGCGCTCGGACTGCTGCTGGTACTCCTCGATCGCCGCCAGGTTGATCGGCCCCAGACGCTGGATGCGCGCCGCGAGACTCTCGAGACGCTCCTCCCAATCGCGTTCGCTGGCATCCAGGGGCAGGTTGGCCAGTACCGTATGCAGGTCGTAGCCGTCTTCGGCGAGCTGCTCCTGCAAGGCTTTGCGCCGCACCACCAGCCCCTGCCACTCCAGGCGCTGCTGCTCCAGCTGGCCACGCAGCAGTTGCGATTGCTGCTCGGCCTGGCCGCGGCGCTTCTCCACCTCGCGCAGTTCGCGATCGGCGTCTTCCAGGGCCAGCCGCGCCTGCTTGAGTTCGTCCTCGACGGCCATCCGCCGCTCCAGCAACTCCTCGAGCTTCATGCGCAGCTCTTCCAGCGGTGCCGCCCCCTCCTCCAGATTGAGGTTGAGCTGTTCGCAACGCTCGTTGAGGCGCGCCGACTGCTGGTCGAGGCGCTCCAGGGCCTGCTGGGTGGAATTGTGCTGCGCCTTCAGCGAGCCGACCCGCACCGCCAACTGGTGCGCATGGTCCTTGTGGGTGCGGGCATCCTGGCGAATCCGGTCGAGCCGTTCGCGCAGGGCGTCACGCTCCGCCAGCAGGGTTTCCCGGCGCTCGGTGTCCAGCGCCATGCTATCCAGCGCTTCCTGCAGGGTCAGGCGCGCCTCGCTCAGTTGCTCCTGTTCCAGCGCGCGCTGCTCGGCCAGTTCCGCCACTTCTTCGTCGAGACGGCGGCGACGCAGTACCAGTTGCTCGACCTTGGCCTGCTGCGCGGACAACTGCGCCTTCAGCTCGCCGTGCCGGCGCCCCTCCTCCTGGACCTGGCGCCGCACCTGCTCGCGCGCGCCTTCCAGCTCGCGCTGCTCGTCGCGGGCCGCAGCCAGACGCTCCTCGCCTTCGGCGACACGGGTTTCCAGGGCCTCCCGCCGCTCCTGCAACGCCTCCAGTTCCTGGGCGCGGGCGAGCATGCCGCCCTGGGCCTCGTCGCTGCGCCGGACCCGCAGGAAGTGCCGGCCGACCCAGTAGCCATCGCGACTGATCAGGCTCTCGCCGTCGTCCAGGGCGCCGCGCTGGGCGAGCGCCTGTTCCAGGGTCTCCACCGGTTTCACCCGGGCCAACCAGGGACTCAGGTCGGCGTCGGCGCGGACCTTGTCCAGCAGCGAACCGGCCGCCGTCGCGGCTCCACGAGCGGGGCTGAGCAGGCGCAGCTCGCCCTTGCCGAAGCCGGCCAGGGCGAGCCCGTCGAAGCCGTCCAGCAAGACCGCCTGCAGATCCGCGCCGAGCACGGTCTCCACCGCCAGCTCCCAACCCGGCTCGACACGCAAGCCTTCGGCGAGGCGCGGACGTTGTTCCAAGCCCTGCTCGCGCAACCACTCCAAGGCGCCCTGTCCGGGATCGAGAGCGGCCTGCTGCAGGGCCTCCAGCGAAGCGATGCGCCCGTTCAGGCGCTGCAACTCGCCCTGCGCCTGGTGCTGTTCGGCGGCCAGTTGCTGCAATTCCTGGCGCAATTGTTCGAGTCGCTCGGCTTGGCCCTGCTCCTGCAATTGCAGTTCTTCCAGGGCCAGTTCGGCGATCGCCACCTGCTCGTTGAGTTCGAGGATCGCCGCGTCCTCAGGGTCGGCCGCCAACTGGCCACGCTCCTCCTGCAGGCGCCGCTCGCGATCCTGCAGGCGCTCCAGGCTCTGCTCCAGGTGCTGGATGCGCGACTGCTGCACCTCGGCCTGGCGGCGGGGTTCGGCACTCTGCTGGTTGAAGGCATCCCACTGCTGCTGCCAGGCCTGCATGCCCTGCTCGGCCTGTTCCAGGGCGATGCCCGCTTCTTCCGCGGCGGCCGCGCTGAGTTCCTGTTCCGGTGCGAGCATGGCCATTTCCTCAGCCAGGGTCGCGAGCAAGGTACGGTCGTGCCCGAGGTGCGATTCGGTTTCCTGGCGGGTCCGTTCGGCTTCGCGCAAGTCGTCCTGCAACTGGCGCTGGCGCTGCTGGCCATGCTGGATGCTCTGCTCGACCCGGGCGATGTCGCCGCCGACCGAATAGAAGCGTGCCTGCACCTGGTTGAAGCGTTCGGACAACTCGTGATGGCCGTCGCGCAGCCGTTCGATGCCGGCATCGGCACCGCGCTGCTCGGCTACCAGGGCCTCGAAGGCGACCTCCTGGTCGCCGATGACCCGCTCGCGCTGACCGACCTGCTCGTTCAGGTCGCGCCAGCGCACGGCACCCAGCTGGGCCTTGAGCTGGCGCTCCTCGGCCTTGTGCTCCTGGTATTTTTCCGCCGACTGGGCCTGCCGGTGCAGGCGTTCCAGTTGCCGCCCCAGCTCTTCGCGCAGGTCGGTGAGGCGTGCCAGGTTTTCCTGGGTCCGACGGATGCGGCTTTCGGTTTCGCGGCGGCGCTCCTTGTACTTGGAAATGCCCGCGGCTTCCTCGATGAAGTTGCGCAGGTCTTCCGGACGCGCCTCGATCAGCTTGGAGATCATGCCCTGTTCGATGATCGAGTAGCTGCGCGGCCCCAGGCCGGTGCCGAGGAAGATGTCGGTGATGTCGCGCCGCCGGCACTTGGTGCCGTTGAGGAAATAGGTGTTCTGCCCATCCCGCGAGACCCGCCGGCGAATGGATATCTCGGCGTACTGGGCGTATTCGCCCACCAGGGTGGTCTCGGCGTTGTCGAAGATCAGCTCGATGCTCGCCTGGCTCACCGGCTTGCGGGTATTCGAGCCGTTGAAGATGACGTCGGTCATCGACTCGCCGCGCAGGTTCTTCGCCGAGCTTTCGCCCATCACCCAGCGCACCGCGTCGATGATGTTCGACTTGCCGCAGCCGTTCGGCCCTACCACTGCCGCCATGTTGCTGGGGAAGTTCACCGTGGTCGGATCGACGAAGGACTTGAACCCCGCCAGCTTGATGCTCTTCAGGCGCATGCGTGCGCTCCCGCCAGGGTCGCCATCAGCGTTCGGCGAGCGCGGCCAGCACCAGCTGGCAGTTGTGGCGGCCGTATTCCAGCAGGACCTCGCGGATCCTCGCCTCGTCACGGGCGATCACCGCTTGCAGGAGCTGAGCAAAACTGCCGAGGAACTGGTTCATTTCCGCCTTGCGCCGTTCCAGCGCCAGGTGGTAGGCGCGACTCACCGCCGGCAGCAGGTTTTCGACGGTCTCCTGCAGGTAGGGATTGTTCGCGAAAGGAAAGGCCGCGCGCATGATGTCGAAGCTGGCCTCGACGAAGCCGTCGATATCGCTTTGCGCCAGGTTGTTCAGCAGGCGCTGCTGGATGACCAGGAACGGTGCCAGCTCGGCTTCGCTGCGCCAGCGCCGGGCGACGCTTTCCGCCAGCAGGATGTAGAGCTGCACGATCAGCGCGTAGAGGCTTTCCACATGTTGCGGGGACAGTTCGGACACCTGGGCGCCGCGGCGCGGCAGGATGTTCACCAGGTGGCGGCGTTCGAGAATCAGCAGCGCCTCGCGGACCGAGCCGCGACTGACGTTGAGGGTCTGGGTGACCTTCTGCTCCTGGATACGTTCCCGTTCCTTGAGTTCTCCCCGGATGATGCGTTCCGCGAGGTGGTGGGCGATCTGCTCTGCCAGGCTGTCCGGGGCCTTGAACGTCATGGTGATCCTTTTATCCAGGGGCGCGTTTTCCGGGGGTATATGGATGGGAAGTGTAACACAGGGCGTTACCCCGCCGGCTTCCCGGCGAAGCGGCGGACAGAACGAAGGTTGGGATGGGGCAGGCCGGTCAAGGGAGGACAATTGTCAGACAATCTAACAAGATAAATACGAGGACTTCCCATGTTTGCCTCGCTTTCCTCTGCCTGGATGCTGCGTCTGAAAAAGTACGGCTACTGGATCTGGCTGATCGCGGTGCTCGGCATCCCGCTCAGCTACTGGTGGTCGCTCGGTAGCGACTACCCCAACGCCTGGCCCTGGCTGGTGATCAGCGTGGTGTTCGGGCTGATCCCGATCCTCGATGCCATCGTCGGCCGCGATCCGGCCAACCCCGAGGAAGCCAGCGAAGTGCCGGAGATGGAAGCACAGGGCTACTACCGCGTACTGTCCCTGGCCACCGTCCCGCTGTTGCTGGGCATGCTCGTCTGGTCCGGCTGGATCCTCGCCCACGAGACCCGCTGGGACTGGGTCGGCCAACTGGGCTGGATCCTGTCGGTGGGCACCGTGATGGGCGCCATCGGCATCACCGTCTCCCACGAACTGATCCACAAGGACCCGCAACTGGAACAGAACGCCGGCGGCCTGCTGCTGGCGGCGGTGTGCTATGCCGGCTTCAAGGTCGAACACGTGCGCGGCCACCATGTACACGTCTCGACCCCGGAAGATGCCTCGTCCTCGCGCTACGGCCAGAGCCTCTACTCGTTCCTCCCGCACGCCTACAAGCACAACTTCCTCAACGCCTGGCGCCTGGAGGCCGAGCGCCTGAAGCGCAAGGGCCTGCCGGCCCTGCACTGGCGCAACGAGCTGATCTGGTGGTACGCCATCAGCGCCCTCTTCCTGCTCGGCTTCAGCCTGGCCTTCGGCTGGCTGGGAGCGATCTTCTTCCTCGGCCAGTCGGTGATGGCCTTCACCCTGCTGGAGATCGTCAACTACGTCGAGCACTACGGCCTGCATCGGCGGCGCCTGGACAACGGCCGCTACGAACGCACCACGCCGGAACACTCGTGGAACAGCAATTTCCTCCTGACCAACCTGTTCCTTTTCCACCTGCAGCGCCATTCCGACCACCATGCCTACGCCAAGCGCCGCTACCAGGTGCTGCGCCACTACGACAGCAGCCCGCAACTGCCCAACGGCTACGCCGGGATGATCGTCCTCGCCCTGTTCCCACCGCTCTGGCGCGCGGTGATGGACCCGAAGGTGCGCGCCTACTATGCCGGCGAGGAATACCAGCTTACCGACACCCAGCGCATCTGAGCGTCCCGCCCCTGGGAAACGGCACCTTCGGGTGCCGTTTTCGTTTATGGGCAAACTGACTGACCTACAGGTCAAAAAATTATTTGACTCAAAAGTCAGTTTTTTCTAGATTCGCCTCCATAGCTCCTACCGTGGAGCCCTGTGCGGAAACCGCCCCACTCCGGCCGGTTCTCCTGCAAGGCCTAGAATTCAATAACAAGAACCCGCCTGGAGGCACGCCTTGATCAGGTTCCTGCTCAACCGGGAGATCCGCGTCGAAGAACGCCTGGACCCCAACCTCACCGTCCTCGACTACCTGCGCCGGCACCTCGGCAAGACCGGCACCAAGGAAGGCTGCGCCTCCGGCGATTGCGGCGCCTGCACCGTGGTGGTCGGCGAACTGGTCACCGGCGAGGATGGTGCCGAACGCATCCGCTATCGCAGCCTGAACTCCTGCCTGACCTTCGTTTCCGCCCTTCACGGCAAGCAATTGATCACCGTCGAGGACCTCAAGCACCAGGACCGCCTGCACGACGTGCAGCAGGCGATGGTCGACTGCCATGGCTCGCAGTGCGGGTTCTGCACGCCGGGTTTCGTCATGTCGCTGTTCGCCCTGCAGAAGAACAGCGCCGGCGCCGATCCGGCCAAGGCCCACGAGGCGCTCGCCGGCAACCTCTGCCGCTGCACCGGCTACCGGCCGATCCTCGACGCCGCCGAGCAGGCCTGCTGCCACAAGCGCGCAGACCAGTTCGACGCCCGGGAAGCCGCCACCATCGAGCAATTGCGCGCCATCGCTCCGCGCGAAACCGCCGAGCTGAACAGCGGTGACCGGCGCTGCCTGCTGCCGCTCACCGTCGCCGACCTGGCCGACCTCTACGGCGCCAATCCGCAGGCACGCCTGCTGGCCGGCGGCACCGACCTGGCGCTGGAGGTCACCCAGTTCCATCGCGAACTGCCGGTGATGATCTATGTCGGCCACATCCGCGAAATGAAACGCATCGAAGTGGGCGCCAACTGCCTGGAAATCGGCGCCGCCACCCCGCTGACCGACTGCTACCAGGCGCTGGCCGCGGACTACCCGGACTTCGGCGAGTTGCTGCAGCGTTTCGCGTCCCTGCAGATCCGCAACCAGGGCACTCTCGGCGGCAATATCGGCAACGCCTCGCCGATCGGCGACGCCCCGCCGCTGCTGATCGCCCTCGGCGCGAAGATCGTCCTGCGCCGCGGCGAACGGCGCCGCGAGCTGCCGCTGGAGGAGTACTTCCTCGACTACAAGGTCACCGCCCGCGAAGAAGGCGAGTTCATCGAGAAGATCCTGGTCCCGCGTGCCCGGCCCAGCCAGGCGTTCAAGGCCTACAAGGTCTCCAAGCGCATCGACGACGATATTTCCGCGGTCTGCGCCGCCATCAGCCTCGACCTGGAAGATGGCCGGATCGCCCGCGCCAGGGTCGCCTTCGGCGGCATGGCGGCGATTCCCAAGCGCGCCGCCGCCTGCGAAGCGGCGCTGCAAGGCGCGCGCCTGGAAGCCGCCAGCTTCGAACGCGCCGCGGCCGCCCTGGCGAACGACTTCACCCCGCTCAGCGACTTCCGCGCGAGCAAGGAATATCGCCTGCTGACCGCGCAGAACCTGCTGCGCAAATGCTTCCTGGAGCTGCACGCTCCCGCCGTCGAAACCCGGGTGACCGCCTATGTCTAACCATCGCAAGCCGCACAAGAGCCAGGAAGAGCTGGCCGACCTGTTCCGCGCCGAGCTGACCACCGGAGTCGGCCGCAGCGTCAAGCACGAAAGCGCCCCCAAGCACGTCAGCGGCGAGGCGATCTACATCGACGATCGCCTGGAGTTTCCCAACCAGTTGCACGTCTATGCGCGCCTGAGCGAGCGCGCCCACGCCCGCATCACCCGCCTCGACGTGACGCCCTGCTACCAGTTCCCCGGCGTCGCCATCGCCCTCACCGCCGCCGACGTTCCCGGCCAGCTCGACATCGGCCCGGTGGTGGCCGGCGACCCGCTGCTGGCCGATGGCAAGGTGGAGTATGTCGGACAGATGGTCCTGGCGGTCGCCGCCGACAGCCTGGAAACCGCGCGCAAGGCGGCCATGGCGGCGATCGTCGAGTACGAAGACCTGGAGCCGGTGCTCGACGTGGTCGAGGCCCTGCGCAAGCGCCATTTCGTCCTCGACAGCCACCAGCACCGCATCGGCGATTCCGCCGCCGCGCTGGCCGGCGCGCCGCATCGCCTGCAAGGCACGCTGCACATCGGCGGCCAGGAGCATTTCTACCTGGAGACGCAGATTTCCTCGGTAATGCCCAGCGAAGACGGCGGCATGATCGTCTATTGCTCGACCCAGAACCCCACCGAAGTGCAGAAGCTGGTGGCCGAGGTCCTCGGGGTTTCCTTCAACCGCATCGTCATCGACATGCGCCGCATGGGCGGCGGCTTCGGCGGCAAGGAAACCCAGGCCGCGGCGCCGGCCTGCCTGTGCGCGGTGGTCGCCTACCACACCGGGCGTCCGGCGAAGATGCGCCTGCCGCGCATGGAGGACATGCAGATCACCGGCAAGCGTCACCCGTTCTACGTCGAATACGACGTCGGCTTCGACGACGATGGCCGCCTGCACGGCATCCAGATCGACCTGGCCGGCAATTGCGGCTATTCGCCGGACCTCTCCGGCTCGATCGTCGACCGCGCCATGTTCCACTCGGACAACGCCTACTTCCTCGGCAACGCCACCATCAACGGCCACCGTTGCAAGACCAACACCGCCTCGAACACCGCCTACCGCGGTTTCGGCGGGCCCCAGGGAATGGTCGCCATCGAGGAGATCATGGACGCCGTGGCCCGCAGCCTGGGCAAGGACCCGCTGGAGGTGCGCAAGCTCAACTACTACGGCAAGAACGAGCGCAACGTCACCCATTACCACCAGACCGTCGAGCACAACCTGTTGGCGGAGATGACCGCCGAGCTGGAAGCGAGCAGCGAGTACGCCCGCCGCCGCGAGGAAATCCGTGCCTTCAATGCCGCCAGCCCGGTCCTGAAGAAAGGCCTGGCGCTGACCCCGGTGAAGTTCGGCATTTCGTTCACCGCGACCTTCCTCAACCAGGCAGGTGCGCTGATCCACATCTATACCGACGGCAGCATCCACCTGAACCATGGCGGCACCGAGATGGGCCAGGGCCTCAATACCAAGGTCGCCCAGGTGGTCGCCGAGGTCTTCCAGGTCGACGTGGAGCGCATCCAGATCACCGCCACCAATACCGACAAGGTACCCAATACCTCCCCCACCGCCGCCTCCTCGGGCACCGACCTGAACGGCAAGGCCGCGCAGAATGCCGCCGAAACCATCAAGCGGCGCCTGGTGGAGTTCGCCGCACGGCACTGGAAGGTCAGCGAGGAAGACGTCGAGTTCCGCAACAACCAGGTGCGTATCCGCGAGCTGATCCTGCCGTTCGAGGAACTGGTCCAGCAGGCCTACTTCGGCCAGGTTTCGTTGTCCAGCACCGGCTTCTACCGCACGCCGAAGATCTTCTACGACCGCGAGCAGGCCCGTGGCCGGCCCTTCTATTATTTTGCCTACGGCGCCGCCTGCTCGGAGGTGATAGTCGATACCCTCACCGGCGAATACCGCATGCTGCGCACCGACATCCTGCATGACGTCGGCGACTCGCTGAACCCGGCCATCGACATCGGCCAGGTCGAAGGCGGCTTCGTCCAGGGCATGGGCTGGCTGACCATGGAGGAACTGGTCTGGAACGCCAAGGGCAAGCTGATGACCAGCGGCCCGGCCAGCTACAAGATTCCCGCCGTCGCCGACATGCCGCTGGACCTGCGGGTGAAACTGCTGGAGAACCGCAAGAATCCGGAGCAGACCGTGTTCCATTCCAAGGCCGTGGGCGAGCCGCCGTTCATGCTCGGCATCTCGGTCTGGTGCGCGATCAAGGACGCCGTGGCCAGCCTCGCCGACTACCGCGCGCAACCCGCCATCGACGCGCCGGCGACGCCCGAGCGGGTGCTCTGGGGCGTGGAACAGATGCGCCGGCTGAAGGCCGCCCAGGCGCAAGCGGCGGACGCCGCGGTCGAACCGGCCTGAACCGCCGCGATCGGGAGGATGACGAGATGAACTGGATCAGCGCCCTGGCCGAGTTGCAGCGTAGCGGCGAACCTTGCGTCCTGGTGACCATCATCGAGGAACGCGGCTCGACCCCGCGCAACGCCGGCTCGAAGATGGTGGTCAGCGCCGAGCGGCTCTACGACACCATCGGCGGCGGCCACCTGGAATACAGGGCCCAGGCCATTGCCCGGGAAATGCTCGCCGCGCGGACCCAGGACACCCGCCTGGAGCGCTTCAGCCTGGGCGCCAGTCTCGGCCAGTGCTGCGGCGGCGCCACGGTGCTGCTGTTCGAGCCGATGGGCCAGCCGCAGGCACACATCGCCGTGTTCGGCGCGGGCCACGTCGGTCGCGCCCTGGTACCCTTGCTCGCCAGCCTGCCCTGCCGGGTGCGCTGGATCGATTCGCGGGAACACGAATTTCCCGCGCTCCTGCCCGACGGCGTGGAGAAAGTGGTGAACGACGAAGTGCTCGACGAGGTCGAGCGGATGCCGCCCGGCAGCCACTTCATCGTCATGACCCACAATCACCCGCTGGACCTGGAGCTTACCGCGGCGATCCTGGCGCGCAACGACTTCGCCTACTTCGGCCTGATCGGCTCGAAGACCAAGCGCGTCAAGTTCGAGCACCGCCTGCGCGAACGTGGCGTCGACGCCGAACGCCTGCAACGGATGCGCTGCCCGATGGGCCTGGAGCAGGTGAAAGGCAAGCTGCCGGCGGAGATCGCCATCTCCATCGCCGGCGAGGTGATCGCCACCTACAACGCCGCCTTCGGCCTGGAACGCAAGCAGGGGCCGTCGAGCGTCACCCGGCTGACCCCGGAGTCGCGCCGCGCCCACGAATCCTGAGCGGCCCCCCGCTCCCCCGCGTCCGCCGCCAGGCGGCGGACCTCCCACGAACCTTTTTTCGAGACTGCCATGACCCGCAACGCCAAAGCCTACCGCGCCGCCATCCTGCACAGCATCGCCGACCCCGCGGAGGTCGGCGTCGAACGCTCCTACGAATACTTCGAGGACGGCCTGTTGCTGGTGGAGGACGGCAAGGTCGCTCGCCTCGGTGACGCCGAAACCCTGCTCGGCGAGATCGGCGAGGTCGAGGTCTTCGAGTACCGCGACGCGCTGATCACCCCCGGCTTCATCGATACCCACATCCATTTCCCGCAGACCGGGATGATCGCCTCCTACGGCGAACAACTGCTGGACTGGCTGAACACCTATACCTTCCCCACCGAGCGCCAATTCGGCGACCAGGCCCATGCCGACCAGGTCGCCGAGATCTTCCTGCAGGAACTGCTGCGCAACGGCACTACCACCGCGCTGGTCTTCGGCAGCGTGCACCGGCAGTCGGTGGAATCGCTGTTCGAGGCCGCCCGGCGCCTGGACCTGCGCCTGATCGCCGGCAAGGTGATGATGGACCGCAACGCGCCGGACTACCTGACCGACACCGCCGAGAGCAGCTACCGCGACAGCAAGGCGCTGATCGAGCGCTGGCACGGCCAGGGCCGTCTGCTCTACGCAGTGACCCCGCGCTTCGCCCCGACCAGCACCGCGGAACAGCTGGACATGGCGGCGCGGCTGCTGCGCGAGCATCCCGGCGTATACCTGCACACCCACCTGTCGGAGAACCTCAAGGAAATCGAGTGGGTGAAGGAGCTGTTCCCCGAGCGCAGCGGCTACCTGGACGTCTACGACCACCACGGCCTGCTCGGGCCGCGCTCGGTGTTCGCCCATGGCGTGCACCTGTGCGACGGCGAATGCCAGCGCCTGGCGGAGACTGGCTCGGCAGTGGCGTTCTGCCCGACCTCCAACCTGTTCCTCGGCAGCGGTCTGTTCGACCTGCCGAAGCTGGAGCGCTACAAGGTCAAGGTCGGCCTCGGCACCGATGTCGGCGCCGGCACCAGCTTCTCCCAGCTGCAGTCCCTGAACGAGGCGTACAAGGTCATGCAGTTGCAGGGCGCCCGCCTCGATCCGTTCAAGTCGCTCTACCTCGCCACCCTCGGCGGCGCCCGCGCGCTGGAGCTGGACGACCGGATCGGCAGCTTCGCCACCGGCAACGAGGCGGACTTCGTGGTCCTCGACTACCACGCCACCCCGCTGCTCTCCTACCGCCTGAGCCAGGCCGGCAGCCTGGCCGAACGGCTGTTCGCGCTGACCATCCTCGGCGACGACCGCACGGTGAAGGAAACCTTCGCCGCCGGTCGCTCGGTGCATCGCCGCGACTGACTCCCGGCGGAAACGAAAAAGCCCCGCATCGCGGGGCTTTTTCATGCTTCGGATCAGGCCGCCGAGTCGCTGTCGGCCTTGGCCCGGCGTGGCTTCTTCTTGCCGCCGAGGAGGTGCGAGAACACCGCGTGCAGGTCGCCGGAAGCGTTGTCGCTCTCCAGGTTGAGCTTGCTGTCGATATGCTCCATGTGGTGCATCATCAGGGTCACCGCGCGCTCCTTGTCGCCCTTCTCGATGGCGTCGAGGATCTCGTTGTGCTCGTCGAACGAGCAGTGCGAGCGACCGCCGCTTTCGTACTGCGCGATGATCAGCGAGGTCTGCGACACCAGGCTGCGCTGGAAACTCACCAGAGGAGCGTTGCGCGCCATCTCGGCGAGCTTCAGGTGGAACTCGCCGGACAGGCGGATGCCGGCGCCCCGGTCGCCACGGGCGAAGCTGGATTGTTCCTGCACCACCATCTCGCGCAACTCGGCCAGGCGCTCGGCGGTGGCGTTGTCGGTGGCCAGTTCGGTGATGGCGCGCTCGACGGTGCGGCGGGCGAAAAGGATCTGCCGGGCCTCGTCGATGCTCGGGCTGGCGACCACCGCGCCGCGGTTCGGCCGTAACAGCACCACCTGCTCGTGGGCCAGGCGCGAGAGGGCGCGGCGAATGATGGTGCGGCTGACGCCGAATATCTCGCCGAGCGCTTCCTCGCTCAGCTTGGTGCCGGGGGCCAGGCGTTGTTCGAGGATGGCGTCGAAGATGTGGGCGTAGACGATCTCGTCCTGGGTACCGCTGCGGGCAGCCTTGCCGGTGCGCGGCGGCTTCCTGATGTGTTGCAACTGATCGGTCATCGGTCTCGAACCTTGTGCGTCCGGCTTGTGGCCTGGGCTGATCCTCGCTCACGGGCGTGGGTGAGGCACGCCGGCGGCTGATAGCGAAATAGTGTACACAAGCAGCGGCATCCGGCGCACCACCCCTTTCCGCCCCTCGTTCCGAGCGCGCGGCACCGCCCGGAAGGACGCGTGACGGAAAGCTGATAAAAATGTGGCGAAACACCCTCAAACATTCTTTGACCTTTTTGTATACAAAGGCATAATCGCTCGCACGAGTTCTTGACCCAAAGGTCAGAAAATCGTGCCCTCACATCACCTTCGAGCCGCGTCAGGGAC
Organism: Pseudomonas sp. HMSC065H01; assembly: GCF_001815235.1. NCBI lineage: Bacteria > Pseudomonadati > Pseudomonadota > Gammaproteobacteria > Pseudomonadales > Pseudomonadaceae > Pseudomonas > Pseudomonas sp. HMSC065H01. Next base: position 7,415 of record NZ_KV819927.1, on the reverse strand, counting down.
CTGGTAACCAACCGGCCCGCAGGACCTAACAACAAGAGCGATGAGGAGTACCTGCTGTGGAAAGCACCAAACAAGAAGAACAAGGGATCTACGCTGCGACACCGCCCGCCACCGGCCTGCTCGAACGCCTGTTCAAGCTCCGCCAGCATGGTACGACGGTCAGGACCGAGCTGGCGGCCGGGCTGACCACCTTCATCACCATGGCCTACATCATCTTCGTCAATCCCAACATCATGGCCGACGCCGGCATCGACCACGGCGCGGCGTTCGTCGCCACGTGCCTGGCGGCCGCCCTCGGCTGCTTCCTGATGGGCCTGTACGCCAACTGGCCGGTGGGCCTGGCGCCGGGAATGGGGCTGAACGCCTTCTTCACCTACACCGTGGTCGGCACCATGGGCTACAGCTGGCAGATCGCCCTCGGCGCGGTGTTCATCTCCGGGGTGATGTTCATGCTGCTGACCTTCTCCCGGGTCCGCGAATGGCTGCTCAACAGCATCCCCCGCAGCCTCAGGTTCGCCATGGGCGCGGGTGTCGGCCTGTTCCTCGGCCTGATCGGCCTGAAGACCGCCGGCATCGTGGTGGCCAGCCCGGCGACCCTGATCAAGCTCGGCCACCTCACCTCGCCCGGCCCGCTGCTGGCGGCACTGTGCTTCCTGATGATCGCCGTGCTCGAGTACCGCCGGGTGTTCGGCGGCATCCTCATCAGCATCCTCAGCGTCACCCTGGTCGGCTGGGCCCTCGGCCTGGTGCAGTACGGCGGGGTGTTCTCGGCGCCGCCGAGCCTGGCGCCGACCTTCCTGGCGATGGACATCGCCGGCGCGTTCAACGTCACCATGATCAGCGTGATCCTGGCCTTCCTCTTCGTGCACATGTTCGATACCGCCGGCACTCTCATGGGCGTCGCCCAGCGCGCGCACCTGGTGAAGGAGGACGGGCGCATCGAGAACCTGTCGAAGGCGATGAAGGCCGACAGCGCCTCCAGCGTGTTCGGCGGCATGCTCGGTGTCCCGCCGGTGACCAGTTACGTGGAGAGCGCCGCGGGCGTGGCCGCCGGCGGACGTACCGGGCTCACCGCGGTGGTGGTCGGCGTGCTGTTCGTCGCCGCGATGTTCTTCGCCCCGCTGGCCGGGATGATCCCCGCCTTCGCCACCGCCGGCGCGCTGATCTACGTGGCCATGCTGATGATGGGCGGGATGGCGCACATCGACTGGGACGAGCACACCGAAACCATCCCGGCGATCGTCACGGTGATAATGATGCCGCTGACCTTCTCGGTGGCCGACGGTATCGCCCTGGGCTTCATCACCTACGTCGCGATGAAGGTCCTCACCGGCAAGCACCGCGAAGTCTCGGCCAGCCTCTATGCCTTGTTCGTGATCTTCGTCGCCAAGTTCATCTTCCTCTGACCCGCCCGGATGGCGGATGGCCGCACGCGGCTATCCGCCTCGAACCTGTCGTTGCCCCGCAGGGCTCGCGACGCACAGCCTCATCCGTCGCCCATTCACACCTTGCGCCGCATCGTCCTGCCCCCCCCCCGCAGATGGCGGATAACCGGCAACCCTCGGCGCCTTCCCCGCGAACGAAAAAAGGCCCGCTCGACGGCGGGCCAGGGAAAAGGACTCAGGGAGTCAATGTTTCGTGGCACGCACCTAGCTGCCGCGATAGGTCGAATAGCTGTAGGGCGAGATCAGCAGCGGCACATGGTAGTGATCGTCGGCGGAGGCGATGCCGAAACGCAGCACCACCTGGTCGAGGAATGCCGGCTCCGGCAATTGCACGCCGCGGGCGCGATAGTAGTCGCCGGCGTTGAACACCAGTTGATAGACCCCGGGACGGAAGTCCTCGCCTTGCAGCACCGGCTGGTCGCAGCGGCCGTCGTGGTTGGTCAGGGTGGTGGCGATCAGTTCCAGTTGCTGGCCTTCTACCCGGTACAGCTCGATCTTGATGCCATGGCCGGGGCAGCCGTGTGCGGAATCCAGTACATGCGTGGTCAAACGTCCCATGGGTTGCGGGCGCCCGCTGGCGGACACCACTCCTCCTCTTGCCTTCGTTCGATGGGGATCGCTCCGGGACCTGCCCGGCGCCGCTCGCTTGCAGCCCGCCAGGGAGCCGCTTGCGAAGCAATATAAGTTATCTTTCGATGAATTGTATACAAAAAACACCGCCACAACCGAAAATGCGGCAGCCGCCCCGAAATCGAGCATTCCTTCCACAAGCCCCACCCCGCAGGGCCTCATTCTTCGCTAACTGACCAGTCGGGCAGGTTTTTTGCTGGATGAATGGCAGGGATCGGCAAGCAGGATTGTATTTACAGACCGCAGGCAAACTTGTATACAATAAATCCATCACGGCATCCCCGGCCCGTCCGGCCCGCCGCCCCATCCACAATAAGGAACACTGCTGTGAGCGCTGACTACCCACGCGACCTGATCGGATACGGCAACAACCCTCCCCACCCTCACTGGCCCGGCGATGCCCGCATCGCCCTGTCCTTCGTGCTCAATTACGAAGAAGGTGGCGAGCGCTGCGTCCTGCATGGCGACAAGGAGTCCGAGGCGTTCCTTTCCGAGATGGTGGCTGCCCAGCCCTTGCAGGGCGTGCGCCACATGAGCATGGAATCGCTCTACGAATACGGCAGCCGCGCCGGGGTCTGGCGCCTGCTCAAGCTGTTCAAGCGACGCAACGTGCCGCTCACCGTGTTCGCCGTGGCCATGGCGGCGCAGCGCAACCCTGAGGTGATCAGGGCGATGGTCGCCGACGGCCATGAAATCTGCAGCCACGGCTACCGCTGGATCGACTACCAGTACATGGACGAGGCCCAGGAGCGCGAGCACATGCTCGAAGCCATCCGCATCCTCACCGAACTCACCGGGCAGCGCCCGGTGGGCTGGTACACCGGACGCACCGGCCCGAACACCCGGCGCCTGGTGATGGAGGAAGGCGGCTTCCTCTATGACTCCGACACCTACGACGACGACCTGCCCTACTGGGACCCGGCCAGCACCGCGGAGAAACCGCATCTGGTGATTCCCTATACCCTGGACACCAACGACATGCGCTTCACCCAGGTGCAGGGCTTCAACAATGGCGAGCAGTTCTTCCAGTACCTGAAGGACGCCTTCGACGTGCTCTACGAAGAAGGCGCGACGGCGCCGAAGATGCTCTCCATCGGCCTGCATTGCCGGTTGATCGGTCGCCCGGCGCGGATGGCCGCCCTGGAGCGCTTCATCCAGTACGCGCAGAGCCACGACAAGGTCTGGTTCGCCCGCCGCGAAGACATCGCCCGCCATTGGCACCGTGAGCATCCTTTCCAGGAGACCGAGGCATGAGCCGTTTCCAGACCCTGACCCCCGCCTCGCTGTCCCGCGAGGCCTTCGTCGAAGCCTTCGCCGACATCTACGAACACTCCCCCTGGGTCGCCGAGAAGGCCTATGACCTGGGTATCGACGACAGCCTCAACGATATCGAGGGCCTGCACCAGCGCATGGCCGACATTCTCCTGTCGGCAAGCCGCGAGGCCCAGCTGGCGCTGATCAACGCCCACCCGGACCTCGCCGGCAAGGCAGCGATCCGTGGCGAACTGACCGCCTCCAGCACCTCCGAGCAGGCCGGCGCCGGGATTCACGAATGCAGCGCCGAGGAGTTCGCCCGCTTCACCGAACTCAACGACGCCTACAAGGCCAGGTTCGGCTTCCCCTTCATCAAGGCGGTGAAGGGCAGCAACCGCCATCAGATCCTGGCGGCCTTCGAGGAACGCATCCAGCACTCCGCCGACGAGGAGTTCGCTACCGCGCTGGCCGAGATCAACAAGATCGCCCTGTTCCGCCTGCAGCAGCTCTGAGGCCTGCGGAGACGAGCATGAACGCCGAACACGCGCCCTTCCGCCACTACCTCGACCTCGCCGACGCGCGCCTGGGCAGCCAGGTGGTCGCCGTCAGCGACGAATGGTTCGCCCCGGCCAGCCGCATGCTGCAGGCCGGCGAACCGGTGTGGAAGGAAGGCGTGTTCGACGACAGCGGCAAGTGGATGGACGGCTGGGAAACCCGCCGCAAGCGCTTCGAGGGCCATGACCAGGCGGTGATCCGCCTGGGTGTGCCGGGCGTGCTGAAGGGCGTCGACATCGACACCCGCTTCTTCACCGGCAACCATCCGCCGGCGGCTTCCCTGGATGGCTGCTTCTGCACCGAAGGCGACCCGGACGACAGCACGTCCTGGAGCGAAGTGCTGCCGGCGGTGGGGCTGCAGGGCGATAGCCATCACTACCACCCGATAGACGACGAACGTCCCTGGACCCACCTGCGTCTGAACATCTACCCGGACGGCGGTATCGCCCGCCTGCGCCTCTATGGCGTGCCCTACCGCGACTGGAGCAGCCAGCCGCCGGGAACGGCGCTCGACCTGGCCGCAGCGGTCAACGGCGGCCGGGCGCTGGCCTGCTCCGACCAGCATTTCGGACGCATGGGCAACCTGCTCAACCCCGGACGTGCCATCAACATGGGCGACGGCTGGGAAACCGGCCGCCGCCGCACGCCGGGCCACGACTGGGTGATCGTCGCCCTCGGCCATCCCGGCAGCATCGAGGCGGCGGTCGTCGATACCTTGCACTTCAAGGGCAACTATCCGGAAAGCTGCAGCATCCAGGCCGCCTTCGTGGAAGGCGGGAACGAGGCCCGGATCGAGGCGCAGAGCCTCTTCTGGCGCGAGCTGCTGCCAGCGCAGAAGCTGGAAATGCACCAGGAACACCGGTTCGAGCGGCACCTCAACGCCCTCGGCCCGATCACCCATGTACGCCTGAACATCTTTCCCGACGGCGGCGTCAGCCGCCTGCGCCTGTTCGGCAGGCCACAATTACCGTGAGACCCGGGCCCCGCGTGCGTCCGGAATACAACAAACAGAATCGACAGGATCAGTATGCGCACTCTCAAGATCGAGCCGTTGACCAAGGAAGCCTTCGCCCCGTTCGGTGACGTGATCGAAACCGCCGGCAGCGACTATTTCATGATCAACAACGGCTCCACCCGCCGTTATCACAAGCTGGCCACGGTCGAGACCGCGCAGCCGGAAGATAACGCGATCATCAGCATCTTCAGCGCCGAGAAGCTGGATATGCCGTTGCGCATCCGCATGCTGGAACGCCATCCGCTGGGCAGCCAGGCCTTCATCCCGCTGCTCGGCAACCCCTTTCTGGTCGTGGTCGCGCCACTTGGCGATGTACCTGTACCGGGCCTCGTCCGCGCCTTCCTGACCAACGGAAGGCAGGGCGTCAATTACCACCGCGGCGTCTGGCACCATCCGGTGCTGACGATCGAAAAGCGGGATGACTTCCTGGTGGTCGATCGCAGCGGTTCCGGGAACAACTGCGACGAGCATTTCTTCACCGAGGACGAACAGCTCCTCCTCGACCCCCAATCAAACCAATAAGAGAGGTCCTGCCGCCGGTCCGCCGGCCAGGGCAAGAGGTACAAGACTGTGGAAGCACATCTCATCGAATGGCTGAACCTGCTGGTGCGCTGGATTCACATGATCGTCGGGATCGCGTGGATCGGCGCTTCGTTCTATTTCGTCTGGCTGGAGAACAACCTCAACCGCAGCAACCCGCGTGAAGGCCTGTCCGGAGACCTCTGGGCAATCCACGGTGGCGGCATCTACCACCTGGAGAAGTACAAGCTGGCTCCGCCGAAAATGCCGGAGAACCTGCACTGGTTCAAATGGGAGGCCTACTCCACCTGGATGTCCGGGGTGGTGTTGCTGACCATCGTGTTCTACCTGAACCCGACCCTCTACCTGATCGCCCCCGGCAGCGACCTGGCGCCGGCGGCGGCCATCGCTATCGGCATCGGTTCGCTGGTCTGCGGCTGGTTCGTCTACACCATCCTCTGCGATTCGGCGCTGGGCAAGACCCCTGCCCTGCTCGGCCTGGTCCTGTTCGTCCTGCTGGTCGCCGCCGCCTACGGCCTGACCCAGGTGTTCAGCGGCCGCGGCGCCTACCTGCACGTCGGCGCGATCATCGGCACCATCATGGTCGGCAACGTGTTCAGGGTGATCATGCCGGCCCAGCGCGCGCTGGTGAAAGCCATCGAAGAAAACCGCGAGCCCGATCCGGTGCTGCCGGCCAAGGGCCTGCTGCGCTCCCGGCACAACAACTACTTCACCCTGCCGGTGCTGTTCATCATGATCAGCAACCACTTCCCGAGCACCTACGGCAGCCAGTACAACTGGCTGATCCTGGCCGCCATCGCGGTGCTCGCGGTACTGGTACGCCACTACTTCAACACCCGCCACGAAAGCAACCGCTTCGCCTGGGCACTGCCCGCCGGCGCGCTGGGCATGATCGCCCTGGCCTTCGTCACCACGCCGAACTACCAGCAGGCTTCCGCACCGCTGGCCAGCACCCCGGCGGCGGCACCGGCACAACCGGCGACCGGCGGCGACGCACCAGCCGCGCCCGCCGCGACCCAGGCCTCCAATGCCGGGGCCGCGAGCGGAGCCGACTTCGACAAGGTCCATCACGTGATCCAGGAGCGCTGCACCGTCTGCCACTCGGCGAAACCGACCAGCCAGCTGTTCAGCACCGCGCCAGGCGGGATCATGCTCGACACCCCGCAGCAGATCCAGCAACTGGCACCGAAGATCCAGGCCCAGGCCGTGGCCTCGCAGATCATGCCGCTGGGCAACATCACGCAGATGACCCAGGAAGAACGCAACCTGATCGGCAGCTGGATCGCCAAGGGCGCACAGATCAACTGAGCCTTGGCCGAAAGGCTAAGAACCGCACCTCCGGTTCCCCGCAGCAGAACAACCCTGCTGGCCCTACCCCAAAAGCCCTCTCCATAGAGGGCTTTTGGCCATAACTGGCCATATCTTTCAGCCCCCAACCTCTCCGATAACTCACTTTCCTTCACCCTGGGCCGATGGAACGAAACCGTGCGGCGCTCCACCATTGAAAGCGACCAACCAACCATCGCTATCCGCAGGTACGTGTCGTCTCGTATTTGCCCAGCAAACTTCGCTCGGGTGATCTGCGTGGCCGGGGGACCTGTGCTGCGTCGTGTGATAGTGCGCGCCCCATCTTCGGCTGCCTTGCCAATGAAGAACTGTGCAACTTTTTGGTTGATAACGTTGTGGATAGAACGCTAGGGAACAAATACCCAAAGGGCTCCGAGAGAGTGCGCAACTCTTTGCAAGCGGTGTGCAAAAAGTTGCGCAATTTTCAGTGTTCTTCCCATGAGAATCGCCAGCGAATTTTTGGCTTCCCCCAATAACGCCTTGATGGAAAAGAGTTTCAAGACCAGTGGCACGGTTCTTGTCTAGCACCGATGCCCCCGGCATATCGCCTGGGCACTTTCAACGACAAGGAACGTATCCATGGCAACCCCCGCCTACATGTCCATCACCGGCACCAAGCAGGGCCTGAT
>NZ_KV819926.1:0-3413 GCF_001815235.1 Pseudomonas sp. HMSC065H01 | reverse complement strand
CGGTTGGACTGCTCGTCGGAGTTGGCCATCGAAGAGTTCGAGGCGTTCACCACCAGTTGCGAGACGTCGTGCAGTTTGTGCGCGGTCCCGGCGACTTCCCGGATCGAGCGATGGATACGCTCGACGAACTGGTTGAAGGCATCGCCGAGCACTCCGAATTCATCGCGGCTGGTCACGGCGAGGCGCTTGGTCAGGTCGCCCTCGCCCTGGGCGATGTCCTGCATGGCACGGCCCATCAGGTGCAGCGGCTGCATCAGCAGGCGGATCAGCAGGCCGAGCAGGACCAGGATGGCGACGATGGAGATCAGCGCGGCGGCGATGGCCGAGACGCGGAACTTGCTGAGCATGGCGTAGGCCTTGTCCTTGTCGATGGACAGCGCCAGGTACCAGGTCACCGAAGGCAGGCCCTTGATAGGGGTAAAGGCGAGGATGCGGGTATGCCCGTGCAATTCGGCCTCGCTGAAACCGGTGGCGATCTTCGGCGTGTTCTGCGGGTAGACCTCGCTCAGGGTCTTCATCACCTGCTCTTTGTCCGGGTGCACCAGGATCTTGCCGTCGCCGCTGACCAGGAAGGCGTAGCCCATGCCGCTGAAGTCCAGCGAATTGATGATCTGCACCAGGGTCTTCAGGCTGAGGTCGCCGCCTACCACGCCGAGGGTGTTGCCAGCGGCCTTCACCGGTGTCGCCGCGGTGATGATCAATTCCTGGGTGGCGGCGTCGACGTAGGGTTCGGTCAGGGTCAGGCCGCCGGCCGCCACGGCGTCCTTGTACCAGGGCCGGCTGCGCGGATCGTAGCCGGCCGGCATCGGGCTGTCCGGACGCATGGTGAAGACGCCGTCCTGCTGGCCGAGGTAGGTGAAGCTGAAGGTCGAGGTCAGGGCCGGCTGTTCGAGCAGGGCGCTGACGGTTTCCGGGCTGTGGTCGCGGGCCAGGGTCTGGGCGGTCTGCTCGACCAGCAGCAGACGGCCGCCGAGCCAGTTCTGAATGTTGCTGGAAGTCACGTCACCCATTTCCCGCAGGTAGCTTTCGAGGTCCTCGCGGATCGCGTTGCGCTGCAGGTAATCGTTGTAGAGGGTGAACAGTGCGAAAGCGGCGAACACCACGAGGGAGGCCGCGAGGAGGATCTTGTGGCTGAACTTCAGACTTTTGATCATGTTGTATTGCGTCCAGGAGTATGTAGCGCCAGTCTTTGACCAGACCCCTGCGACCGTTCCGCGGGCGCAGGGGCTTTCCGTACGCCTTGCAGCGTCGGGCGGGTCGCGCGGGTGGGTAGTCCGTCGACCCAGGCACGGCCTTGTGCCACGAAGCCACGGTTCCCTGGGTGGCTCCGAAGAATGCGTGATACGGATACGATGGCGATTTTTCCTGTCTCAGCAAGGCACGAAGGTCTTCGCTGAAGCTGGACGGCCAGATCGGGTCGATGCGCTGGCCCGACGCCCTTCGCGGGAACCCGCGCATATTGGTATGCGGGTTCCGCTGGAAGCCCCGTTGCACAAGAGCTTTCCCTTACTGTCGGCACAGCGTGCCGGAGCTTTAGTCCCGAGGATGAATGGATGTCGCAAGCGAATGAGTTGTTGATCGGCGCTGGCCCCGATGGCCAGCCGGTAGGACAGGCCTGGCGCCTGGCCAACCGTCATGGATTGATCGCCGGCGCCACCGGTACCGGCAAGACGGTGACCTTGCAGCACCTCGCCGAATCCTTCAGCGATGCCGGTGTCGCGGTGTTCGCCGCCGACATCAAGGGCGACCTGTGCGGCATCGCCGCGCCGGGCAACCCGCAGGGCAAGGTCGCCGAACGTATCGCCAGCATGCCGTGGCTGAACTACCAGCCGAAGGCCTACCCGACCACGCTCTGGGACATCGCCGGGAAGACCGGCCACCCGTTGCGCACCACCATCAGCGAGATGGGCCCGCTGCTGCTGGCCAACCTCCTGGAGTTGACCGATAGCCAGCAGGCCGCGCTGTTCGCCGCCTTCCAGGTGGCCGACCGGGAAGGCCTGCTGCTGCTCGACCTGAAGGACCTGAAGGCGCTGCTCAACCATCTGAAGGACAATCCGGAAATCCTTGGCGAGGACCGGGCGCTGTTCACTGGCGCTTCCGGGCAGGCGCTGCTGCGCCGCCTGGCCACTCTGGAGCAGCAGGGCGCCGAGGCCTTCTTCGGCGAGCCTGCCCTGCAACTGGAAGACATCCTCCGCCCCGAGCCGGACGGGCGCGGGCGCATCCACCTGCTCGACGCCAGCCGCCTGGTGCACGAGGCGCCGAAGGTCTACGCGACTTTCCTGCTCTGGCTGTTGGCCGAGCTGTTCGAGCAACTGCCGGAGCGCGGCGATGCCGACAAGCCGGTGCTGGCACTGTTCTTCGACGAGGCCCACCTGCTGTTCAACGGCACGCCGAAAGCCTTGCGCGACCGCCTGGAACAGGTGGTCCGGCTGATCCGCTCGAAAGGCGTCGGGGTGTACTTCGTCACCCAGTCGCCGGGCGACCTGCCGGACGATGTCCTGGCCCAGCTCGGCCTGCGTATCCAGCATGGCCTGCGCGCCTTCACCGCCAAGGAGCAGAAATCGCTGCGCGCGGTGGCCGACGGTTTCCGCCCGAACCCGGCGTTCGACACCCTGGGGGTGCTGACCGAACTGGGTATCGGCGAGGCGTTGGTCGGCACCCTGGAGGAAAAGGGCACGCCGGCCATGGTCCAGCGCGTCGCGGTGGCGCCGCCCTATTCGCGGATCGGCCCGCTGAGCGACAGCGAGCGCGCTGAACTGGTCCAGCGGTCGCCGTTGAAGGGTCGCTACGACCAGCCGATCGATCGCGAGTCGGCCTACGAGGTGCTGGCGAACAAGGCGGGCGCCAAACCCGAGGTCCAGGGCCAGGCGACTGCTCAGCAGGAAAGCTCGTCCGGCGTCGGCGGCATGGCCGGGCAGATTCTCGGCAGCCTGCTGTCCAATTCGACGGTGAAGAGCGCCATGCGCCAGGCGGCCAACCAGTTGAGCCGGGAGCTGGTGCGTGGCCTGCTCGGCTCGTTGATGGGCGGGAAGAAGCGGCGCTGAGCGCCAGGCCATGAAAAAGGCGCCCGCGGGCGCCTTTTTCATGGGGGCTGGATGATCGCCGGCTAACCGCTTCGCGGTTAGCCGGCCTGTGGGACGGACGGGCTCAGATCTTGAAGCTGTCCACCAGGTGCCGCAGGCGCCCGGCCTGGGTTTCCAGCTCGCCACAGGCGCGCAGGGTGGCCTGGAGGTTCTCCACGCCTTCCTGGTTGAGGGTGTTGATCTCGGTGATGTCCATGTTCAGCGAGTCGACCACCGCGGTCTGTTCCTCGGTGGCAGTGGCCACCGACTGGTTCATGCTGTCGATCTCGCCGATCCGGCTGGTCACGCTACCCAGGCGTTCGCCGGCACGGTTGGCGATCTCCACGCTCT
>NZ_KV819925.1:397-1475 GCF_001815235.1 Pseudomonas sp. HMSC065H01 | reverse complement strand
AACGGCATCGCGAGAACCGCTGGAACCTTCGGCGTTGCCCTGGGCAGCCTGGCCTACTTCCCGGCGATGGATATGGTCCGCCAGGCACTGCCGATGGTGATGTCGTTCCTGAAGATGGCAATGGTCATCTGCATTCCGATGGTCCTGGTCATCGGCACCTATCAACTGAAAGTTGCCATGACGATGACGGTCGTCTTCTTTGCGATGATGTTCGTCGATTTCTGGTTTCAGTTAGCCAGATACATCGACAGCACGATCCTTGATGCCTTCTATGGCTCGGGATCACCGCATCTTTCGTTCGACCCAGTTATGGGGCTGAATACGGCGACTCAAGATGCAATCTTGAACTTCGTGATGGGTTCTATGTTCATTGTTTTACCACTGCTGTGGATGACAGCGATCGGCTGGTCCGGAATTCAAGCAGGGTCTGTACTGAACGGATTGAGCAGAGGGACCGAAGGAGTTCAAGCCGCCGGTAAGGAAGCAGGAAATAGAGTTAAAAACGTGGTTTAAAAAAGTATAAAGCCATTACCGGGGGCTAGTCCCGGTAATGGTGAGCTGCCTGATAGTCAAACAGCTCTGCTACAGATTCAGTTTCAGCTTGAGAAGTCATTGTTGTGACATCTCGACTTGGAGACTCTTTGGAGACGGAGATATCCCCTTTAACTAAGGCATACCCCACCAGAAATACACATAGTAGAGTCATTGATACCCCAGCAAGCCACATAAAGTTCTGTGACACTACAAGAGTTGCTAACAAGAATAGGCTAACTCGCTTAACCCAACGTAGAGCTGGACGGCGATCATGCAGGCAGAAGCGCACAAACGTGCCCAGACCGAAACCGGCCCGTGCGGCGAAACCTTTGTTGGCGTGTGCATTCATGATCAATCTCCTGGCTCCCAAAGGGAGGTATCCTGCTATCACCTATACGCCGAAAAAGGTGATTTGGCAAGCCATATGGCATATTATGCCACTAGCTATCTATGGACTGGAGCACCCTATGGCAACTCGAAATGTCGTCCTTCCTGACCCGATGGAGCAGGACATCAACGAGCTGGTGGAGACCGGCCGCTATCA
>NZ_KV819925.1:0-297 GCF_001815235.1 Pseudomonas sp. HMSC065H01 | reverse complement strand
CTCGAAGCCCTCCGCAACGCAACATCCAGTGGGCTGATGCAACTGGAGCGCGGCGAGTACGACGAGCTTACCAGCGACGACCTGGCCCAATACCTCGACGAGCTCGGCAACCAGGCGAGCCACTGAAGCATGGCCAAATACCGCATCTCCCATGATGCTCAGGCGGACATCATCGACATCCTGCGCTTCACCCACAACCGCTTCGGCGATGCCGCGCGCCGACGTTACCAGGCACTCATCGGCGCAGCGCTGGAAGCAGTTGCGTCAGACCCACAACAGGTAGGCAGCATCAGCCGT
>NZ_KV819924.1:0-206 GCF_001815235.1 Pseudomonas sp. HMSC065H01 | reverse complement strand
CGGTGCGCGCGCAGAAGCTCAAGGCCGGCGAGTGCCAGATCACCCTCAACCCACGCCCCGCCGATCTCAAGGCCCTGCAGGAAGCGGCGAACCTGAAGGTGCCCTCGCAGCCAGGCTTCAACCTCGGCTACATCGCCTACAACGTCACCCACAAGCCGTTCGACCAGCTCGAAGTACGCCAGGCGCTGGACATGGCGGTGAACAAG
>NZ_KV819923.1:0-60526 GCF_001815235.1 Pseudomonas sp. HMSC065H01 | reverse complement strand
CCGCTTGCGGTTATCCGCCGTTGCGGCGGGATACCGGCGGATAACGCCGGTGGCGTATTCGCCCCACGGAACGGAGCCCCCTCCAGGGTGGCCTTCTGCATGGCACGTGGGCCTGGTAGGGCGAATAACCGCCTGCGGTTATCCGCCGTTGCGGCGGGATGCCGGCGGATAACGCTGGTGGCGTATTCGCCCCACGGAACGGAGGCCCCACCAGGTTCGTACGTCGTCAGCCGCGCAGCGGCGGCAGGTAGCCCAGTTCCATCAGCTTGATGTCCGCTTCGCCGACGCGCTCGAAATGTTCGCGACGGGTTTCGTCCATCGGTTCGCGGCCGTTCAGCAGCAGGGTGCCACGGCCGGGAATGTCGACCAGCTCCGTAGCCGCCGGGAAGTCCGTGGCCCTTAGCGGATGCGGGCAGAAGCCGATCCAGCCGATGCTGCGGCGGTCCGGGAAGGTCCGCTGGTGTACGAAGTACGCATGCGGAGCGAGCATGCCCCAGGTCGTTTCGGGCCAGATTTCCAGCGCCGCGAGGAAGATCGCGACGAAGGAGGAAGCCGGTGCGTCGAACACTTGCAGCAGGCTGCCGGCATCTTCCAACTGGAGCCTGGACGAGACGGCCCTGCCGCTGGCCTCGTAGTCCAGCGACAACCCGCCCTTGAGCGGATCCTCCTCGCCGTTCCATAGCACCAGTTCCACCGCCCGGGTGCGTCGGTCACGCGACAGGGCCTTGGCGAGATCCTGGCGGTGCTCGGTGACGTTGTGGCTGAGGGCATCGCGCAGGGAGTCGCCGCACAGGTACCAGTTCTCCAGCACCGGATGGAGGGGCGCGAGGGCATCGAGGAAGCGCTCTATCCGTTGCAGGTGCTGGTCGTCGTCCAGTGCGAGGAGCCGTGCCGGATCGAAGTACAGCTCGAATATGTAGCGCCTGAAAGCCTTGGCGTCCGTCATGCGCAATACCCCGGGTTCTCTTCGCAAAACCTTTTCATCTCTTCCTGTTCCTTCGCGCGGGTTTCCTGGTAGTCGTCGTGCTCGTCCGTTCCCGGCATCGGATTCCAGAATGCCTTCAGGTTGGCCAGTCCCATGCGCAGGTACTCCGCGGCGCAGTACTCGTAGACGATCCGCTGCAGGAAGTGCCATTCGACGAACACCGGCGGGGTCGGTCGGGCCTTGTCGCTGTGGACCTCGGCCTTCTGCAGCAGGTCCGACTTCACCTTGGCCCGCGCCCAGGGCCTGGGCACGCCGAGCAGCGGGACGAACAGGAAGGCGTAGTTGGCCTTCGCCTCCAGCAGGGTGCAGCGCGGCTCGTCGAAGCCGTCCCACCAGGTGCCGCTCCAGAACCATTCGTGGGGAAACGGGAAATTGGTCACCCACTGCTGGTAGCGCGCGGACAGGTCCGACATGCTGTGGCCCTTGCCGTTATTGGCGATGGCCATTTCGCCCCGGGACGGCGGGCACTCCACGCAGTCCTTGTCGCGGCCCTGGCTCTTGCTGCAATCGCGCTCGGCTTCCCGGGTCCGGTCGCGGCTCAGCGTGCCGGTCTCGGTCCTGGGCAGGGTCTGCGGCACCGGCATCGGACGCGGTACCGGCCTGGGCAGCGCGCCGGGGGCCGGTCGCGGCAGCGGGCGCGGCGCCGGCATCGGCAAGTGCGGCCGGGGCGGCGCGGGTAGTTCGAAGGGCAGCCGCGGACCCATGCGGGGCAGCGGTCGGAAAAGCGCGCCTATGCCGCTCATGCCGGTCTCCCCGAGGTTTCGTACGCGCGCCATTTCTGGCTGGCCAGGCGAAACTCGACGATCCGTTCGTAGTCCTGGAAGCGTTGTTCCGGGCTGTCCGCCAGCGGCCGGCGCATGTGTGCGAGAAACGCCGGCGTGTCCTGGAAAGCGGGGAAGGCCAGGCCGTGCAGAAGAAAGCGTTCGATCGTCCCGGGCTCTTCGATACCCAGTTCCAGCGCCGTCGCGCGCAGCTCGCCGAGTTGCCGGATGGCGGGCAGCAGGCCGCGTCGTTCGAGCCAGGCGGGAGCCTCCCGGCGTACCTCCAGCAGGACCCGCTCGATGACTTCGTCGTCGCGGACCCGCTGCAGGCGATCCAGTTGGCCGGCATCCAGTTCAAGCATCGGCGGTCCGCTCCGTTTCCCGGTCATAGACGAGATAGCCGCCCTGCAGGGGCTGCCAGACCTGCCAACGCTCCAGCGGCGCCATCACTTGCGTCCATTGCCGCGCGGTCATGACCTGTTCCAGCGCCCGGCGCACTTCCGGGCTGTAGTAGCGCAACAGCGCCCGGCGGCCGTCGGGCATGCGGGTGAAGAGCAGCCCGGCGAAGTGTTTCGCGAGGTTTTCGAAGGACGCCCGGCTCCACAGCCAGGAGGCCATGGGCGAGCGGCGGTCCCAGTCGCGCAGCCAGCCGAGGAACTCGCCCGATGACGAAAGCGGGGCGCTGTCCATGAATTCGATCAGGACCGGCCCGGCATGGGCGATTTCGTCCAGCTCGCTCCCGGCCAGCAGCCAGCGCGAGCGGATTTCCCCCGCGGCCTTTTCCAGGCGGGTGTCCAGGGTCAGGTAGCGGGCGCCGTCCGCCAGGGCGAACAGGCGGCTGTCCGGCGTAGGCGCCGCGAGCGCCGGCTGGAGCCGGCTCACGGTGCGCCGCCGAGGCTTTCCAGGGGCACCAGGGCCTGGTTGCGGCGTGCCGCCAGCAGCAGGCATTGCAGGCACAGCTTCGGTGGGGCGAGGGCGAGAGCGGGTGCGCCGCCGCCGCTGTTGCCGATCAGCACCGTGCCCGCCCCGCCGACCACCAGGTTGCCGTGGGTGCCGACGCTACCTACCACGGTGGCGGGCTTGCCGTTGATCAGTACGTTGGCGATGACGTTGGCGCTGAGGGTGGCGCCGCAGGCGGTGGCGTCGCCCTGGCGGGCAGCGGACAGATGGTCGAAGAAGACGTCGGGCGAGCCGCCGACGATCGGGTTGCTGCCGTGGCCCGGTAGCGGACACGCGGTCGGATCGCCCAGGCGCGCAGCGGGTTTGCCGCTCATGCTCAAGTCCCTATGAGATAAACCCTGGCACTCTGCCGTGCCACTCGGGGTCGGACAACCTATCTGAACTGCTCAGGAGGCACCTTCGGAAACGGCTTGGGCAACCGCGTCCTTGCCTGGTTGCGCTTGAAGGGATTTCCTACCTGGAAGTCTCGTCACCCGCCTGTGAAAGGCGCAGGCGTACGGAGCGATGGCGCGACGGGGAGGGGGAGCCTGGGAGGAGGGAAGGAGGCGTTTCGCGCAGCGTCGCGTTCGCTTTGCCTGCGCAGGGGTTGTCCGCCGATATCGCGCTGGAGCGACGGATAGCAGCGATAGGGTTATCCGCCCTGCGCCGAGACCGCCGCGGGAGGAGCCAGGGAGGCTGTCCCTGGCTCCTCCCGTGCGATCAGTGATGCTCGCGCGTCGCGCGGAAACGGATGTCCGGCCAGCGTTCTTCCATCAGGCTGAGGTTGACGCGGGTCGGCGCCAGGTAGGTGAGGTGCCCGCCGCCGTCCACGGAGAGGTTCTCGAAGGCCTTGTCCTTGAACTCCTTGAGCTTCTTCTCGTCGTCGCACTCGATCCAGCGTGCCGACCAGACGTTGATCGCCTCGTAGGCGCACTCGACCTTGTATTCCTCCTTCAGGCGGCTGGCGACCACGTCGAACTGCAGCACGCCCACCGCACCGAGGATGATGTCGTTGTTGCGCTCGGGGAAGAACACCTGGGTCGCACCTTCCTCGGCCAGTTCCTGCAGGCCCTGGCGCAACTGCTTGGACTTCAGCGGGTCTTTCAGGCGCACGCGGCGGAACAGTTCCGGGGCGAAGTGCGGGATGCCGGTGAAACCGAAGTTCTCGCCTTCGCTGAAGGTGTCGCCGATCTGGATGGTGCCGTGGTTGTGCAGGCCGATGATGTCGCCGGCATAGGCCTCTTCCAGTTGCTCGCGCTCGGAGGAGAAGAAGGTCAGCGCGTCGGCGATCTTCACGTCCTTGCCCAGGCGCACGTGGCGCATCTTCATGCCTTTCTCGTACTTGCCCGAGCAGATGCGCATGAAGGCGATGCGGTCGCGGTGCTTGGGATCCATGTTCGCCTGGATCTTGAACACGAAGCCGGAGAACTTCTCCTCGGTCGGCTCCACGCTGCGTTCGTGGGTGGCGCGCGACAGCGGCTGCGGCGCCCAGTCGACGATGCAGTCGAGGACCTGGTCGACGCCGAAGTTGCCCAGCGCGGTGCCGAAGAACACCGGGGTCATCTCGCCCTTGAGGAAGGCGTCCTTGTCGAATTCGTGGCAGGCGCCCTGCACCAGCTCCAGCTCTTCGACGAAATTGTCGTAGAGATCGCCGAGGTGGGCACGGGCTTCGTCGGAGTCGAGCTTTTCGATGACCTTGGTCTCGATGCGCTCGTGGCCGTGGCCCGGGACGTAGACGATGATCCTGTCGTCGGCCAGGTGGTAGACGCCCTTGAAGTCCTTGTAGCAGCCGATCGGCCAGGTGATCGGCGCGGCCTTGATCTTCAGCACCGCCTCGATCTCGTCGAGCAGTTCGATGGGGTCGCGGATGTCGCGGTCGAGCTTGTTGATGAAGCTGACGATGGGCGTGTCACGCAGCCGGCAGACTTCCATCAGGGCGATGGTCCGCGGTTCGACGCCCTTGCCGCCGTCGAGCACCATCAGCGCCGAGTCCACCGCGGTCAGGGTGCGGTAGGTGTCTTCGGAGAAGTCTTCGTGGCCGGGGGTGTCGAGCAGGTTGATCATGTGCTCGCGGTAGGGGAACTGCATCACCGAGGTGGTGATGGAGATGCCGCGCTGCTTTTCCATCTCCATCCAGTCGGACGTGGCGTGGCGGTCGGACTTGCGCGACTTCACGGTACCGGCGACGGCGATCGCCTTGCCCATCAGCAGGAGCTTCTCGGTGATGGTGGTCTTACCGGCGTCGGGGTGGGAAATGATCGCGAAGGTACGGCGCTTCGCGACTTCGGCGGCCTGAGTGGTCATGGATGCGTGCCTGCTGGAATCCGTTGGCGTGGGCGCGGGACGGCCCGGAAAAACGCGGGATTATAGCGGTAAAACGCGGCGCGTCGGGATGCCTGTCATCCGGCGATCGATGGAATTGCCGGTGGACAGCGAACTTGTCGCAGTCGTGCCGTTCCAAGCAGCCAGCGGCGGCCACCGCCGGATAGACTGCTTTCATTTCACCCGATCGAAGGAAATCACCATGAACGGAGTATCCAGACTGCTCTCCCTGGCCTTGCTGGGCGCGGCGCTGCACTGGGCGCCGGCGCAGGCCGAGGAGCAGCCGCGGCTGTTCGAACTGCTCGGCCAGCCCGGCTACAAGGCCACCTGGCATGCCATGTTCAAGGGCGAGAGCGACGTGCCGAAATGGGTTTCCGACGCCAGCGGCCCGAGTTCCCCGTCCACCAGCCTGAGCCTGGAGGGCCAGCCCTACGTCCTGGCCAACAGTTGCAAACCCCACGATTGCGGCAACAACCGCCTGCTGGTGGCGTTCCGCGGCGACAAGAGTGCCGCCTACGGGCTGCAGGTGAGCCTGCCGGACGAGCCCGCCGAAGTCATGCAGACGCCGAGCAAGTACGCCACCTATCGCTGGTACGGCGAACCCTCCAGGCAGGTCCGCGAGCTGCTGATGAAACAGTTGGAGAGCGATCCGAACTGGAAGTGACGCCGGGCCTGAGGGTAACCAGGCCCGGCGGCGGGGAGGGCGGATGATCGCTGGCGATCGTCCGCCGTTGCGCCATGCGCTCCCGCGGTCTTTCTTCAGAAACCGACCGAGGCCTGTACGTACAGGGTGCGCGGCTGGCCGACGTAGAGGCCCTTGTTGTTGTCGTCGAACGAGCGGGTGTAGTAGCGGCGATCGAACAGGTTCTTCACCCCCAGGCCGAGCTTGAGGTCGTTCAGTTGCGGGCCGAAGTCGTAGGTGCCGCGCGCGCTCCAGACCATCCAGCCGGCGATCCGCCCGGTGCTGCCGTCGGCGCTTTCGCTCTCGGTGTTGGCGTTGTCGGCGTACTGGCTGGTCTGGAAGCTGCCGTCGAGGTTGTAGCTCCAGGCGCCGGTGCGGTAGTTGGCGCCAAGGGTGCCCTTGTGCTTCGAGGAGAACGGCACCTGGTTGCCCTTGTTCGGCCCGTCTTCGCGAATGCTCGCGTCGACGTAGGCGTAGCTGGCATAGACGTCGAAGCCGGAGAGCAGCGGGTCGAGATCGGCCAGGTCGTAGGCGATCGCCGCCTCGATGCCCTTGTGCCGGGTCTTGCCGCGGGCGGTCACGCTGTCGGTCTGCTGGTTGCTCTCGTACTGGTTGTCGAAGTTGATCAGGAAGGCGCCCAGTTCGGCGCGCAGGATGCCGTCGTCGTAGCGGCTGCCGAGTTCCCAGGTGCGGGCCTTCTCCGGCTCGATGTCGCCGCTGCGCACCGCCTTGCCCATCTGGCTGTACTGCACGGTGCCGAACGAGCCCTCGGTGTTGGCGTAGAGGTTCCAGCTCGGCGTGAGGTGGTAGGTCACGTTGAGCGCCGGCAGCGAGGCGTTGTAGCGGCCGCTGTCCTTGCTGTTCTTCAGCAGGTTCTTCTGTTCGGAATCGATCTTCTCGTAGCGGATGCCGGGGGTGATGGTCCAGTTGCCGATGTCGATGCGATCGTCGATGTAGAACGCGTTGGCTTCGGTGCTGCCGCGGGTGTCGCGGTCGTTGCGGCTGCCGGTGCTGGGTAGCTGGCCGCTGTCGGCGCGGGTCCAGTAGCGCAGCTCGTGGCTGGCTTCGTTGACGTAGCGGTGGCCGATGCCCACTTCGTGGCGACTTTCGCCCAGCTCGAAGCCCTGGCTGAAGCGGGTTTCCAGGCCTCGCACCCAGTATTCGCGCGGCGACAGGGTGAGGTTGCGGCCCTGGTCGAGGTAGCCGCTGCGCAGGGTCTTGGTGAAGAAGCCGGTGACGTTGAGCTTCTGGCTGGCGTTGGGGGTGTATTCGTAGCTGGCGCTGGCCAGGGTACGGCGGCCCCAGAACTTGTCGTAGGGACGGGTCGACTGGTACGGGTCGTCGCGGTAGGCCGCGGTGCCGAGGCCGCCGGGCATGTCGGCCTCGCCATCGTAGTACTGGGTCATCGCCGAAAACGCGTGTTCGTCGCTGGGCTGGAAGCGGCCCTTGAGAATCAGGTCGTCGATCCGCGTATCGCTGTGCTCGCGCCAATCGCCGCCGCGGGTGCCGGAGTAGAGCAGGGCGCCGCCGAGGCCGTTGGCGCTGGTGCCGCCGATCAGCACGTTGTGGGTGGTCTTCAGGCCGTCCTGGCTGGAGCTGGGGCTGAGTTCGCTGTGCACGTCGAGCTTGGTGGCGAAGTCCTCGGGGATCGCACGGGTCACGAAGTTGACGATGCCGCCGACGTTCTGCGGCCCGTAGCGCACCGCGCCGCCGCCGCGGACCACGTCCACCGCGTCCATGTTGCCGATGGACACCGGCGCCAGCGACAACTGTGGCTGGCCGTAGGGGGCGAAGGGCACCGGGATGCCATCCATCAGCACCGTCGAGCGCGACGCCAGGCGCGGGTTGAGGCCGCGAATGCCGAAGTTCAATGCCAGGTCGTGGCTGCCGGTGCCGTTGTTGAGCGGCGCGCTGACCCCGGGAATGCGCTCCAGCACTTCGCGGGTGCTGGCCGCGCCTTGGGCCTGGAACTGCTCGCGGCGGACCACGTCGCGCGCACCGGGATGCTCGAAGACGTCGGCGGCGCTGGCGTCGGCCAGCCAGTCGCCGACCACGGTGAGCGCCTGCAGGTTGGCCGGGTCTTCCACCGGCAGCGCCTCCAGGGTGTAGGCGCCGTCGCCGCGGGCGCGCGCCTCCAGGCCGGAGCCGGCGAGCAGGGCGGCCAGGGCTTCCTCCAGGGTGTACTCGCCGTCCAGCGCCTGGCTGCGCCGCGCGGCGGTCTGTTCCGGGCTGAAGGCGATCAGCACGCCGGCCTGGCGGCCTAGGTGGTTCAGCGCCTGCTCCAGCGGCTCGGCGGGCAGCCGGTAGTACTGGCGGGCATCGGTGCGGATCTCGGCGGCGCAGCCGCTGCCGGCGGAAACCAGGACGGGACCGCCGAGGCAGGCGAGGAGCAGGGCGCGGCTGAGCGGCGACAGGGCGCGTGACGGGGACATGAGGGACACTCCAGTGGATCTTTCGAGGTTGGCTTTCCTCCTCTGTCACGCGAGGTGGGGAAAAAGGCTCAGGTGCGCGGAAATATCTTTCCGCTCATTCGCGCGGGTGCACGCCGACCCAGTAGCGGGTGACGCGCCGTACCTCCACGGGCAGCACCGCCGGCAGGGTGGCGAGGATCCGCTCGCTATCGTCCAGCGGATAGCTGCCGGAAATCCGCAGGCCGCCGATGCGCGGGTCGCAGCCCAGCCGGCCGGGGCGGTAGCGCGCGACTTCGGCGAGGAATTCGTCCAGGCGCATGCCGGCGGCCACCAGCATGCCGTCGGTCCAGGCGCCGCTGCCGACCGGCAGCGGCTGCGGAGCGCCGAGTCGCTCGCGGTCGAAGTCCAGCTGCCGGCCGCTGGGCAGCAGCAGGCCCTGGCCGGCGTGGTTCTCCACCTGCACCGCGCCTTCGTGGACGGCGACGCGGGTGCGTCCGGCGAACTGGCGCACGTCGAACCGGGTGCCCACCGGTCGCAGCCGGCCTTCCGCGCTGTACACGTGCAGCGGGCGCGGGTCGTGGCCGGTGCTGAGCTGGATTTCCCCGCGCAGCAGGAGCAGGCGCCGTTCGCCGGCATCGAAGCGGACATCCACCGCCGTGTCGCTGTTCAGCTCGAGGCGACTGCCGTCGGCCAGGGCCAGGCGCCGGCGTTCGCCGACGCCGGTGGCATAGTCGGCGCTCCAGCGCTGCAGGCTGCCGCTCTCGCGCAGGCCCCAGGCGCTGCCGCCGGCGGCCAGGACCAGCAGCAGGGTCTTCAGCGCGCGCCGGCGTTGCGGCGAATGCGGTGCGTTGATGGCGGCCAGGGCCAGTGGCGTGCCTATCCCGGCCAGGCGCTGGTTGACCGCCTCGATGTGGCGCCAGGCCTGCTCGTGTTCCGGGGCCGCCTGGCGCCAGCACTCCAAGGCCTGGCGCAGGCGTTCGTCGTCGGCGCCGCCCTGCAGCTCGACCAGCCAGCGCACGGCCTGTTCAGCCACCTGCGGCGGCACCTTGGGTGCGGCGGGCAGGCTCATGGCAGCTCGGCGAAGTAGCAGCGTTGCGCAGCCTTGAGCATGTAGCGCTTGACGCTGCTCAGGGAGATGCCCAGCTGCGTGGCGATCTCGGCGTAGCCCAGGCCGTCGAGCTGGGCCAGCAGGAAGGTCTCCTTGGCCAGCGGCGGCAGACCGTCGAGCAGACGGTCCAGCTCGACCAGGGTCTCCAGGACGATGGCGCGGGTCTCTTCGCTGGGGACTTCCCGCTCGGGCAGGCTGGCCAGGGCTTCCAGGTAGGCGCGCTCGACGTCCTGGCGGCGGTAGTGGTTGCACAGCACGCGGCGGGCGATGGTGGTGAGGAAGGCGCGCGGTTCGTCGATGCGCGCGGCCTGGCGCGAAACCAGGACCTTGACGAAGGTGTCCTGGGCCAGGTCGGCGGCGTTCTGCGGGCAGCCGAGGCGGCGCCGCAGCCAACCCGTGAGCCAGTGGTGGTGGTCGCTGTAGAGGGTATGCAACGCGGCCGCATGGGCGAGGTCGGCGCTCGACACCTGGACATTCCCGGAGCAGAAGGATTAACGAATGATAATAGTTATCATTTTATGCTGCGGGAATGCCTGCCTACAACCGCAGGCTGTCGGCGCCTGGCTTTCAGGAGGCTTTCAGGGCGGCGCGGTACTGCCCCGGGGTGGCGCCATGGGCTTCGCGGAAGCGCCGGTTGAAATGGCTCGGACTGGCGAAGCCGCAGGCCAGCGAGACCTCCTGGAGCGACTGCGCGGAGTACGCCAGCAGGTCGCGGGCCCGCGCCAGGCGTCGTTCCAGCACGTAGCGGTGCGGCGGCAGGCCGAAGGAGACGCGGAACATGCGCGCGAAGTGGTACTCGGAGAGCGCCGCCAGCTCCGCCAGCGACCCCAGTTCCAGCGGCTGCTCCAGGTGGCTTTCGATGTAGTCGGCCAGGCGCCGCCGCACGTGCGCGGCCAGCCCGCCCTGCCAGCGTACGTCGGTACGCCTGCCGCACCCGGTGAGCAGCAGGTGGTCCACCGCCTGGTGGGCGAGGCTGGTGCATAGCAGGCGCTCGCCGGGTTCGTTCCAGTCCTGTCGTTCCAGGGTCCGGCACAGGGCGGCCAGCGGCTCGTCCTGGATGTAGGTGCGCTCCTCCAGTTGCAGGCTGCGTGGTTCGCAATCGAGGGTGCGTACCGCCGCGCCGGCCAGGCGTTCCGGGCTTATGTACAGGTGCATGAAGCCCAGGCCGCGTGTCACCGCCCAGTCGGAGTGGTGTTCGGCCGGCATCACGCAGAAGCGGTCGGGGCCGCCATAGAGCCCGGGACGATCGCGGCGGAAGGTCTGCCAGCCGCCCTGCAGGTAGAGCGACAGGGTGTGATGGCCGGGGTCGCTGTAGCCGAGGATCTCCGCTTCGTCGCGGTACCAATGGGCGAGCGCCAGGCCGTCGCTGAGCGTGCTGCTGCGCAGCAGGCGCGCATTGGAGGTCCGGTCGAGGGTGCGGAATACCTGGAAATCACTGGGTTGGTGCATGCCGGCCATGCTACCCGCGCCCGGACGCTGCCGCGAGAGGCGGCGGATGAAAAGCGCAAGAATGGACAATGGTCGCGCCCGGCCTCGCCCGCAGACTGACGGCATCCTGTCGTTGCGGAGTCGCCATGAATCTTTCGCTGTACCTGCTCACCGTGCTCATCTGGGGCACCACCTGGATCGCCATCAAGCTGCAGATGGGCCCGGTGGCGATCACCCTGTCGATCGCCTACCGCTTCGCCCTGGCGGCGCTGGTGCTGTTCGCCGTGCTGCTGCTCGGCCGCCGCCTGCAAAGGCTGGACGCACGGGGCCAACGCCTGTGCATGGCCCAGGGCGTATGCCTGTTCTGCCTGAATTTCATCTGCTTCTATACCGCCAGCCAGTGGATTCCCAGCGGCCTGGTGGCCGTGGTGTTCTCCACCGCCACCCTGTGGAATGCGCTGAACGCCCGCCTGTGGTTCGGCCAGCGCATCGCGTCGAACGTGATGGCCGGTGGCGGTCTCGGCCTGCTCGGCCTGGGGCTGCTGTTCTGGCCGGAATTGGTGGGTCACCAGGCCACCCCGGAAACCTTCTACGGCCTCGGCCTGGCCCTGCTAGGCACGCTGTGCTTCTCCACCGGCAACATGCTTTCCAGCCTGCAACAGAAGGCCGGCATCCGCCCGCTCACCGGCAATGCCTGGAGCATGCTCTACGGCACCCTGATCCTCCTGGCGCTGTGCCTGTTCCAGGGCGTGCCGCTGAATTTCGACTGGAGCGCGCGCTACGTCGGCTCGCTGCTGTACCTGGCGATCCCCGGCTCGGTGATCGGCTTCACCGCCTACCTGACCCTGGTCGGGCGCATGGGCCCGGATCGCGCCGCCTACTGCACCGTGCTGTTCCCGGTGGTGGCGCTGAACATCTCGGCCTTCGCCGAGGGCTACCGCTGGACCGCACCGGCGCTGGCCGGGCTGGTCCTGGTGATGCTCGGCAACGTCTTGGTGTTCCGCAAGCCGAAGGCGCCGGCGCTGGCCGGGCCGGCGCGCTCGACCTAGCGGAGAGGGAGGCGCGCTCAGCCGCGTCGCCACACCTGCGGATTGACCAGGTCCAGCGGCCGCTCGCCGCGCAAGGCCGCCTCGAAGTTCTGCAGCGCCCGCTCGGCCATGGCCCGGCGGGTCTCGTGGGTGGCCGAGCCGATGTGCGGCAGGGTCACCACGTTGTCCAGGGCGAACAGCGGCGATTCGGCCAGCGGTTCCTTCTCGTAGACATCCAGGCCGGCGCCGAGGATGCGCTTCTCCCGCAGGGCGGCGACCAGCGCGGCCTCATCGACCACCTGGCCGCGGGCGACGTTGACCAGGATCGCCGAGGGTTTCATCAGGCCCAGTTCGCGCGCACCGATCAACTGCCGGGTCTGCGCTCCCAGCGGCACCACCACGCAGACGAAGTCGGCCTCGCCGAGCAGTTCGTCGAAGCCGAGGAAGCGCGCGCCGAGTTCCTGTTCCAGTTCCGGCTTGCGGTTGTTGCCATGGTAGAGCACCTGCATGCCGAAGCCGAAACGGCCGCGCCGGGCGATGGCCGCGCCGATCCGGCCGAGGCCGAGGATGCCGAGTTTCTTGCCATGCACGTCGGTGCCGAACTGCGGGGCGTCGACGGTGCGCTTCCAGTTCCCGGCCTTGACCCAGGCGTCCAGCTCGGCGACCCGTCGCGCGGCGCTGATCAGCAGGGCGAAGCCGAGGTCGGCGGTGGTCTCGGTGAGGACGTCGGGCGTGTTGGTGAGAGCGATGCCGCGGCGGTTCAGGTAGTCCAGGTCATAGTTGTCGTAGCCGACCGAGACGCTGGAGATGACTTCCAGCTGCTTCGCCTGTTCCAGTTGCCTGGCGCCGAGCGGCCGGCCGACGCCGATCATGCCGTGGGTATCGGGCAGGGCGGCGGCGTACTGGGCGTCGATGTCGCCCTGTTTCGGTTCGAGCACGCGGACGTTGAACTGGCATTGCAGGCGTTCGAGATGCTCGGGGGCGAGGCGACTGAAGACGAAGACGTTCTTTTTCATGACGGGACTCTGCAAGCGGGAGCGAAAGCGCCGACCATACCACCGCCATCGAAGCGGCGGGCAGGGGCCCGCCGCTTGACGGGCGATTATCGGCTCAGGAGGATCTTCCGAGTTCCAGCCCCAGCTCCACCAGCGCCGCTTCGTCGCGCTGGAGCAGGCCGGGCAGGCTTTCCTTGAGGTATTCCACCCAGGTCTTGATCTTCGCGTCGAGATACTGCCGCGAAGGGTACAGCGCAAAGACGTTGAGCTGTTGCAGGCGGTGCTGCGGCAGGACCCGCACCAGGGTGCCCTTGCCCAGGTCCTCGATGGCCGAATACACCGGCAGGATACCGATGCCCAGCCCGGAGCGGATCGCCTCGGTCATGGCGTCGCCGACATTGACCTGGAACGGCGAGGCGCCGATGGAGACCATTTCCTGGCCGTTGGGACCGTCGAACAGCCAGCGATCCAGCGGCACCACCGGGCTGACCAGGCGCAGGCAGTCGTGGCTGGCCAGCTCCGAAGGCTCGCTCGGCGTGCCGTTCAGGCGCAGGTACTCCGGCGAGGCGCAAAGAATGCTGTAGGTCTCGCCGATGCGCTGGGAAATGAAGCCGGAATCGGGCAGCTCGGAGGCCACCACGATGGCCACGTCGAAGCCCTCGTCGAGCAGGTCCGGCACGCGGTTGGCCATGGTCAGATCGAAGGTCACGTCGCGGTACTGCTGGCGGTAGCCGGCGATGGCGCGGATCACGTAGTGCTGGCCGATGCCGGTCATCGAATGCAGCTTCAGCTTGCCGGCGGGACGGGCATGGGCATCGCTGGCTTCGGCCTCGGCTTCCTCGACGTAGGCGAGGATCTGCTCGCAGCGCAGCAGGTAGCGCTGGCCGGCCTCGGTGAGGGCGATGCGACGAGTGGTACGGTTGAGCAGGCGGGTGCGCAGGTGCGTCTCGAGGTTGGCCACCGCCCGCGAAACATAGGCGGTGGTGGTGTTGAGCTGCTGGGACGCCGCGGTGAAGCTTCCGGTTTCCGCCACGCAGACGAAGGCTCGCATGTTTTGCAGGGTGTCCATCGACGGGGCCTCCTAGGCACGCGCAGAAGTGTGTCAGATTGTTGCGAGGGCGGATTATTTCACATTACGCAATAAACAATCGCACTTGAGCCAGCTTATCAGCAGCCGCCAGCCTCTTAAAATTCATCGGCCCCCGAGCGCACGAACGCTCGAGCGGGTTGAACGGCGCCCGTACCGTTCAAATTCCGTGCTTCGCCCCTCCAGGATCAGACAACGTGCCGCGTGCTCTCAGGAAGGAACTGACCTTGGTCGGCTCCTTCGTCGGTTTTCTCGTCGTTTTCTCCGCAATATCCGGTTGTGTCAGTACAGGCGATATCGCCCCCGAGGCCGCCACGCTCGACGCCAACGCCCTGGCCACCGACCATGCGATCCAGGCTGCCGCCCGCGAGGCCGGCTGGCCGCAGGCGCAGTGGTGGAAGGTGTATGCCGATCCGCAGCTGGACGCCTGGATCGAGAAGGCGCTGGACGGCAATCCAGGCCTGGCGGTAGCCCATGCGCGGGTACGCCAGGCGAAGTCCATGGCCGGGCTGGTGGAGTCCATCGAGTCGCCGCAGATCGAGGGCAAGGGCTCGCTGGTCCGCCACCGCTGGCCGGACGACTATTTCTACGGCCCCGGCGACCTGGCGCGGACCACTTCCTGGAACAACTCCACCGAGATCGGCCTGAACTACAAGCTCGATCTCTGGGGGCGCGACCGCAGCGACAGCGAGCGCGCCGTCGACCTGGCCCACATGGCCGCCGCCGAGGCGCGCCAGGCGCAGCTCGAGCTGGAGGGCAACATCGTCCGCGCCTACGTCCAGCTCTCGTTGCAGTACGCCGAGATGGACATCGCCAAGGCCATGCTGCAACAGCAGCGCGACATCCTCGCCCTGGCCCAGCGTCGCCTGCGCGGCGGCATCGGCACGCATTTCGAGGTCAGCCAGGCGGAAGTGCCGCTGCCCGAGACCGAGCGCCGCATCGAGGTGATCGACGAAGAAATCCAGCTCACCCGCAACCTGCTCGCCGCCCTGGCCGGCAAGGGCCCGGGCGAAGGCCGCACGATCCGCCGGCCAAGCCTGAACCTGGCGGCGCAGCCGAGCCTGCCCAGCGCCTTGCCGGCCGAACTGCTCGGTCGCCGCCCGGATGTGGTCGCCCGCCGCTGGCAGGTCGCCGCCCTGGCCAAGGGCGTGGACGTGGCGCGCGCCGACTTCTACCCCAACGTCGACCTGATGGCCTCGGTCGGCTTCAGTGCCGTCGGCGGCGGCATGCTGGAGTTCTTCCGCAGCGCCAAGTACACCTACAGCGCCGGCCCGGCGGTGACCCTGCCGATCTTCGACGGCGGCCGCCTGCGTTCGCAGTTGGGCGAGGCGGCGGCCGGCTACGACGCGGCGGTGGAGCAATACAACCAGACCCTGGTGGATGCGCTGAAGAACATTTCCGACCAGTTGATCCGCCTGCATTCGGTGGACATCCAGAAGGAATTCGCCGCGCAATCGGTGGCTTCCGCGCAGAAGACCTACGATATCGCCACCCTGGCCTACCAGCGCGGCCTCACCGATTACCTCAACGTGCTCAACGCGCAGACCCGGCTGTTCCAGCAGCAACTGGTCCAGGAGCAGGTGCAGGCCGCCCGGCTGGCCGCCCATGCCAGCCTGCTCACCGCCCTCGGCGGCGGCGTCGGGGCCGGCGCCGATACGCCGGTGCAGCGGAAGCTGGCGCCGGAGAACGTCCCGGTCAGAGCGGTGTCTTCGCGATGAGCGGCCGCTCCGCTGGTTTCGCCCTGCCCAGCCGCGACGAGTGGCGGCGCGCGCTGGCCGAGTGGGCGCGCAGCGACGGGGCGACCTGGATCTACGTGTTCAAGGTGCTCTGCGCGGCCTTCCTGACCCTCTGGCTGGCGATGCGCCTGGAATTGCCGCAGCCGAGCACGGCGACCATCACCGTGTTCATCGTCATGCAGCCGCAGAGCGGCCAGGTGTTCGCCAAGAGCTTCTACCGCATCCTCGGCACCCTGGTCGGCCTCAGCGTGATGGTCACCCTGATCGCCCTGTTCGCCCAGGAGCGAGTGCTGTTCCTGCTCAGCTCGGCGATCTGGATCGGCCTCTGCACCGCCGGGGCCGCCCGCTACCGTGACTTCCGCTCCTACGCCTGCGTGCTCGCCGGCTACACCGCGACGCTGATCGGCATCCCCGCCACCAGCCATCCGGAAGGCGCCTTCATGCAGGCGATCTGGCGGGTCCTGGAAATCAGCCTGGCGATCCTCTGCTCGGGGGTGGTCAGCGCGGTGATCATGCCGCAGACCACCAGCGCGGCGATGCGCAATGCGCTGTACGTGCGCTTCGGCCTGTTCGCCGCGTTCGTCCTCGACAGCCTGCGCGGGGTCGGCGGGCGCGAGCGCTTCGAAAGCAGCAACGTGGCCTTCGCCGCCCAGGCGGTGGGCCTGGAGACGATGCGCGCGGCGAGCGCCTTCGAGGATCCGCACATGCGCCTGCGCAATGGCCGGCTGATTCGCCTGAGCAGCGAGTTCATGGCCATGAATACCCGTTTCCACGCCCTCCACCAGTTGCTCGAACGCTTGCGCGCGCAGGGCTCCACCCAGGTGCTGGATGCGTTCGAGCCGTGCTTGGAGGAAATCACCGGGCTGCTCGAGGAGATCCGTGGCCGCGCCGTCACCGACCATGACGCCGAGCGCTTCGCCCAGCGCCTCGCCGACTGCCGCGAACGCCTGATGGCGCGTATCCGCCAGGCGCGCGGCGAGCTGCTGGCGCGGGAGCCGGGCGAAGAGGCGCGGCTGGACTTCAATACCGCCGCCGAGCTGCTCTACCGTTTCGCCGAGGAAATGCACGACTACGCCCTGACCCATGCCTCGCTGGCCGCCCACCGCCACGAGCGCGAGCAGTGGAAGGACGCCTTCACCGCCAAGGCCAACGCGGTGGCGGCGGCAGTGGCGGGGATGCGCACCGGGTTGATGATCCTGCTGTTCGGCTGCTTCTGGATCTACAGCACCTGGCCCAGCGGCGGCACCTTCGCCCTCAATGCGGTGGCGGTCTCGGCGCTGGCCTCGGCGGCGCCGAACCCGAAGAAGGTCGCCATGCAGATGGCCATCGGCACCATGGCGGCGGCGCTGCTCGGCTTCAGCGAGATGTTCTTCGTCTACCCGCACATCGACGGTTTCCCGCTGCTGTGCCTGGTGCTGGCGCCGGTGTTCGCCCTCGGCGCGTTCATCTCCTCGCGGCCGCAGTGGGCCGGCTACGGTCTCGGCCTGCTGGTGTTCTTCTGCTTCGGTTCGGTGCCGGCGAACCTGACCGTCTACGACCCGGCCCACGTGATCAACGAGTACATCGCCCTGATCCTCTCGATGCTGCTCTCGGCCGCGGCCGCTGCGGTCATTCTGCCGCCCAACAGCGCCTGGCTGTGGAAGCGCCTCGAGCGCGACCTGCGGATGCGCGTGGTGTTCGCCATCAGCGGCAGGAGCAGGGGGCTTGGCTCGGCCTTCGAAAGCGGTACCCGCGACCTGCTGAACCAGGCCTATGGCGTCGCCGCCGGGCGCCCGGACGTGCAGCGCGGGCTGCTGCGCTGGATGTTCCTGGTGCTCGAGGTCGGCCACGCGATCATCGAGCTGCGTCGCGAGCAGGAGCGCCTGCCGGACGAACCCTGCTACGCCGAGGCCATGCCCTGGCGCCAGGCGATCCGCGCCATGGGGCGGGCCCTGATCCGGCTGTTCGTGCGCCCCGGTGCGGAGAACCTGGAGCGCGCCCTGGCGGCTGTCGACCAGGCCATCCACGCGGCCAGGCACACCGACGAACCCTGCGCGCCGCACTTCGACAGCTCGCCGCTACGGCGGGTGCGCAGCTACCTGCACTTCATCCGTTCTTCCCTGCTCGCGCCGACCTCGCCACTGACCGAACTGGCCGGCCGGACGAGCGGCCAAGGTACCGTCCATGCCTCGTGAAATCGCCATCCATGGGGTCTACATGCCGACCCTGACGCTGTTGTTCGTGATCGCCGCGGCGCTCACCTGGGGGCTCGACCGGATCTTCGCCTCGGTTGGCCTGTATCGCTTCACCTGGCACCCGGCGCTGTTCCGGGTCAGCCTGTTCGCCTGCCTGTACGGCGGCCTGTCCCTGACCATCTACCGCTGAGGCGGTAGCGCACCTCTTCGTTATCGTGAGCCGACCATGACCTTGAAATCCGTAATCAGCCTGCTGGCGACCCTGCTGATCCTGCTGGTCGCCGTATTCATCGGGCGGACCCTGTGGGTCAACTACATGGACACCCCCTGGACCCGTGACGGTCGCGTGCGCGCCGACGTGATCAATGTCGCCGCCGACGTTTCCGGGATCGTCGTCGACGTCCCGGTGCGCGACAACCAGTTGGTGAAGAAAGGCGACCTGCTGATGCAGATCGACCCCGACCACTACCGTATTGCGGTGAAGCAGGCCGAGTCGCTGGTTGCCTCGCGCAAGGCGACCCTGGAGATGCGCCAGTTGAACGCCCGGCGGCGCGCGGAAATGGATGAGATGGTGGTCTCCCGCGAAAGCCGCGACGACGCCCACAACACCGCCGCCGCGGCGATGGCCGACTACGAGCAGGCCAAGGCCCAGCTCGACGCCGCGCGCCTGAACCTGGAGCGCACCCGGGTGGTGGCGCAGGTCGACGGCTACGTCACCAACCTCAACGTGCACCGTGGCGACTACGCGCGGGTCGGCGAGGCGAAGATGGCGGTGATCGACAAGAACTCCTACTGGGTCTACGGCTACTTCGAGGAAACCAAGCTGCCGTACATCCGCGAAGGCGACCCGGTGGACATGCAGCTGATGAGCGGCGAACACCTCAAGGGCCACGTGGAAAGCATCGCCCGCGGCATCTACGACCGCGACAACCCGGAAAGCCGCGAGCTGACCGCCGACGTCAACCCCACTTTCAACTGGGTGCGCCTGGCCCAGCGCGTGCCGGTGCGGGTACACATCGACGAAGTGCCGGACGGCGTGCTGCTCTCGGCGGGGATCACCTGCACGGTGATCGTCAAGCCGCAAGGGCGCGACGACCAGGCCTCGGCGGCGCAGGCGCCGGGGCGGGCCGGTTGAGTGGAAGGGGCAGGGAGAAGCCCGGCGGATGCCGGGCTTTTTCGTTTCGGCGGGGCGGAAGAGGGCGCCACTCGCCAGGAATACGCTGCGGTTGGCGGCTGCCGGCGGTGAATATCCACCCGGCGGCCTAGGCCCCGACCTGTTCGGCCGGCGACACGATCAGGCCCTTGCCGCCGCGCGAGCGGCCGGAGCTGAGGTAGTCGGCGATGGATTCCTGGGTGACCTCGCCGAGGAACTGCTGGTCGGGGTCGAGCACCGGCAGCCAGGAGCTGTTGAACTCGTACATCCGCGACAACAGGATGCGCAGGTGCTCGTCGTGGCTGGCGGTGACCCGGAACGGGGTGACGAACGGCGCGCAGGTGCCCTCCTGGCGGCGCAGGTCCTTGCGTCGCACGTAGCCCAGGCCCTTGCCCTGGTCATCCACCACGATCAGGTAGCGCCGGTCGTTCTCGTCCATCAGTTCCAGCGCCTCGGCCACCGGGGTCTGCGGCCGGGCGGTGACCAGGCTGCTGTCGGCGGCGTCTTCGGCGCGCACCAGGAGCAGGCGCTTGAGCGTGCTGTCCTGGCCGGTGAAGGCGCTGACGAACTCGTCCGCCGGGTGCGCCAGCAGGGTGTCCGGGTGGTCGTACTGGAGCAGCCGGCCGCTCTTGAACACCGCCACCTTGTCACCCAGCTTGATGGCTTCGTCGATGTCGTGGCTGACCATGATCACGGTCATGCCGAGCTTGCGCTGCATCTCGAAGAACTCGTTCTGGATCGACTCGCGGTTGATCGGGTCGACCGCGCCGAACGGCTCGTCCATCAGCAGCAGCGGCGCGTCCGCCGCCAGCGCGCGGATCACCCCGACGCGCTGCTGCTGGCCGCCGGAGAGTTCGCGCGGGTAGCGTTGCAGGTACTGCTTGGGCTCCAGCTTGACCATGCTCATCAGCTCGCGGGCCTTCTCCTTGCAGCGCGCCTTGTCCCAGCCGAGCAGGCGCGGCACGACCATGATGTTTTCCTCGATGGTCATGTTCGGGAACAGGCCGATCTGCTGAATCACGTAGCCGATGTGGCGGCGCAGGGTGACCTCGTCGAGGTCCGCGGTGTCCTGGCCGTCGATCAGCACGCGGCCGGAGGTCGGCGGGATGATCCGGTTGATCATCTTCAGGGTGGTGGTCTTGCCGCAGCCGGAGGGGCCGAGGAAGACGCAGATCTCGCCTTTCTCCACGGTCAGGCTGACGGAATCGACGGCGCGGAACTCCTTGCCGTTCTTCTGGGTGAAGGTCTTGCTGAGCTTGTCCAGTTCGATCATGTTCGGCTCCTGTCAGTGCGCGCTGGCGCGCAGTCCCTTGGGGGTGAGGATGCGTTGCAGCCATTGCAGCAGCAGGTCGGCGGCGATGGCCAGGAGGCTGACCAGTACCGCGCCGACCACCAGCATCGGCATGTTGCTCTGGCTGATGGAAGTGAGGATCAGCACGCCCAGGCCGCCGGCGCCGATCACCGCGGCGATGGTCATCACGCCGATGTTCATCACCACGGCGGTGCGTACGCCGGCGAGGATCACCGGCACCGCGAGGGGAATGTCGACCATCCGCAGGCGTTGCCAGAAGGTCATGCCGATGCCCTTGCCGGCCTCGCGGATGCCCGCTTCGACGCCGGTCAGGGCGAGGTAGGTGTTGCGCAGGATCGGCAGCAGCGAATAGAGGAACACCGCGGTGATCGCCGGCAGCGGCCCGAGGCCCTGGCCGAATACCGAGTAGACCGGCATCAGCAGGCCGAACAGGGCGATCGAGGGGATGGTCAGCATCACCGTGGCGGCGCCCTGCAACGGGCCGGCCAGCCACGTGAAGCGGGTCATCAGCACGCCCAGCGGCACGCCGACGAGGATCGCCAGGCCTACGGCGACCAGTACCAGCAGCAGGTGCTGGAGGGTGAGCTGGCCGACCTGGGACCAGTCGAGATGGGAAAGCACGCTGAAGAAGTCCATTACTGGCTACCTCCCTGGCCGGCCTGGCCGTCGTCGAGCAGGTGGTGTTCGCGGAGGAAGTCGGCGGCGACCTTCTGTGGCGTCTGCTGCTCGATATCGACCCGCGCGTTGAGCGCCTGCATGGTGGCGTCGTCGAGCCGCTCGATGATCGGATCGAACAGCGTGGCGAACTCCGGATGGCGCTGCATGACCTCCTTACGCACCACCGGGGCGGCGTTGTAGAAGGGGAAGTACTGCTTGTCGTCCTTCAGCACGCGCAGCTTGAAATCCTTCAGGCGGCCGTCGGTGGTGTAGACGAGGCCGAGGAACACCTGGCGGTTCTTCAGCGCGGTGTAGACCAGCCCGGCGTCCATCTGGCGGATGTCGTTGCGGGTGAAGTGCAGGGCGTACAGCTCGCTCATGGGGCCGAGGCCGTCGGGGCGGCCGGCGAACTCCGGGTCCATGGCGAACAGGTGGGTGCTCCCGGGCTCGGCCTCCTGCTGTTCGGCGAGCACCCGCGCGAGATCGCTGACGCTCTGGATGCCCAGGCGCTCGGCCTGTTCCTCGGGCATGGCCAGGGCATAGGTGTTGTTGAAGCGGGTCGGCTTCAGCCAGACCAGGCCCTGGGCTTCGTCGAGTTGCTTGACCCGGCGGTAGGAAGCCGCGGCGTCGAGCTTCTCGTCGATGTGGTTGTAGACGATCAGCGACGAGCCGGTGTACTCCCAGACGATATCCAGTTGGCCGCTTTCCTGGGCGGCGCGGGCCAGGGTGCTGCCCAGGCCGGTGGTGACCGTCACGTCGTAGCCGCGCTTCTGCAGGAACTGCGCGGTGATGGCGGTGAGGATGCGCTGCTCGGTGAAGGTCTTGCCGCCGATGCGCAGGGTTTCCGCCTGCGCCAGGCCGGCGGCGAACAGGCCGGCGCAGGCCAGGCAGAGTGAGCGGATCAGTCGGTTCATCAGGCCTCCTTGGCGGTCAGGCCGCGTTCCAGGAACATGCGGCTGAACAGCACCACCAGGGCGTCCAGCAGCAGGGCGAGGAGCGCCGTGCAGGCGGCGCCGAGCAGCAGTTGCTGGTGGTTGTTCAGGTAGATGCCGGGGAAGATCAGGCTGCCCAGGCTGTTGGCGCCGATCAGGAACGCCAGCGGCGCGGAGCCGACGTTCAGCGCCAGGGCCACGCGCACGCCGCCGACGATGATCGGCACCGCGTTCGGCAGTTCCACCCGCAGCAGCACCTGGTTGGGCGTCATGCCGATGCCGGTGGCGGCTTCCTTCAGCGCCGGCGAGACATTGCGCAGGCCCTCGTAGGTGTTGCGCACGATCGGCAGCAGCGAGGCGAGGAACAGGGCGAGGATTGCCGGGCCGTTGCCGATGCCGATGATCGCCAGGGCGATGGCCAGCACCGCCAGCGGCGGGATGGTGTTGCCGACGTTGAACACCTGCATCAGGCGTTCGGCCTGGGCCTGCATGCCGGGACGGCTGAGCAGGATGCCGGCCGGCACGCCGACCAGCAGGGCGGCCGCCATCGAACTGAAGACCAGCACCAGGTGGGCCTGCAAGTAGAACAGCAGGTCCTCGCGGTAGTGGAGGATGGTCGCGGGGGTGATCCAGTGGATCAGCAAGGCCAGTACGGCGGCTGCGGCGCAGAGGCCGAGCAGGGCCTTGCCACAGGTTTTCACCATGGTCGGGACTCCCTTCGGAATGAGCGTTGGCTACGCTGTCGGGCGCTTCGTCGAAGCGCGGAAACAGGCCGGAAATCAAAGGCTTCGGATGGGCACCGAATTCCCGACCCTGAAAGGGTTGACCGTTCGTCGTTCGCGGAGGTTCAACGAAACGGCCATGCTTGTGCCATGACCGGGCCTGGGCAAGCGGCCGCAGCCGCCGTCTCGCCTGGGCTGGCGGCGAACGAAGAAATTTTCCCGGGGAAGCGGTCGATAATGGTGCTGCCGCGTCGGCGGCGCGCCATGCACCGTATCGGTGCGCTGGACGTCCAGGGCTTTTCTGCGGTTATGATGCGGGTTCCGAAATTTTCTCGGGCTTTTCCAGACATTCGCACCCCACGGTTCACGGATCGGCCTTTTGGGGTAGGTGTTTTACCTTCTGCTAAGGGAGTACCCCGCGTCATGCTCGATCTCGTCGCGGCATTCATTGCCTTGACCACCTTGCTCACCTACGTGAACTACCGCTTCATCCGCCTGCCGCCGACCATCGGCGTGATGGCCACGGCGCTGGTGTTCTCGCTGATCGTCCAGGGGCTGTCGGAACTGGGCTATCCGATCCTCGAGGTGGAGATGCAGGAAATCATCCGCCGCATCGACTTCTCCGAAGTGCTGATGACCTGGTTCCTGCCCGCGCTGCTGTTCGCCGGCGCACTGCACGTCGACCTCTCCGACCTGCGCAGCTACAAGTGGCCGATCGGCCTGCTGGCCACCGCCGGGGTGCTGATCGCCACCTTCGTCATCGGTGGCCTGGCCTACTACACCTTCCCGCTGTTCGGCTGGCAGGTGGATTTCATCTACTGCCTGCTGTTCGGCGCGCTGATCTCGCCGACCGACCCCATTGCCGTGCTCGGCATCCTCAAGTCCGCCGGCGCGCCGAAACCGCTGGCGACCACCATCGTCGGCGAGTCGCTGTTCAACGACGGCACCGCGGTGGTGGTGTTCGCCATCATCCTCGGCATCCTCCAGCTCGGCGAGGCGCCCACGGTCAGCGCCACGGCGATCCTCTTCGTCCAGGAAGCCATCGGCGGCGTGGTCTTCGGTGCGGTGCTCGGCTACGGCGTGTTCGTGATGATGCGCGGCATCGACCAGTACCAGGTGGAGGTCATGCTGACCCTCGCCCTGGTCATCGGCGGTGCCGCGCTGGCCGCGCGCCTGCACGTATCGGCGCCGATCGCGATGGTGGTGGCCGGGCTGATCATCGGCAACCACGGACGCCACTACGCGATGTCGGACGAGACCCGGCGCTACGTGGACAAGTTCTGGGAACTGATCGACGAGATCCTCAACGCCCTGCTGTTCGCCCTGATCGGCCTGGAGCTACTGCTGTTGCCGTTCTCCTGGCTGCACGTGGCGGCGGCCTTCGCCCTAGGCGGCGCGGTGCTGGTCTCGCGCCTGCTCACGGTGGGCCCGGCGATCCTGGTCCTGCGCCGTTTCCGTGGCGCCAACCGGCAGGTACCGGCGGGCACCATCCGCATCCTGGTCTGGGGTGGGCTGCGCGGCGGCGTCTCGGTGGCGCTGGCGCTGTCCCTGCCGTTGGGGCCGGAGCGCGACCTGATCCTCAGCCTGACCTACATCGTGGTGCTGGTATCGATCCTGCTCCAGGGGCTTTCCATCGGCCCGCTGGTGCGTCGTATCTACGCCGGCCAGCCGCTGGAGAAAAGCGAGGGGGCGCACTGAGCGCAGCCTTCGCAAAGCGAGTGCCCGCCGTCATGGCGGGCGTTTTCGTTGGCGGCCATCAGGCGCTGTCCTGTGGCGCTTCGTTGCGATGGGTGCCGCGCAGGTTCATCGCCGCCAGGCAGACCTGCAGCAGGATCAGCGCATAGGCCTGGGCGTACAGGCCCCAGGCGATCCACAGCAGGTTGCTGGCGAGGAACACCCAGAAGCCGACCTTGCGTCTTCGCCGATGCGCCGACGCCACCAGCCAGGCGGCCACCACCGTGACCAGCATGGCGGGCCATTGCAGGTAGTCCAGCCAGTGCATGCGTGCATCCTTTTTCCGACCTTTGAGGGTCAGACCAGCCCTGGCGCGGCAAAGTGCGGTCGGATCGGATAGCCGTGCAGCAGCGACCTGACCCGCTCCTCGTCGAGTGCTCCGTTGAACTCGGCGCCCAGGGCTTCGCGGTGGATGCCGGTGGCGCCCAGCCAGAGCGTATCGATGCGCGCGGCGAGGGCGCCGGGGACGTCGGTCACCAGCGAGTCGCCGACGAACAGGATGTGCCGCGCGCCGCGCGCTTCCAGTTGCCGCTGGGCGATGCGGAAGGCCGCCGGGTCGGGCTTGCCGTACCAGCTGACCTGGCCGCCTTCCTCGCTGAACAGCTCGGCGAGCATGCCCGCGCCGTATACCGTGCGGCCGCCGGAAACCACCACGCGGTCCGGGTTGGCGCAGAGGAACGGTAGGTCGGTGGCGCCGCGCAGGGGCGCGAAGCGCTGTTCCAGTTCATCCTGGGGAAAGCTGCCGACGCCGACGATCAGCGCCGCCTGGGCGATGTCCTCGACGAAGCGCTCGCGGATTTCCGCCGGCCAGCTCTGCTGGGCCAGGCCGACGCCGGCCAGGTAGATACCGCCACGCCGGTATTCGGCGGTTTGCAGCAGGGCGTCGATGGTCAACTGGCCGGACGTGGTGATGCCGGCGAACCAGTCGCGCCGGATGCCCAGGCGCTCGAGCCCGGCGCTCATTTCCGCCACGCTGCTGGACGAGTTGCTGAGGAACCAGACCGGGCGGCCTTCGGCGTGCCGCCGGGCGAGCCAGGCAAGGGCGCCGGGGAACGCCTCGGTGCCGTCCATCACTACGCCCCAGAGATCGAGAAGGAAGCCGTCATAGTCGGCGCAGAGCGCCTCCAGTTGCGCATGGTCGAGCAGGCGGGTGCTGGTGGCGGCGCTGAAGCGCGGGGAGGTCGGGGCATCGCTCATGGGAGTCTCGTCGCGGCTGTCGAAGTGGGCCGCCGCGTGCGGCGGCGAGTCCCAAGGGTGCCAAACTTGCGTGACGGGACCAAGCCTTTCGGCCCTGCGCGTGTTTACGGCCGGTCGAGCGCCTGGGCCATCCACTCGCGCACATGGCAGACGGCGAAGCGCGACGGGCTGCATTCGCCGTTGGCCATCGCCAGGCGCAGGCCGTCGACGTCGGCGCCGCGCACATAGGCGCTGGCGTCGCGCATGTCGTCCTCGTCGCCGAAACCGCCGTGCTGCATTTCCTCCAGCGCGGCCTGCTTGTCCCAGCCCTGCACGACGATGCGGTACATGGCGGCGAACAGTCCGGTGCGGTTGTTGCCGTGCTTGCAGTGCATCAGTACCGGGCCTTCGCGCTCGGCGGCCTGCAACTGGCGGAGGACCCTGAGCACCTCGGCGTCGTCGACCCGGTCGGCGTGGGTCGGCAGGCTGAGCACCCGCACCGGAGCCTGGCCCAGCCAGGCGCGGTCGTCGTCCTTGATGAAGCTGACCACCGTCTTCACCTGCAGGCGTTGCAGCAGCGCGACGCTCTGTGCGTTGGGCAGCGCGCTGCGATAGAGGGTGGGGCTCATGCGGTAGAGGTTGATCGACGGGTCGACCGCTTGCGCCCAGGCTGGCGAACGCGTGGCGGCAGTCTCGGCGGCATGCAGCGGGCCGCCGAGCAGGAAGGCGCCGAGCACGGCGGCGAGGAGCAGGCGGAGCCAGGCGAGCGGTGAACGGTGCATGTCGGCCTCGTGCGGTGGGTGGCCAACACTAGGCGAGGGCGGGTCAAGCCGAGCTGAAGAGAATGTGAAGAATTCGTTGAGGCAGCCTCACCTGTCAGCGCAGGAAGAATCCATAGACCCTGCCGGAGAAGAACACCAGCAACAGCGCCGGATAGCACAGGTAGTGCAGCACCACGATGAGCAGTGCCGCCGGGCTGGGATCGCCTTTCAGCGAGGCGAGGCCGACCAGCAGCAGGTAAAGGACCCCGAGCACTCCGCCATACAGGGCGACCAGGCGCAAGCGCTCGCCCCAGGTCGGCCAGCGCCGCTGCGCGCGGGCGAACCACCAGGCCAGGCCGCCGGCGACCAGCGCGGCGATCAGCAGGCTGGCCGGCAGGCCGCCGAAGCGGACCACCCCGCGCAGCAGCACGTTGAGCAGGATCGCCGCGGCGATCCCGGCCAGGGCGTAGTAGCGGATGGGTACGGCAAGGCGGTCGCCCATGGCGGTATCTCCTGGCGGTTTCAGAGGCGCGTGTCGAGGCCGAAGCGCTTCTTCAGCAGCCGCTCCAGCAGGCCGCGCGGTAGCCAGCGGGCCAGCGCCGGCAGGGCCCGGCTGCCATTGCCGATGCGCACCAGCGGCGGGCGCGGACGGCGCTGCACGGCGGCTAGCAACTGGCGGGCGAAGTCTTCGGCGGACGTGGGATTGTCCTGGGATGCCGCGGCGCGCGCCTGGATCTGCCGGCGCAACGGCCACCAGGGCGAGCGTTCGTCGACCACGCTGTCCATCTCGCGGCTGGCGCTGGCGCCGAAGTTCGAGGCGATGGCGCCCGGCTGCACTTCCAGCACCTCGACGCCGAACGGAGCCAGCTCCAGGCGCAGGGCATCGCTCAGCGCATGCACCGCGGCCTTGGAGGCGCAGTAGGCGCCGGCGAAGGGCGTGACCAGCACGCCGGAGACGCTGCCGACGTTCACCACCAGGCCGGACTTGCGCCTCAGTAGCGGGAACAGCGCGCGGGTCACGCCGACCACGGCGAACACGTTGGTCTCGAACTGCCGGCGCATGGCGTCGACGCCGCCGTCCAGCAGCGGACCCATGGCGCCGTAGCCGGCGTTGTTGACCAGCACGTCGAGGCCGGCGGCTTCGACTTCCAGTTCCTCGGCCAGACGGGCCAGCGCGGCGGCGTCGTTGACGTCCAGTTGCACCGCCTGGAAGCCGGCCTCGGCCAGGGCACGCACGTCGTCCTCCTTGCGCGCGCTGGCCCAGACCCGGTAGCCGGCGCGCTGGAAGGCGTCGGCGAGGGCGCGGCCGATGCCGCTGGAGCAGCCGGTGACGAAGGCGACGGGTTGGCTCATGGGGCGGCGTTCCTTGGCTGGGAGTTGGAAGGAGGGCGGCCTACCGTACTGGATTCGCCGGCCGCGGAAAACCGCTCGAAGGCTCGGTCAGGCGTCCTTGCGCGCGATCCGTAGCGCCAGCGGCATGCGAACCCTGCGTGTCGAGGTCGGCTCGCCCCAGAGCGCGGCGACCCGTTGCAGGGCCTGGCGCACGAAAGCGTTGCCCTGCGCCTCGCGGCACAGGCGGCTGGCCGACCAGGTGGCCATGTAGTCGAACAACCGGGCCAGGCTCCATTGTTGCTCGATGACGAAGGCCGGCGCGGGGAGTTCGCCCAGCGGCAGCTCGACATCCCGGTAGGCGTTCCACAGCAGGCGGTTCTGTTGCGCCCAGTACGGGCCGATCGGGCGCAGGTATTCCTCGTCGATGGCGGCATCGATCTGCGCGTCGATGCTGAACCAGCCGTAGCCCCAGGCGGCGAACACGCCGCCGGGGCGCAGCACGCGCAGCAGCTCGCGGTTGAAGCGCGAATGGTCGAACCAGTGCCAGGCCTGGGCTACGCAGACCAGGTCGAAGGCGGCGTCGGGATAGTCGGTGGCTTCGGCGTCCTGCACGCTGTAGCGGATACCCGGATGGACAACGGCGTGTTCGATCTGCTGCGCGCTGGTGTCGCTGGCGAGGACTTCGCCGAAGTACTGCGCCAGGCCGAGCGCGGCCTGGCCGGTACCGGTGGCGCAGTCCCAGGCGCGCCGGCGCTGGCCGCAGAGCCCGGCGAGATGGCGGTAGAGCGCATCGGGATAACGCGGGCGGGCGCTGGCGTAGGCAGCGGAGCCCTGGTCGAACAGACGGCGGGTTTCCATCGGGTCCTCCCTCGGTCAGTTGCCGAAACGCCCGTCCAGGCGTTCGGCGCGGAATTCCAGGGTGCTGGCGCGATAGCCCGGACGCAGCGGCGGCAGCGGCAGGCAATCGTGCCAGCTGTCGCCGCCGAGCAGGGCGTTCGGCGCCCGGTAGCGCGGGCTGTCGAAGCTGGTGTCGGCCAGGTTGACGCTGTCGCCGGGGCGGTAGGCGGCGATCCTCCAGCGTAGCTCCAGCAACGGTCGGTCGCTGCCGTTCTTCAGTTCGACCGCCAGCGGCCGGTCCACCGGACAGCGTTCCGGCGCATAGCTCAGGCGCAGTTCCTGGCGTTGCAGGTGGCGGCTTTCGTCGTTGTCCTGCCAGATCACCCAGGCCGCCACCAGGCCCAGCCCGGCGAGAGCCGCCAGGGAGACCGGCAGGGCCTTGGCCGGGTATCGGACGAGGAGGATGACCCAGGTGAGAACCAGCAGCGCACCGATCAGCATTGAAATGTCCTTTCTTCGAAGCCGAGGGGACATCCTAGCGCACTGCTGCGTATCGCAGGCGGTACGGGCACGCTTACGCGGCGGAGGCGCCGCGATATGCGCGAGGGAGGCCGAAAGGCGGGGATGCGGGTTTCGGCAGGCTGGGGATAGCCGCCGCCCCCGGCCTCGCCGTCATTCGCAGCGGCGCTTGCCGCCCGGCGTCAGCAGACGCTCCAGTTCGACGAACAGGCGCTCGGCGTCCTGCGCCTCGCAGTCCTCGCCGTAGCGCTTCTTCAGGCCGTGTTCGCTGAGGGTCAGGTGCAGGGTCGGGACTACCTCGTGGCGCGCCAGGCAGCCTTTCACGCAATGCAGCGGGCAACCGTCGAGGGCCAGGATCGGTCGCCCGGAGCGGGCCCGGCGGACCAGCAGCGGGACGTCGCCGCCGACTCCGGCGATGCAGGACATCTCCGCCAGCCGGGCGCGATCCAGGCGCAGCGCGAGATCGTTGGCCAGTTGCGCCACGTTGGAGCAGCCGGAGCAGGCGTAGACCAGGGGAAGGGGATCGTCGGGGCTGCGTTCGAACATCATGACGGGCGCCTCGTGGAAGGAAGCCGCCAGTATCGACGCAGCGCCGCGGTGGATTTCTTGACCGGAATCAAGCCCGCGCGCGGCTTACACCAGGTCGTTCTCCACCGCCCACACCGCGGCCTCGACCCGCGAACGCATGCCGAGCTTGTGCAGCACCCGCTTGACATGGACCTTCACCGTGCCTTCGGTGATGTCCAGCTTTCGCGCGATCATCTTGTTGCTGTAGCCGTGGGCGATCTGGCGGAGGATCTGCCGTTCGCGCTCGGTCAGCTCGTCGAGGCTCTTCGAGCGGTCGTCGCCCCGCAGGGCCTGGGCGAGGATCTGGGTCAACTGCGGGCTGAGGGTCATCTGTCCGGTGGCGGCCTGGCGGATGTGCTCGAGCAGGCGCTCCGGCTCCATGTCCTTGAGCAGGTAGCCGTCGGCGCCGGCGCGCAGGACGTTGACCACGTCGCCCTTGTCGTCGGACACGGTGAACACCACGATGCGCGCGTCGACTCCGGCCTCGCGCAACGCGCGCAGGGTGTCCAGGCCGTTCATGCCCTTCATGTTCAGGTCCAGCAGGATCATGTCCGGGTCCAGTTCGGCGGCCAGGCGCAGGGCTTCCTCGCCGCTGCCGGCCTCGCCGACCACGCTGAGGTCGTCTTCCAGTTCGAGCAACTGGGCGACGCCCTTGCGCATCATCGGATGGTCGTCCACCAGCAGCAGGCGAACCGGTTCGTCGGCGGTGGCTGGCATGTCCGTCATGGGGTCGGCTCCTTGGCGGCGGAGGGTTGCAGGGCGGTCGGCACGAAGCTGAAGAGCACTCGCGTGCCGTGGGGCGCGCGCGCTTCGAAGCGCAACTGGCTGCCGAGGGTCTGGCCGCGCTCCTGCATGATGGTAAGCCCATAATGGCCGCTGCGGTTCTGCTGCGGATCAAAGCCGACGCCATCGTCCTCGACGGCGATGCTCACCTGGCCGTCGGCCTGGCTGCTCAGGCGCACCCAGGCCCGTTGCGCCTGCGAATGGCGAACCACGTTGGAGAGCGCCTCGCGGACGATCTGCAGGACGTGGATTTCCTCGTTGGGGCTCAGCGGCACGTGTTGCAGGCGGTTGTCCAGTTCGATCGTCACCTCGCCGCGCTCGCCGAACTCGGCCACGGCGTTCCCCAGCGCGGCTTCCAGGCTCGGCTCGTCGAGGCTGAGGCGGAAGGTGGTGAGCAGTTCGCGCAGTTGCCGGTAGGCGCCGTTGAGGCCTTCGCGCAGTTCGTCGAGGGTGTCCTCGATCTTCTCCGCCGGCGCCTCGCGCTTGAGCAGGGTGCCCAGGCGGCTGACCTGGATCTTCAGGTAGGACAGCGACTGTGCCAGCGAATCGTGCAGTTCGCGGGCGATGGTGCCGCGCTCGGCGAACAGGGCCAGGCGGCTTTCCTGTTCCTGTTGCAGGGACAGGGCGAAGGTGCGGGCGATGTTGTCGCAGAAGGTCTCGATCAGTTGCTGCTGCCAGTTCTCCAGGCGGCCGCTGCGGCTTTCGATGAACAGTTCGCCGAAACGGTGGCCGGCGATGGACAGGGGCTGCATCAGCAATGGCTGGGCCAGGGACGAGGGTTGGTCGCAGGCGCTGGCCTGCTCGCGGCAGCTACCGCAGTCGCCCTGCAGGCAGAAGTCCGCCGGGCGCTCGGTGGTGGTCAGCGAACTGTAGGCGCGCTCGACCCCGTCCTTGTTCAGGCAGAGGGTCACGCGGCCGGCGTCGAGCACTTTCTCCAACTGGTTCAGCAGCGGTTGCAGGGTGCGGCTGTCGTAGGGGTTCTCGCCCAGCCGGCGGGCGCTGGCGTAGAGCAGTTCGAGGCGCTGGTGGCTCTGCGAGAGGGCGCGGGTCTTGTCCTCCACGCGCTCTTCCAGGTCGCCGTAGATGCTCTTCAGCTCGCCGGCCATCTGGTTGAAGCGCTCGCCCAGTTGCGCCAGTTCGTCCTCGCCGCTGTAGGTGACCCGCGCGTCCAGCTCGCCGCGGCCCAGGCGGCGGGCGGTGCTGGTGAGTTCGCGCAGCGGGCCGATGACGTGGTAGCTGAGGTCGTAGAGGGTGACGAACACCACCAGCAGGCTGAGGAACAGGCACAGGCCCTGCACCGTGCTGAGCAGTTGCGAGCGGCGCTCGGCCTTGGCCTGGAGGATGCCGACGAAACGGTCGATGTCGCCGACGTAGGCGTCCAGCACGGCGCGTCCGGGCAGCGCGCGCGGGTCCAGGCGCGCGAGGCCCTCGCGCAGCTCCTGGTGCAACTGGCGGATCGGGTCGTCGGCGTCCTGGCGTTGCAGCAGGCGGCGGATGTCGCCGCTGTCGAGGCGTTCGCCGAGGGTCCCGAGCAGCGCCTGGCGGCCTTCCAGGCTGGGCTCCAGGGCGACCCGGTAGGTGAGCATGCGCAACGAGCCGGCGTGGTTGATCACCGCGGCGTCCTGGTGCGTGTAGTCGGCGAAGAGCAGGGCGCTGAACATCCCGATCAGCGCCAGCGATACCAGCAGGGTGAGGTAGCAGCCGAAGCGGACTACCAGGGAGCGGCGCAGGATCGGCTTTCCGGCCCTGTCACTACCTCCAAAGAATCTGTCCCGCTGGTCAGCGTCCGGCGCGGTCGCCTTGTTCATGAGAAAAGCCTTTTAAAACAGTGAGTTGCGCAATAATTTCAGCCGTACCTCTTTCGAGGTAGGGGCGCGCATCTAGGCACGGAACGGCCGGTATTTCATTGATTCCTATCAAATTTGCATAGGAACACCTTCCCTAGGCTCTCGCTGAACGCTGTCCGTGCAGAGAGTTTAGCCATGGCTTCCCTACGTCAGAAACAGTACTCCGTCCTCGGCATGAGTACCTTGTCCTTCGCGGTGAATTTCGCCGTGTGGACGATGTTTTCGATCATCGGCATCCGCATCAAGGACGAGCTCGGCCTGAGCGAATCCCAGTTCGGCCTGATGGTCGCCCTGCCGATCCTCACCGGCTCCCTGGTGCGCCTGCCGCTGGGCCTGATCACCGACCGCTTCGGCGGCCGCATCGTGTTCTTCATCCACATGCTGCTGGTGGCCATCCCGATCTACGGCCTGGCCTTCGCCAGCCAGTACTGGCACTACCTGGTGCTCGGCCTGTTCGTCGGCCTGGCCGGCGGCTCCTTCGCGGTCGGCA
This sequence comes from Pseudomonas sp. HMSC065H01, assembly GCF_001815235.1. Classification (NCBI taxonomy): domain Bacteria; kingdom Pseudomonadati; phylum Pseudomonadota; class Gammaproteobacteria; order Pseudomonadales; family Pseudomonadaceae; genus Pseudomonas; species Pseudomonas sp. HMSC065H01. The sequence continues at coordinate 28,048 of NZ_KV819923.1, read as the reverse complement.
TCGCCTACACCTCGGCCTGGTTCGAGAAGGAGCGCCAGGGCACCGCGATGGGCATCTTCGGTGCTGGCAATGCCGGCGCGGCGATCACCAACCTGGTGGCGCCGATGATCGTGGTCGCCTTCGGCTGGCGCATGGTGCCGCAGGTCTACTCGGTAGCCATGCTGGTCACCGCCGTGCTGTTCTGGCTGTTCACCTGGACCGATCCGGCGCACCTCAAGGGTGCCGCCGAGGCCAGCCAGCGGCCGACCCTGGCCAAGCAACTGGCGCCGCTCGCCGAGCTGCGCGTCTGGCGCTTCGGCCTGTACTACTTCTTCGTCTTCGGCGGCTTCGTCGCCCTGGCCCTGTGGCTGCCGAAGTACTACATCGCCGAATACGGCCTGGACCTGAAGACCGCGTCCTTCATCACCATGCTGTTCACCCTGCCGTCCGGCCTGATCCGCGCCCTCGGTGGCTGGTTCAGCGACCACTACGGCGCGCGCTCGGTGAACTGGGGCGTGTTCTGGGTCTGCCTGGTGTGCCTGTTCTTCCTCTCCTACCCGCAGACCACCATGACCATCCACGGCATCCAGGGCGACCTCAGCCTGGGCATCGGCCTGAACGTCTGGCTGTTCACCTTCCTGGTGTTCGTCGTCGGCATTGCCCAGGGCTTCGGCAAGGCCAGCGTGTACCGGATCATCCACGACTACTACCCGAGCAACATGGGCACCGTCGGCGGCATGGTCGGGGTGATCGGCGGCCTCGGCGGCTTCTGCCTGCCGATCCTGTTCGGCTACGCCGCCGACCACATCGGCGTGCGCTCCTCCTGCTTCATGTTGCTGTTCGGCCTGACCGTGGTCTGCATGGTCTGGATGCACTACGCGATCAAGCAGCAACGCCGCATCGACGGCCAGGCCGCCTCGGCCGACGTCGACCTTCCTCCCACCCTTCCCACCCACTCCTGAGGAATGCCGTCATGGGCATGATCGCCAATAGCCAACTGAAAGCCGCACGGGGACCGCTGCTGCTCGACTGGCGCCCCGAGGACCCCGAGTTCTGGGCGCGCAACGGCAAGCGCATCGCCAGCCGCAACCTGTGGATCTCGATCCCCGCGCTGCTGCTCGCCTTCGCCGTGTGGATGATCTGGAGCACGGTGACTGTGCGCCTGAACAGCGCCGGCTTCGCCTTCAGCAACGACCAGCTGTTCCTGCTCGCGGCGCTGCCGTCGATCTCCGGCGCCACCCTGCGGGTGTTCTATTCGTTCATGGTGCCGATCTTCGGCGGTCGTCGCTGGACCGCCCTGAGCACCGCCTCGATGCTGATCCCGTGCATCTGGCTGGGCTTCGCCGTGCAGGACCCGAGCACCCCGTACTGGGTGTTCGCCCTGATCGCGCTGCTCTGCGGCTTCGGCGGCGGCAACTTCGCCTCGAGCATGTCCAATATCAGCTTCTTCTATCCGAAGAGCCAGCAGGGCACCGCCCTCGGCCTGAATGCCGGGCTCGGCAACCTCGGCGTCTCGGTGATGCAGTTCGCCGTGCCGCTGGCGGTGGCCGGCGGCCTGTTCGGCGCCTTCGGCGGCGAGCCGCAGCAGCTCGGCGACGGCGGTCGCCTGTGGCTGCAGAACGCCGGCTGGATCTGGGTGCCGTTCATCGCCGTGGTATCGGTCGCGGCCTGGTTCGGGATGAACGACATCGCCGACGCCAAGGCCTCGTTCCGCGACCAGGCGGTGATCTTCAAGCGCAAGCACAACTGGCTGATGTGCTGGCTGTACGTGGCCACCTTCGGCTCGTTCATCGGCTTCTCGGCCGGCTTCGCGATGCTCAGCAAGACCCAGTTCCCCGACGTCAACCCGCTGCAATACGCCTTCCTCGGTCCGCTGGTGGGCGCCCTCAGCCGGCCCCTGGGCGGCTGGCTGGCGGACAAGTTCGGCGGCGCGCGGATCACCCTGTGGAACTACGCGCTGATGATCGGCGGGGTGTTCGCGGTGATCGCCTTCCTGCCGGGCGACGGCGGCCAGGGCAACTTCTTCGGCTTCCTTGGCGCCTTCATCCTGCTGTTCTTCTTCGCCGGCATCGGCAACGGCTCCACCTTCCGCATGATCCCGGTGATCTTCCGCAACGAGTGGGCCCGGCGGGTGCGCGACGGCCAGGCCGACGAAGCCGGCGCGGCGCGCAACGCGAGCATGGAGTCGGCCGCGGTGATCGGCTTCTCCGCCGCCATCGGCGCCTTCGGCGGGTTCTTCATCCCGAAGGCGTTCGGCACCTCGCTGCACATGACCGGCAGCGCCGAGGGCGCCCTCTACGTGTTCATCGCCTACTACCTGAGCTGCATCGTCGCCACCTGGTGGTGGTACGCGCGCAAGGGTGCGGAGAGTCCCTGTTGAGTCCGTCGGCAGCAGCCCGCGGCAACCCCTGATTAGCGTTGTAACGCCCGGCACAGACCGGGTGAGGAGATCAAGATGAGTCACCTGCTCGACCGCCTGCAGTTCTTCAAGAAGAAGCAGGGCGAATTCGCCGATGGCCACGGCGAGACCAGCAACGAGAGCCGCGCCTGGGAAGGTGCCTACCGGCAGCGCTGGCAGCACGACAAGATCGTGCGCTCCACCCACGGGGTGAACTGCACCGGCTCCTGCTCCTGGAAGATCTACGTGAAGAACGGCCTGATCACCTGGGAAACCCAGCAGACCGACTACCCGCGCACCCGTCCGGACCTGCCCAACCACGAGCCGCGCGGCTGCCCGCGCGGGGCCAGCTATTCCTGGTACATCTACAGCGCCAACCGCCTGAAGTACCCGAAGGTGCGCAAGCCGTTGCTCAAGCTCTGGCGCGAGGCGCGGGCGCAGCACGGCGACCCGGTGAACGCCTGGGCCAGCATCGTCGAGGACGCCGCCAAGGCGAAGAGCTACAAGAGCCAGCGCGGCCTGGGCGGCTTCGTCCGTTCCAGCTGGGACGAGGTCACCGAGATCATCGCCGCGGCCAACGTCTACACCGCCAAGACCTACGGTCCGGACCGGGTGATCGGCTTCTCGCCGATCCCGGCCATGTCGATGGTCAGCTACGCCGCCGGCGCCCGCTACCTGTCGCTGATCGGCGGGGTCTGCCTGAGCTTCTACGACTGGTACTGCGACCTGCCGCCGGCCAGCCCGCAGATCTGGGGCGAGCAGACCGACGTGCCGGAGTCGGCCGACTGGTACAACTCCAGCTACATCATCGCCTGGGGCTCCAACGTGCCGCAGACGCGGACCCCGGACGCGCACTTCTTCACCGAGGTGCGCTACAAGGGCACCAAGACCGTCTCCATCACCCCGGACTATTCCGAGGTGGCCAAGCTCACCGACCTCTGGCTCAACCCCAAGCAGGGCACCGACGCCGCGCTGGGCATGGCCTTCGGTCACGTGATCCTGAAGGAGTTCCACCTCGACCGGCCGAGCGCCTACTTCGTCGACTACTGCCGCCAGTACACCGACATGCCGATGCTGGTGTTGCTGGAAGAACACGCCGGCGGCGCGTTCAAGCCGACCCGCTACCTGCGCGCCGCCGACCTGGCGGACAACCTCGGCCAGGACAACAACCCCGAGTGGAAGACCATCGCCTACGACGAGCGCAGCGGCGGGCTGGTCTCGCCCACCGGCGCGATCGGCTACCGCTGGGGCGAGTCTGGCAAGTGGAACATCGCCGAGCTGGACGGCAGGAGCGGTGACCAGACGCGCCTGCAACTGTCGCTGCTCGATGGCCCGGAACATGCCTGCGAGGTGGCCTTCCCGTACTTCGCCGGGCAGGAGCACCCGCACTTCAAGGGCGTCGCCAACGACGAGGTACTGCTGCGCCGGGTGCCGTTCCGCGAGATCGTCGCGGCGGACGGCAAGCGCCTGCGGGTGGCCACCGTCTATGACTTGCAGATGGCCAACTACAGCATCGACCGCGGCCTGGGCGGCGACAACGTGGCGACCTCCTACGAGGACGCCGACACGCCCTATACCCCGGCCTGGCAGGAGCGCATCACCGGCGTCCCGGCGGCGCGCGCGACGCAGGTCGCCCGCGAGTTCGCCGACAGCGCCGACAAGACCCGCGGCAAGGCGATGGTGATCATCGGCGCGGCGATGAACCACTGGTACCACATGGACATGAACTACCGCGCGGTCATCAACATGCTGATGATGTGCGGCTGCATCGGCCAGAGCGGCGGCGGCTGGGCGCACTATGTCGGCCAGGAGAAGCTGCGCCCGCAGACCGGCTGGGCGCCGCTGGCCTTCGGCCTGGACTGGAGCCGGCCGCCGCGGCAGATGAACGGCACCAGCTTCTTCTACCTGCACAGCTCGCAATGGCGCCACGAGAAGCTGTCGATGCACGAGGTGCTGTCGCCGCTGGCCGACGCCAGCCGCTTCGCCGAACACGCCCTGGACTACAACATCCAGGCCGAACGCCTCGGCTGGCTGCCGTCGGCGCCGCAACTGAACCGCAACCCGCTGCGCATCGCCGCCGAGGCCGAGGCCGCCGGCCTGCCGGTCGCCGACTATGTGGTGCGCGAACTGAAGAGCGGCGGCCTGCGCTTCGCCAGCGAATCGCCGGACGATCCGCAGAACTTCCCGCGCAACATGTTCATCTGGCGCTCCAACCTGCTGGGCTCCTCCGGCAAGGGGCACGAGTACATGCTCAAGTACCTGCTCGGGGCGAAGAACGGGGTGATGAACGATGACCTCGGCAAGGCCGGCGGTCCGCGTCCCACCGAGGTCGACTGGGTCGACGACGGTGCCGAGGGCAAGCTCGACCTGGTCACCACCCTGGACTTCCGCATGTCCTCCACCTGCATGTACTCGGACATCGTCCTGCCGACCGCTACCTGGTACGAGAAGGACGACCTCAACACCTCCGACATGCACCCCTTCATCCATCCGCTGTCGGCGGCCACCGATCCGGCCTGGGAAGCCAAGAGCGACTGGGAGATCTACAAGGCCATCGCCAAGAAGTTCTCCGCCGTCGCCGAAGGCCACCTCGGCGTGGAGCAGGACCTGGTCACGGTGCCGCTGCTGCATGACACCCCCACCGAGCTGGCGCAGCCGTTCGGCGGCGACGGCCATGACTGGAAGAAGGGCGAGTGCGAGCCGGTGCCGGGACGCAACCTGCCGACGCTGCACCTGGTCGAGCGCGACTACCCGAACGTCTACCGCAAGTTCACCTCGCTCGGTCCGCTGCTGGACAAGCTGGGCAACGGCGGCAAGGGCATCGGCTGGAACACCGAGAAGGAAGTGAAGCTGGTCGGCGACCTCAACCATCGCGTGGTCGAGAGCGGCGTCAGCCAGGGCCGGCCGCGTATCGACAGCGCCATCGACGCCGCCGAGGTGGTCCTCGCCCTGGCTCCGGAAACCAACGGCCAGGTCGCGGTCAAGGCCTGGGAAGCGCTGTCGAAGATCACCGGCCGCGAGCACGCCCACCTAGCGCTGCCCAAGGAAGACGAGAAGATCCGCTTCCGCGACATCCAGGTGCAGCCGCGCAAGATCATCTCCAGCCCGACCTGGTCCGGCCTCGAGGACGAGCACGTCAGCTACAACGCCGGCTACACCAATGTCCACGAGCTGATCCCGTGGCGCACCATCACCGGTCGCCAGCAGTTCTACCAGGACCACCCGTGGATGCAGGCGTTCGGCGAAGGCTTCGTCAGCTACCGGCCGCCGGTCAACACCCGGACCACCGAGAAACTGTTGAACAGGAAGCCCAACGGCAACCCGGAGATCACCCTGAACTGGATCACCCCGCACCAGAAATGGGGCATCCACTCCACCTACAGCGACAACCTGCTGATGCTCACCCTGTCGCGCGGCGGTCCGATCATCTGGCTCAGCGAGCACGACGCGGCCAAGGCCGGGATCGTCGATAACGACTGGGTCGAGGTGTTCAACGCCAACGGCGCGGCGACCTGCCGCGCGGTGGTCAGCCAGCGGGTCAAGGACGGCATGGTGATGATGTACCACGCCCAGGAACGCATCGTGAACGTACCCGGCAGCGAGACCACCGGCACCCGTGGCGGCCACCACAACTCGGTGACCCGCGTGGTGCTCAAGCCGACCCACATGATCGGCGGCTACGCCCAGCAGGCCTGGGGCTTCAACTACTACGGCACGGTCGGCTGCAACCGCGACGAGTTCGTCGTGGTGCGCAAGATGAGCAAGGTCGACTGGCTGGACGAACCCCGCCACGGCGGACTCGGCGGCGACGCCCTGCCGCGACCGCTGCCCCAGGACATTTGAGGAGAGACGCCATGAAAATTCGTTCGCAAGTCGGCATGGTGCTGAACCTCGACAAATGCATCGGTTGCCACACCTGCTCGATCACCTGCAAGAACGTCTGGACCAGCCGCGAAGGCATGGAGTACGCCTGGTTCAACAACGTCGAGACCAAGCCCGGGATCGGCTACCCGAAGGAATGGGAAAACCAGGAGAAGTGGAAGGGCGGCTGGGTGCGCGCGGCAGACGGTTCGATCCGCCCGCGCATCGGCGGCAAGTTCCGCGTGCTGGCGAACATCTTCGCCAACCCGGACCTGCCCGAGATCGACGACTACTACGAACCGTTCGACTTCGACTACCAGCACCTGCATACCGCGCCCAAGGCCGAGCACCAGCCGGTGGCGCGCCCGCGCTCGCTGGTCTCCGGGCAGCGCATGGAGAAGATCGAGTGGGGCCCGAACTGGGAGGAGATCCTCGGCACCGAGTTCGCCAAGCGGCGCAAGGACAAGAACTTCGACCAGGTCCAGGCGGACATCTACGGTGAGTACGAGAACACCTTCATGATGTACCTGCCGCGCCTCTGCGAGCACTGCCTGAACCCGGCGTGCGTGGCGTCCTGCCCGAGCGGGGCGATCTACAAGCGCGAGGAGGACGGCATCGTCCTGATCGACCAGGACAAGTGCCGCGGCTGGCGGATGTGCATCTCCGGCTGCCCGTACAAGAAGATCTACTTCAACTGGAAGAGCGGCAAGTCCGAGAAGTGCATCTTCTGCTACCCGCGCATCGAGGCCGGCCAGCCCACCGTCTGCTCGGAGACCTGCGTCGGGCGCATCCGCTACCTCGGCGTGCTGCTCTACGACGCCGACCGCATCCACGAAGTGGCCAGTTGCGAGAACGAGCGCGAGCTGTACGAGAAGCAACTGGAGATCTTCCTCGATCCGTTCGACCCGGCGGTGATCGCCCAGGCGCGCAAGGACGGGGTGGCCGACAGCGTCATCGAGGCGGCGCAGAAGTCGCCGGTGTACAAGCTGGCGATGGACTGGAAGCTGGCCCTGCCGCTGCACCCGGAATACCGCACGCTGCCGATGGTCTGGTACGTGCCGCCGCTGTCGCCGATCCAGAACGCCGCCACCGAGGGGCACATCGGCAGCGACGGGGTGATCCCGGACGTCGAGTCGCTGCGCATCCCCGTGCAGTACCTGGCCAACCTGCTCACCGCCGGCGACACCGCGCCGGTGCTGCTGGCGCTCAAGCGCCTGCTGGCGATGCGCGCCTACAAGCGCGCCGAGCACGTCGAAGGCCGCCAGGACCTGGAGGTGCTGGCCAAGGTCGGGTTGAGCGTGGAGCAGGTGGAGGAGATGTACCGCTACCTGGCCATCGCCAACTACGAGGATCGCTTCGTGATCCCCAGCGCGCACCGCGAGGAAGCGCTTTCCGATGCCTTCGCCGAGCGTTCCGGCTGCGGCTTCAGCTTCGGCAACGGCTGTTCCGGCGGCAGCAACTCCGCCGTCAACCTGTTCGGCGGCAAGCCGACCAACCGCCGCGACGTGATCCAGGTCGTGCAGATCCAGGAGTGAGCGCCATGAACGATCACAGCCAACTGTTCCGCCTGCTCGCCCTGCTACTCGACTATCCACGCGCCGAGCTGCGCGAGGAGAGCCTCGGCCTGCATGCGCTGATCCGCACCTGCGAACTGCCGGAAGCGCTGCGCGACGGCCTCGCGGCGCTGCTCAACGAGCTCTGCCAGGGCGACCTGCTGGACGTCCAGGCGCGCTACGACGGTCTCTTCGAGCGCGGCCGCTCGGTCTCGCTGCTGCTCTTCGAGCACGTCCACGGCGAGAGCCGCGACCGTGGCCAGGCGATGGTCGACCTGCTCGACCGCTATACCGGGGCCGGCCTGCAGATCGACGTACCGGAGCTGCCGGACTACCTGCCGCTGTACCTCGAATACCTGTCGCTGCTGCCGTTCGCGGCGGCCAGCGAAGGGCTCGCCGAAGTGGCGCACATCCTCGGCCTGCTGGCGCTGCGCCTGGAGGAACGCGGCAGCGCCTATGCGGCGATTTTCGAGGCGTTGCTGGAACTCGGCGGCGAGCGCCCGGACCTCGGCGCGTTGCGTCGCGACCAGGCCCAGGAACAGCGCGACGACAGCCTGGAGGCCATCGACCGGGCCTGGGAGGAAACCCCGGTGAGCTTCACCGACCCCGCCGGCGGTTGCCCGTCGAGCAGCGGCCGCCGTCCAACGGCTTCCACCGAACAACCATTGCAATGGGTCGCCCAGCCGGTACCGCAGATGCAGTACCGCGCGGCCCGCGAAGGAGTCTGAGCATGTCGACCAATCTTCTGTTCTTCGGGATCTATCCCTATGTCGCGCTGCTGATCTGCCTGGTCGGCAGCTGGGCGCGCTTCGACCTCTCGCAGTACACCTGGAAGGCCGGTTCCAGCCAGATGCTCAGCAAGAAGGGCATGCGGGTATACAGCAACCTGTTCCACGTCGGCGTGCTGTTCATCCTCGCCGGCCACTTCGTCGGCCTGCTGACCCCGGCCTCGGTCTACCACCACCTGATCAGCACCGAGAGCAAGCAACTGCTGGCGATGGTCTCCGGCGGCTTCTTCGGCGTGCTCTGCTTCATCGGCCTGAGCGGACTGATCCTGCGCCGCCTGACCGACGCACGGGTGCGCGCCACCGGCAACGCCTCCGACCTGATGATCCTGCTGGTGCTCTACGCCCAGCTGATCCTCGGCCTCTCCACCATCGTCGCCTCGACCCATCACATGGATGGCTCGGTGATGGTGATGCTCGCCGACTGGGCCCAGGCCATCGTCACCCTGCGTCCGCTGGCGGCGGCCGAGGCCATCGCGCCGGTGGGCCTGGTCTACAAGCTGCACGTCGGCCTGGGCCTTACCCTGTTCGTGCTGTTCCCCTTCACCCGCCTGGTGCACATCGTCAGCGCGCCGGTGTGGTACCTGGGCCGGCGCTACCAGATCGTGCGTCAGAAACGTCCTGCCTGAACCCTGGGCGGCCGGCGCATCCGGCGCCGGCCCGCCGAACCGAGGTGATCGATCATGAGTTGCTCCCACTACGAAGAACGCGTCGAGAAGGTCGAACTGCCGCAACTGAAGGTCAACGGCGTGGCCATCGGTGAAGACCTGCTGGCTCGCGAGCTGCAATACCACCCGGCGGACAGCTACGCGCTGGCGCTGGAGGCCGCCTGCCGTGCGCTGATCGTCCGCCAGTTGCTCCTGCAACGGGCCGACGCGCTGGGCATCGAGGCCCGCTGCGAAGACGGCGAGACGCCGGAGGAAGCGCGCATCCGCCAATTGCTGGAGGAAGAGGTGCAGGTCCCGGAAGCCGACGAAGACGCCTGCCGGACCTGGTACGCGGCCAATCCGGGGCGCCTGCTCGGCCCCTGGCGCCTGCAATTGCGCCATGTGCTGCTGGCCTGCGCGCCGGACGACCTGGAAGGCCGCGAGACGGCGCGCAAGCAGGCCGCGGAGCTGCTCGACGAGTTGCGCGGGCATCCCGAGCGCTTCGTCGACCTGGCCCGGCGTTTCTCCGCCTGTCCGTCGAAGGAGGCGGGCGGCGACCTCGGCTGGATCGAGCCGGGGCAGACCGTCCCCGAATTCGAGAAGCGCCTGCTGCGCCGCGCGCCCGGGCTGCTCGAGCATCCGCTGGAAAGCCGCTATGGCCTGCATGTGGTGGAACTGCTGGCGCGCGAAGGCGGCGAGCCGCTCGACTTCGACGCGGCCCGCGCACAGATCGCCGCGCACCTGCAAGCGCAGGTGTTGCAGCGAGCGGTGGGACAGTACATCGGCGTGCTGGCGGGAGACGCCTGTATCGAGGGCTTCGCCTTCGAGGGTGCGGATGGGGCGCTGGTGCAATAGCCTTCGGCGCCGATGTTTCCCTCTCCCTCCCGAAGATCAAACGGAGTACCCAGGACATGACCGACTGGATCGATGGCCAAGGCCGACAGATCGACTACCTGCGCCTGTCGGTCACCGACCGTTGCGACTTCCGCTGTGTCTACTGCATGGCCGAGGACATGCGCTTCCTGCCGCGCCAGCAGGTGCTGACCCTGGAGGAGATCGAGCGGGTCGCCCGGCTGTTCGTCGCCGGCGGTGTGCGCAAGCTGCGCCTGACCGGCGGCGAGCCGCTGGTGCGGCCCGGCATCGTCGGCCTGTGCGAGCGCCTGGCGGCACTGCCGGGGTTGCGCGAACTGTGCATGACCAGCAACGGCTCGCAACTGGTGCGCTACGCCCGGCCGTTGTACGACGCCGGCCTGTCGCGTCTCAACATCAGCCTCGATACCCTCGATCCGCTGCGCTTCCGGGCGATCACCCGCAACGGCGAGCTGGACAAGGTGCTGGCCGGCATCGACGCCGCCCAGGCCGCCGGTTTCCGCCGGATCAAGCTGAACGCGGTGGTGATGAAGGGGCGCAACGCCGATGAGGTGCCGGCGCTGGTGGACTTCGCCATCGCCCGCGGCCTGGATATCAGCTTCATCGAGGAGATGCCGCTTGGCCAGGTCGGCCGCGAACGTGGCGAGAGCTTCTGCTCCAGCGACGAAGTACGCGCGCTGATCGCCCAGCGCCACGCCTTGCTCGACAGCGCCGAGCAGAGCGGCGGGCCGGCGCGCTACGTGCGCCTGGTCGAGCATCCACAGACACGCATCGGCTTCATCTCGCCGCACTCGCACAACTTCTGCGCCACCTGCAACCGCCTGCGCCTGACCGTCGAGGGCCGCCTGCTGCTGTGCCTCGGCCACGAGCATTCGCTCGACCTGCGCGCGCTGCTGCGCCGCCACCCGCTGCACGACGGGCCGTTGCTGGAAGCGATCGGCGAGGCGCTCCAGCGCAAGCCGGCGCGCCATGAATTCAGCGCCGCCGGCGAGGTGCAGGTGCTGCGCTTCATGAACATGAGCGGCGGCTGAGGCGACTCGGGGCGCCTCCAGCGGGCCTTCGCCAGCGGCCAGGGCGAGGCCGCTCTTCTGGTAGGCCAGCAGGGTCTCGTCGCCGGTCTCGCTGCTGTACAGCTCGCCCCCGGAAAACATCACGGCATAACCGTCGCAGGAACTGCGTGCGATCACCTAGCTGCGCCGCGCGTCCGGGTGGCCGGGCATGTCCAGCCCGACCGGGTCCCGTACGTCGCTCAGGCACCCTTCGGTACTCGCGCTCGGCGCCGACCTGGGCGCGCTAGCTGGCGGAGCGCGGTTTGCGACGGGTAGCGAAGCCTTTCAAGGGCGTTGACGAAACGAAAAAATCCCCGCGGCATGAGCGTGACGCGGGGATCCAGGCGTAAATAGAGCCTTAACCGTGATAGCTGAAATGGAGCAAGGGGTGATGTCTGCGTAGCGGAACACCTCGCGGGGTGGCTGTGTATGGCTCAAGACTAAGTCCCGCGGGCCGGCGGGCCTATTCCTCGAAGGAGGTAAGGAGGGGTAGCGGAGGAGGGACGGCGATTGACGGTGTGTACTTTTTGGTCCAGATTGGACGAAAAGTATAAGGACAGATCACCGTCTATTTCCCGCCCGGGCCGCGGGCGCACCTTCGTCACCCCTGGAGTCGTCCATGATCAAGTCGCTGAACACCAAGAACCTGCTGGGAGGCCTGCTGCTCGGCGTGCTCGCCAGCGGATCCGCCGTCGCCGCCGATGGCAACCTGCGGATCGGCATCGAGGCCGCCTACCCGCCGTTTTCCTTCAAGACCGCCGAAGGCGAACTGGCCGGCTTCGACTACGACATCGGCAACGCGCTGTGCGCGCAGATGCAGGTGAAGTGCCAGTGGATCGAGCAGGAGTACGACGGCCTGATTCCCTCGCTGAAAGTTCGCAAGATAGACGCCGCGCTGTCCTCCATCACCATCACCGAGGAGCGCCGGCGCTCGGTGGACTTCACCCACAAGTACTACTTCACGCCGGGCCGCCTGGTGATGAAGGAAGGCGCCCAGCTCGACGACAGCTTCAGCCAGTTGGCCGGCAAGCGCATCGGCGTGCAGCGCGGCGCTACCGCCGACCGCTTCGCCAGCGCGGTGCTGGCCAAGGCCGGTGCTGAAGTGGTGCGCTACACCAGCCAGGACGAGATCTACCTGGACCTGGTGGCCGGCCGCCTCGACGCCACCTTCGCCGACTCCATCCCGCTGCAGACCGGCTTCCTCGATACCCCGCGCGGCAAGGGCTACGCTTTCGTCGGGCCGGAGTTCAAGGACCCGAAATACTTCGGCGAGGGCGCCGGGATCGCGGTGCGCAAGGGGGACGCCGAGCTGGTCGGCAAGCTCAACGCGGCGATCGACGCGATTCGTGCCGACGGGACCTACAAGCGCATCGAGGGCAAGTACTTCAAGAGCGACATCTACGGCGACTGACCGCTCGCCGGCGGCGGCTGCCGTCAGTCGCCGCCTTCCTTCAGCTCCTTGAGGTGCTTGTAGACCGTCGCCCGGCCCATGTTCAGCACGTTGGCCACATAGTTGGCGGCGCTCTTGCCCTTGAACGCGCCCTCGGCGTGCAGGGCCAGGACCAGTTCGCGCTTGTGCTCGCGGGTCAGCAGGTTCAAGCCGAGCTGGCGCTGCCGCAGCCAGCCGTGCAGGAAGGTGTTGATGCGCTCCTGCCAGTCGTCGCGGAACAGCGCGTCCGGTTGCGGGATCAGCTTGCTCGGCGAGAGGAACAGGTCGAGCGCCGCCTTGGCGCTCTCGAACAGGCTGATATTCAGGTTGATGCACAGCACCGCCAGCGGCTGGCCGGCGGCGTCGCGCAGCACGGTGCTGACCGAGCGGATCTTCTGCCCGTCCCAGTTGAGCTTCTCGTAGGGACCGATGTTGCGCTCGTCGCTATCGCCTTCGAGCATGTCTTCCAGCGCCGAGTCGTCGCCGACCTCGCGCTTGGACAGGTTGTTGGCGATGTAGTCGACCCGCTGGCTGCGCAGGTCGTGCAGGACCACTTCGGCGTGGGGGAAGAACAGGGTGGCGATGCCGTCGGCGATCGCCCGGTAGTTCTCCAGGCTGGGGTCTTGGCTCGGGCTCATGCGCAGGAACTCTCGTGGGACGGCGGGCGAGGCGAGTGTGCCGCAAACCCGCCGCCGGGTCATCAGGGGGACAGGCGGCGCGGCGACAGCATCGCCTCGTCCAGGCCGTGCTCGCGCAGGTGCGCCGGCAGCGGCTGGTGGCGGATCAGCGCGGCGCTGGCCTCGCCCATCGCCGCCGAGGTCTGGATACCGTAGCCGCCCTGGGCGGCGACCCAGAAGAAGCCTTCCGCATCGGAGGCGTAGCCGGCCACCAGGTCGCCGTCGGCGACGAACGAGCGCAGCCCTGCCCAGGTGTGTTCCGGGCGGCGAATGGTGAGGGTGGTGGCTTCTTCGATCAGGTACATGCCGGTGGCGATGTCCAGTTGCTCGGGCTGCACGTCGTGGGCCTCGACCGGATCGGCGTTGGCCGGCGAGCCGAGCAACATGCCGGCGTCCGGCTTCAGGTAGAAGGATTCGTCGAGGCTGACCAGCATCGGCCAGTCGTGGCAGTCGATGCCCGGCGGCGGGGCGAAGATGAAGGCCGAGCGGCGCTTGGGCTGCAGGCCCAGTGGGCGGACGCCGGCCAGCCCGGCGATGGCGTCGCACCAGGCGCCTGCGGCGTTGACCAGCACCGCCGCGCGGTAGCTGCCGGCGTCGCAGCGGACTTCCCAGGCGCCGTCGACCCGGCGGATCTCCAGCGCTTCGTGGTTGCACAGGACCTGCCCCTGGTTGCGGCGGATGCCGCGCAGGTAGCCCTGGTGCAGGGCGTCGGTATCGATGTCGGCGCCGGTGGGGTCGTAGGTGGCGCCGAAGACCTTGTCGCGACGCAGCACCGGCACGATCGAGCAGGCCTGTTCCGCGTCCAGCAGGCGCATCTGCGGCACCAGCGCCTTGCCGCTTTCGTATTGGCGGCGGAGTTCTTCCGGATCGTCGCTGAAGTCGACCACCATTTCCGGACGCGGGCTGAGCAGCGGATGCTCGCAGAAGCCGGCCGGCGGGTTGTCGAAGAAGGCCCGGCTGGCGGCGGTGAGCGCGCGCACCTGGGGTGTGCCGTAGGCCACCGTGTAGTGCGCGGCGGAGCGGCCGGTGGAGTGGTAGCCGGGCTGCGCCTCGCGCTCCAGCACCACGACCCGGCCGTGGGCCGACAGCCAGTAGCCGGTGGATGCGCCGGCGATGCCGGCACCGATGACGAGGTAATCCGCTTCGATCATGCTGCTCTCCTGCATCACGCGATCAGCCTGCCTGGCGCAGGCGGTAGAGGGCGTTGGCCAGGGCTACGTCTTCCAGGCCCAGGCCGATCGAGCGGAAGAACGCCGGGCGCCGGTATTCCGGACGTGGCGCCTGGCCGCTGAGCAGTTCGGCGAGGTCGCCGCGGATCGCCTCGGGGCTCCAGCCATGCTGTTCGGCGGCGATCAGCATCTCGCCGGCGGAGCCTGGGGTGGTGTGCCGGTAGTCGCAATAGACGTCCATGGCCGCCAGGCTTTCCGCCGGTACCTCATGGGCGCGGGGCGCGTTGGTGCTGATCGAGGTGACCAGCGCCGGGCGCTTGAGTTGGCGCGGGTCGATCACTGCTCGGGCCGAGGAGGTGCAGAGCAGGATCACATCGGCTTCGTCCAGCGCTTCCTCCAGGCTGCCGGCGGCTTCGGCGCGCGGGTCGATGGCGCGCAGGCTTTGCAGGCGGCGCTCGTCCAGGCACGGCGAATGGACTCGCACGCCCTGCCAGTCACGCAGGCCCTTCACGTATTGCAGGTGGGCATGGGCTACCGGTCCGCTGCCGATCAGCGCCAGGCGGCCGGCTTCGGCCGGAGCCAGGGCATCCACCGCCACGGCGGTGGTGGCGGCGGTGCGCGCGGTGGTCAGCCGGGCGGCATCGCAGAGCAGCAAGGGCTGGCCGGTCTGCATCGACATCAGCAGGGTCCAGGCGGTGACCAACGGGCCCTGTTCGCGAACGATGTAGGGTGAAGTCTTGACTCCGTAGACCTGTTCCTGGGCGAGCACGCCGAGGTAGTTGATGAAGTCGCCGCGACCGGCGGGGAACTCCACCAGTTGCTGGGCCGGCTGGAGCGCCTGGCCGGCGGCCAGGTCGAGGAACAGCTGGCGCATGGCCTGGAGGACGTCGATACGGGCGAGCAGTTGCTCGGCTTCGGCCTGCTGGACGATCAGGGGAGTGGCGGCGCTCATGCGATCTCCGGAATGGATGTAAACAATTTGTCCATTCTGGACTTTAAGGTATTGTCGGGCAAGCGCCGACCCGCCTCGATGACCGACGGCGGCACCTGCGTGTCGCAGAAACGAAAAAGGCGAAGCCGGATGGCTTCGCCTTTTTTTCTCCACGCCTGCGTTCAGTGCTTGCGCGGTACCGGCTTGAGCAGTTCGGCCGGCGGCATCTCGCAGGTGATCTTGCGGCCCAGCAGTTCTTCGATCGGCGGCAGGGCGAAGGCATCGTCCTCGCCGGCGAAGCTGATCGAGGTGCCCGAGGCGCCGGCGCGGCCGGTACGACCGATACGGTGCACGTAGTCGTCCGGGTCTTCCGGCAGGGTGAAGTTGATCACATGGCTGATGCCGTCGATGTGGATGCCGCGGCCGGCCACGTCGGTTGCCACCAGGACGCGGATCTTGCCTTCGCGGAAGCCTTCCAGGGTGCGGATGCGCTTGTGCTGCGGTACGTCGCCGGACATCTGGGCGGCGCTGATGCCGTCCTTGGTCAGGCGTTCCTCGATGCGGCGGACTTCGTCCTTGCGGTTGGCGAAGACCATCACCCGTTCCCAGTTGTTCTGTGCCACCAGGTTGTACAGCAGCTTGTACTTGTCGCTGCCGGCCACGGCGTAGACATGCTGCTCGACGGTGTCGCTGGCGACGTTCTCCGGCTCGATCTCGACGATCGCCGGATCGACGGTCCACTGCTTGGCGAGGTTCATCACGTCGTCGGTGAAGGTCGCCGAGAACAGCAGGGTCTGGCGTTCGCCCTTGTGCGGGGTCTGCCGGATGATCTGCCGGACCTGCGGGATGAAGCCCATGTCGAGCATGCGGTCGGCTTCGTCGAGGACCATCACCTCGACCATGTCCAGGTGCACCTCGCCGCGCTGGTTGAAGTCCAGCAGACGGCCTGGGGTGGCTACCAGGATGTCGCAGAAGCGCGCTTCCAGCTGCTTGAGTTGCTTGTCGAAGTCCATGCCGCCGACGAAGGTCATCACGTTCAGCCCGGTGTACTTGGTCAGCGCCGCGGCGTCCTTGGCGATCTGTACCACCAGTTCGCGGGTCGGGGCGATGATCAGCGCGCGCGGCTCGCCCATGTAGCGCTCTTTCGGCGGCGGGGTCTGCAGCAACTGGGTGATGATCGAGATGAGGAACGCGGCGGTCTTGCCGGTGCCGGTCTGGGCGCGGCCGATGGCGTCCTGGCCGCGCAGGGTGAAGCCCAGTACCTGCGCCTGGATCGGGGTGCAGTAGGGGAAGCCGAGGTCATGGATGGCGTGCATCAGGCTCGGGGCGAGGTTGAAGTCGTGGAAGCGGGTCTTGCCTTCCTGCGGTTCGACCACGAAGTCTTCCAGCTTCCAGTTGTCCACCGGCTTCGGCTTGCGTTCGCGGCGCGGCTTGTCGCTGCGCGGCTTGGCGTCCCGGCCTTCTTTGGCGGCGGGTTTGGCGGGCTTTTCGCCTTTCTCGGCCTTTTCAGCGGCGCGCGGGGCGCCGGACTCGTTGTCGGCGCGCGGGGGGCGCGGTTTGCGTGGGCGTTTCTCGGTCGGCTTTTCGCCGGTGGGGGCGGTACCTTTCGCGGTAGCGCCGGCAGGGCCTTGCGGGACCGGGGAGGAACCGCTCTGCGGCTGGGTTCCGTCGGCCTTGCCGAAGATTTTCTTGAGTGCTTTGAGCACGGCGATCTCGTAGTGGTTAAGGAATGAACGGGCGCCAGTGTAAAGCATGTTGCCAGCGGGGAGAAATCCATGCTTGGCCGGCGCCCTCCAGCCCTGGCCGGACGGGGCCTGGAGGGGGCTGCGCGAAGCGCCCGGGGCAGCCTTCGGGAGGACTCGTGCGCGCGACCGGCGGCGCGCTACAAAAAGACAACGGTAGGGCGACGACGGGGGTGGCATCTTCGGGACGGTGCCGGAGCGATCCGGCGAGTGTCCGCCCACTCACCAACGGAAGAACAAGAAAACCATGAATCCGTCCCCATCGATCGTCGGGCTGAGCGATATCGAAGCCCTGGAACGCGTGCCGCTGGAACAGCGCGACCTGCCGTCCAGCACCTACGAACTGTTGCAACGCTCGGCCCAGCGCCACGGCCAGCGTATCGCCCTGAGCTGCCTGCTGCATGGCAGCGCCGCCGAAGAACCGTTGCGGATCAGCTATGCCGAGCTGTTCGCCCGCGTCACCCAGACCGCGAACGCCTTGCACCGGCTGGGCCTGGAAAGCCACCAGGCGGTGTCCTTCCTGCTGCCCAACCTGCCGCAGACCCACTACGTGATCTGGGGCGGCGAGGCTGCCGGGATCGTCAATGCGATCAACCCGCTGCTGGAGCCGGAGCACATCGCCGAGCTGATCCGCGCCTCCAACACCCGGGTGCTGGTGACCCTGGCGCCGTTCCCCGGCACCGACCTGTGGCAGAAGGTCGCCGGCCTGCGCGCGCAGTTGCCGGAGCTGTACGCGATCGTCGTGGTCGATCCGGCCAACCTGTTACCGGCGCCGCAGCGCGAGGCGCTCAAGGCCCAGCGCGGGCCGCTGCCGGAGGGCGTGCTGGACTTCGATACGCTGATCGCCGACTGCCCGGCAGACCGCCTGGAGAGCGGACGGGCGATCCATCCGGACGACGTCGCTTCCTATTTCCACACCGGCGGCACCACCGGCACGCCGAAGCTGGCGCCGCACAGCCACTTCAACGAGGTGGCGATGGCCGAGATCATGGGCCTGAACGCCGACTACGGGGTGGACGACGTGCTGCTCTGCGGCCTGCCGCTGTTCCACGTCAACGGCGTGATGGTTACCGGCCTGGCGCCCTTCCATCGCGGCGCCCAGGTGCTCCTGGCCGGGCCCCAGGGCTACCGCAATCCGACCCTGATCCAGGACTTCTGGAAGCTGGTGGAACGCTACCGGGTCACCAGCTTCAGTGGCGTGCCGACCATCTACGCGGCGTTGCTGCAGGTCCCCAGCGATGGCCGCGACCTGTCCAGCCTGCGTTTCGCCCTGTGCGGCGCGGCGCCGATGCCGGTGGAGCTGATCCGCCAGTTCGAGGCGCGTACCGGGCTCAAGGTGATCGAGGGCTACGGCCTCACCGAAGGTACCTGCGGCACCAGTTGCAACCCGCGTGGCGGCGAGCGCCGGCCGGGTTCGATCGGCCTGCGCCTGCCGTACTGCCAGGTGAAGGTCGCGGTGCTCGACGGCGAGGGCAATTACCTGCGCGATGCCGCGCCGAACGAGGTGGGCAACCTCTGCCTGAAGGGCCCGACGGTGTTCAAGGGCTACCTGCAACAGGACCGGAACCGCGATATCTGGATCGGCGATGGCTGGTTCAATACCGGCGACCTCGGTCGTATCGACGAGGACGGCTACATCTGGCTCACCGGGCGCAGCAAGGACCTGATCATTCGCGGTGGCCACAACATCGACCCACAGATGATCGAAGAAGCGCTGCACCGGCATCCGGCCGTGGCCCTGGCGGCGGCGGTGGGCAAGCCGGACGCCAAGGCCGGCGAGCTGCCGGTGGCGTATATCCAGCTCAAGCCCGGCGCCAGCACCAGCGAGGAAGAGCTGCTGGAGCACGCCAGCCGCCACGTACCGGAGCGCGCGGCGGTGCCCAAGGATATCTGGCTGATCGAGAGCATGCCGGTCACCGCGGTGGGCAAGACCTTCAAGCCGGCGCTGCGCCTGGACGCGATCCGCCGGGTGCTGGAGGAGGAAAGCCGGAGAATCGCCGAGGATATCCGCGTGGAGGTGGTCGCCGACGAGCGCCACGGCCAGCTCGCCCACCTGCACGTTCCCGCGCTTGACGAAAGACGCCAGGCGGCGCTGGAAGAGCTGCTCGGCGGCTACGCGCTGAACTACCGGCTGCACGCCGTCTGAGAGAAGCTCCGGGCGTCAGAGGCGCTTGCGCAGCCAGGCGCCGATGTCGTGGATTTCCTCCAGGGACACCTCGTGGCCCATCGGGTAGTCGTGCCAGCCCACCTCCACGCCCTGCGCCTGCAAGGCGTCATGGGCCGCGCGGCCAAGCGCCGGGTCGACCACGTCGTCCTGGCTGCCGTGCAGGTGCAGGACCGGAATCCGCTTGTGGCGCTCGTCCAGCGCCAGGTCGTCGAAGGTCGGCGCGTAGGTGGATAGCGCCAGCACCCCGCCTAGCGGCTGGGCGTAGCGGCGGAAGGCGGTATGCAGGACCACCGCGCCGCCCTGCGAGAAACCGGCGAGGATGATCCGCTCGGCGGCGATGCCCTTGGCGCGCTGTTCATCGATGAGAGCGATGACCTGGTCGGCGGAGGCGTTCAACTGGTCTTCGTCGATGGCCCGCGCTGGACTGAAGGCAAGGATGTCGTACCAGCTCGGCATGACCCAGCCGCCATTGACCGTCACCGCCTGGCTCGGCGCCTGGGGGAGGATGAAGCGGGTGCTCGGCAGGACCATCTGCAGGGCTTCGGCCACCGGTTTGAAGTCGGTACGGTCGGCGCCCAGGCCGTGCAGCCAGATGATACAGGCGTCGGCATTCGGGGCATCGAGGATCAGGGGTTCGCTCATGACGGCTCCAGGCAGGGGGCATATGCGTTCGGAATGGGAGGACCATTCGACAACAGGCGCTTTCCCGCTCGCAAGTCGGCCAGATTGTCGCAGATCATGCATTCGCCAATTTCCCGCGGATGCGCTTTGCTAAGGGAAGTGCGCCGGGTACGCCGTTCGTCGCCCGCCGCGGTCGCGCCGCCGGCTGCCTCTGCCGGTGCCGCGGCGCTTGCGGTTACAGTGCGGCGACCGGCCCGGGAAGCGACCGGCGCGGGGCCGGCGGTTCACCCAGGGGCGGCGAAGGGAGTGGCGAACAGATGACAATAATGAAAGGTACCTGGCTGCTGCTGGCCGCTGTCTGCCTCGGCGCCAGCGCCACGGCCGAGGCCGGTGCGACGCTGGATGCGGTGAAGCGCAAGGGCTACGTGCAGTGCGGCGTCAGCGACGGCCTGCCGGGGTTCTCCTACGCCGACGCCAAGGGCCGTTTCAAGGGGCTCGACGTCGACATCTGCCGGGCGCTGGCCGCCGCGCTGTTCGGCGATGCCGAGAAGGTGCGCTTCACCCCGCTGTCCGCCACCGAGCGGTTTTCGGCGTTGCAGTCCGGCACGGTCGATCTGCTGTCGCGCAACACCTCATGGACCAGCTCGCGGGATACCGCGCTGGGCATCCACTTCACCGGCGTCACCTATTTCGACGGCCAGGGCTTCCTGGTCAATCGCAAGCTCGGCGTGTCCAGCGCCCGCGAACTGAAGGACGCGACGGTGTGCATCCAGTCCGGCACCACCAACGAGCTGAACGTGGCGGACTACTTCCGGGCCCACGGCATCCGCTACAAGGCGGTGCTCGACGACAGCTACGAGAAGAGCGCCCGTGCCCTGGAGGCGGGGCAGTGCGACGTGCTCAGCTCCGACCAGTCGCAGCTCTACGCCCAGCGCCTGAAGCTGGCCAAGCCGGAGCAGTACGTGGTGCTGCCGGAAGTGATCTCCAAGGAGCCGCTCGGCCCGGCCGTGCGGCAGGGCGACGAAGCCTGGTTCAACATCGTCCGCTGGACCCTGTACGGCCTGCTCAACGCGGAGGAGCTGGGGGTCACCTCGAGCAACGTCGAGCGCCAGGCCAGGGACAGCCGCAACCCGGACGTCGCCCGTCTGCTCGGCAGCGAGGGCGACGCCGGCAAGGACTTGCAACTGCCGCGCGACTGGGTGGTGCAGATGGTGCGCCAGGTCGGCAACTATGGCGAGATCTTCGCCCGCAACGTCGGCGACGGCAGCCCGCTGAAGATGCCGCGCGGCCTCAACGCGCAATGGAATCTCGGCGGCCTGCACTATGCGCCGCCGATTCGCTGACCGGCGGGGCTGGCTGAACTCTCGCCAGCACCGACAATCCGATAACAGACAGACGCACCGGTGCCGGTGCACTATAGAGCGACGCGTCATGCCGAACACCGAACAAGAGAAATGCCCGTGAACCTATCGATGACTCCCATCAACAAAGCCAAGGCCTGGGGCGTCCACGCCGTCACCGCCAGTGGCGTGATCCTGGCCTTGCTGGCCCTGCTCGCGCTGGTCGACAACAAACCCCAGGCCTGCCTGCTCTGGCTCGGCCTGGCCCTGCTGGTGGACGGCCTCGACGGCACCCTGGCGCGCAAGTACGAAGTCAAGGAAATGCTGCCGCATTTCGACGGCTCGGTGCTCGACCTGGTGATCGACTACCTGACCTACGTGTTCATCCCGGCCATCTTCATCTACCGCTACATCCCCCTGCCGGAGCATTTCGAGCTGCTGGCGGTGGGCGTGATCCTGGTTTCATCGCTGTTCTGCTTCTGCAACGTCAACATGAAGAGCACCGATAACTACTTCGTCGGCTTCCCGGCCGCCTGGAACGTGGTGGCGGTGTACTTCTACGTGCTCGACCTGCACCCCTGGGTCAACCTCGCCACGGTGCTGGTGCTGGCTGCCCTGACCCTGACCCGGATGAAGTTCCTCCACCCGTTCCGCGTGCGCCAGTTCATGCCGCTGAACATCGCCGTGACTTTCGTCTGGCTGATCAGCAGCGGTCTGCTGATCGTCCAGCAGCCGGCCGACCTGCCGATCCTGCTCGGCCTGTGGTTCGCCGCCTCGGCCTATTTCGTCGGTATCTGCCTCTGGCGCAGCGCCCGCGAGTGGTTCGGCTGAAACGACCCGGCACGACGGCGTTCCCGCCTGGGGACGCCTGGCAAGTCCCTATCATCGCAAGGAACCCCGCATGGCCCACCCCAACGCCGAACTGATCGAGCGCTTCTACCAGGCCTTCCAGCGCCTCGACGGCGAGGCCATGGCGGCCTGCTACGCTCCCCAGGCGACCTTCCACGACCCGGCCTTCGGCGAACTGCGCGGGCGCGAGGTGGGCGACATGTGGCGCCTGCTGACCAGCCGGGCGCGGGACTTCCGCCTGGACTACGCGAACGTCCGCGCCGACGAGAACGAGGGGCGTGCGCAATGGGTGGCCCACTACCTGTTCACCCAGACCGGGCGCAGGGTGGAGAATCGCATCGAGGCCCGTTTCCGCTTCGCCGGCGGTTTGATCGTCGAGCATCGCGACCAGTTCGACCTGTGGCGCTGGAGCCGCCAGGCGCTTGGCGCCAAGGGCCTGCTGCTGGGCTGGGCGCCGCCGGTGCAGCGGGCGATCCGCGGGCAGGCGCGCAAGGGCCTGGCCGCCTACCAGGCTGCCCATCCGGCGGCCGGCTGAGGCTGTCGGTGGCCGAAGCGCGGATAATCTCCTAAGCTCGCCGCGGACAACCCGCAGGACGCCGCGATGATCACGCTCTTCCAGTTCCCCGCCGCATTCAACGTACCCAATGCCAGTCCCTACTGCCTGAAACTGGAAACCTGGTTGCGCCTGGCCGGCCTGGAGTATCAGGTGAAGGTCGTCAGCGACCCGCGCAAGGCGCCCAAGGGCAAGCTGCCCTACGTGCGTATCGAGGGCGAGGCGATCGGTGACAGCGAGATCGTCATCCGTACCCTCGGCGAGCGCTACGGGGTCACTCTCGACGCCGGCCTGGATGCCCGGGGCAAGGGCTGGGCACGGGCGATCACACGCCTGTGCGACGAACACCTGTACTACCTGATGCTGTATTTCCGCTGGTTCGACGAGGACAGCTGGCGCGTGCTCAAGCCGGTGTTCTTCGGCTCGCTGCCATTCGGCGTGCGCGACGCGGTGGCCTGGGCCATGCGCCGCAAGGTCCGCGCTACCCTCAGGGCGCAGGGACTCGGGGTCCACGGCAGGGACGAACTGCTGGCCTTCGCCCGCGACGACCTCGATGCCCTCGACGGCCTGCTTGGCCAGGTCCCGTACTACGGCGGCGAACATCCGTGCAGCGCCGATGCCGCCGCTTACGGTATCCTCGCCAACCTCATCGAGGCGACCCTGGATACCCCACTCAGCCATGTGGCGCGAGGCTATCCGCGCCTGGTGGCGTATTGCGAGCGGATGCGGGAGCGGGTCTGGAGTGAGTGAGGCGACGGCCGCCACGGCGGCGATCGGGAAGTGTTGGTCGGTCTACCTGGTGAGGGCGGAAAACGGCGCGTTGTACTGCGGCATCAGCGACGATCCGCTGCGCCGCTTCGACACTCATTGCAGCGGCAAGGGTGCGCGGTTCTTCCATTCCAGCCCCGCCCGCGCGCTGGTCTACGTCGAGGCCTGCGCCAGCAAGGGCGACGCCCTGCGCCGCGAGCGGGCGATCAAGGCCCTGAGCAAGCGCGCCAAGGAGCGCCTGTTGGTCGGCGTACCGGTGTTGCGCGAGGTCGGCGAGCCGGCAATCTAGGACGTTCATCTGCGGTCATGGGGTATTCGTGGGTTACCTGAAGAATCATTGGTGGAAACGCTGGATCCGCCGCCGCGGCTGCAAGCTGGCCGGCGGCCCGGCCAGTGTCGGCAAGCGCACCACGCTGGTGCTCGAGGAGCAGGTCGAACTCGGCCACCTGCGCATCGTCCCGCCGAGGCTGGAGATCGGCGCCTACAGCTATGTGCGCAGCGGCACCGACCTGTCCCTGGTGGCGTCCATCGGGCGTTTCTGCTCGATCGGCTCGGACTGCTTCATCGGCCAGGAAAAACACACCCATCCCAGCGACTGGGTGAGCAGCCACCCCTTCCAGCACACCGGCACCGCGCTGCGCTACGAGCCGGCGCTGAGCTACGCGGAAATCGGCCACGACGTCTGGATCGGGCACAGCGCGATGGTGATGGAAGGGGTCAAGGTCGGGACTGGGGCGATCATCGCCACGCGCGCCGTGGTCACTCGCGACGTGCCGCCCTATGCCATCGTCGCCGGGACTCCGGCGCAGGTGATCCGCTACCGGCATCCGCCGGAGATCATCGAGGGCCTGCTCGCCTCACGCTGGTGGGAGCTGGATAGCGCCTTCCTCACCGGCCTGCCGCTGGACCGACCCCGGGAGTTCCTCGCCGCCCTGGAGGCGCGCGAGGCGCCGCGTGCGGCGTACCGGCGGATGACCATCACCCGCCAGGGGTGCCGGCTGGATTGAGCGCGCCCATCGCCAGGCCCATCGGGCCAGGCGATGGGGCGCCCTTCATGTCCCGGATTGTCATAGGCGTGTTTTCCCAGCCGCGCTAAGCTGGTGCCTCACATCCGCCCGGAGGCGCCCATGTCAGAGCTGATCCTGCATCACTATCCCACTTCGCCCTTCGCCGAGAAGGCGCGCCTGCTGCTCGGTTTCAAGCAACTGTCCTGGCGTTCGGTGATGATTCCGCCGGTGATGCCCAAGCCGGACCTGGTGGCGCTGACCGGCGGCTATCGAAAGACCCCGGTGTTGCAGGTCGGCGCCGATGTGTATTGCGATACCGCGTTGATCGCCCGTCGCCTGGAGCAGGAAAAGGCGGTTCCGGCGCTGTTTCCCGAAGGCCAGGAGATGGTCGCCGCGAGCTTCGCCCAGTGGGCCGACGCGGTGCTGTTCCAGCACGCGGTAAGCCTGGCGTTCGCCCCGGAGTCCATCGCCGTGCGTTTCGGCAAGCTGCCGCCGGAATTCCTCAAGGCCTTCATGGCCGATCGCAGCCAGCTATTCAGCGGCGGCAGCGCCGGCCGCCTGCCGCTGGAACAGGCGCGCCACCAGTGGCCGGCATTCATGGCGCGACTGGAGCGCCAGTTGTCGCGCGAGGACGGCGATTTCCTGTTCGGCGAAGCGTCCGTCGCCGACTTCGCCGTGGCGCACTGCCTGTGGTTCCTCAAGGGCACGCCGGTCACCGCGCCGCTGGTCGACGATTACCCGCAGGTGCAGGCCTGGTTGGGACGGGTGCTCGGCTTCGGCCATGGCGCGCCAGCCGAGATGAGTGCGGAGGAAGCCCTGGAGGTGGCTCGCGGCAGCCAGCCCGCGGCATTGCCGGACGAATCCTTCAGCGACCCCAACGGTTTCCTGCCCGGCCAGGCGGTCGCCATCGCCGCCACCGACTACGGTGTCGACGCGGTACAGGGCGAACTGCTCTTCGCCGGCAGCGAGGAACTCATCCTGCGCCGCGAAGACCCGCGGGCGGGTACCGTGCATGTGCATTTCCCGCGCCTGGGCTTTCGCATCGAGGCGCGTTGAGGCATGCCGGCGGAGACCCCGCCGCTGCGGCCGGACGCCGATCCGCCGCAGTGCGCGTTGCCCGAGGCGAGGCCGGACCGCGACGCCGGCACCAAGCTGCGCGCCGCAGTGCTCGGTGCCAACGATGGCCTGGTGTCGAACCTGTGCCTGGTGATGGGCGTGGCGGGTGCGAGCATGGCGCATTCGTCCATCGTCCTCACCGGGATGGCCGGACTGGTGTCCGGGGCCTGTTCGATGGCCCTCGGCGAGTGGCTGTCGGTGACCAACGCCCGCGAGATGGCGAGCAAGCGCATCGCCGAGGAAGAACGCCTGCTCAGGCTCTGCCCGAACACCGAGACCCAGGAACTGATCGATATCTTCACCGCCAAGGGGCTGAGCGAGGTGTCCGCCCGGCGCGTGGCCCTGCAACTGATGAACGACGGTCGTGGCGCGCTGGACACCTTGTCCCGCGAGGCCCTCGGCATCGATCCGACGGAGTTGGGCGGCAACCCGTGGAACGCGGCGGGCACGTCGTTCCTGCTGTTTTCCCTTGGCGCCCTGGTGCCGGTGGCGCCGTTCCTGTTCCTCGACGGTGCCGCGGCGCTGGTCGCAAGCCTGCTGTCCAGCCTGCTTGCGCTGCTGTTCAGCGGCGCGGTCACCGCCCGTTTCACCGGGCGGCCGCTGGCGTTCTCGGCGTTGCGCCAGGTGCTGGTCGGTACCCTTGCCGCGGCCTTCACCTATGGGTTGGGCACCGCGCTCGGCGTGGGCCTGGGCTGAAAGTCTTTCGCCTGCGGGGGACTCCGTTTTACACTGCGACACCCGGCCGGCGTGGCCGGGAACAGGAAAAACCGACCAGGGAGTGGCCATGAACGCCTACGACATCGAAATCGTCAACGACGTCGCGCACGCCGGCGAAGCCAACCACGGCTGGTGCTTCGGCCTGCCGCCGGGCATCCGTCCGGAGCAGTGGCCGCTGGATCCGGACACCGGCTATCCGCTGATGCACGGCTTCACCCTGCTGCTGCCGGAGGACTACCGGGTGCATGGCCCGGAGATCGTCGCGCTGAGCTTCTTCTCCCTCGCCCCGGACCAGAACGACGGTGGACCGACCAGCGTCGACGGCATTCGCGAGATGCTCATCGATCCGCCCGCGCAACCGCCGGCCGAAGCGGAACTGCGGCCGTTCTGGGAGGCCGGGCGCAATAGCCATCCGCGTCTGCATCGGATGGAGGACATCCTCGGCGGCGCCTATGCGTTGATCCTGCTCGACGCCGCTGAATTCAGCGGCGCGCCCTGCCAGCCGCCGGCGCTGCCGGCGGGTAACCCGCTGTTGGCGCAGACCGAGCCGCCGCAGTGGCTGGAGGCTGGTTCGGCGGCCAGCTTCGTGCCGGACTGGGCGGAGGACGACTACTACCTGCTGCGCGCCCTCGGTGGCCGCCCGGCGGCCGGCCACCAGCAACGCTACCCGCTGCGCTGGACGGCGCGGGCGCAAGACCCCAACGCCGGGGTGGTGCCCAGCGAATACGGCGACGGCGGCTACCAGCTGCCGCACTACTGGCTGGACGGCAAGATCGAGCGCGACAACTACCGCGAGCATCCCTGGGTGGAAGGGCACCTGCCGAACCATATCGGCGGCACCATGCGTCCGGTGCAGGGCGTGCCGGAGATGAGTCCCTTCTACGTAGAGTTCGAGGAATACCTGGGCGGCTACAACTTCGGCGGCGGCAACGCCCAGCTCGATTTCCGCGACATGCGCTTCGACTGGGCCTGCGGCTGAGGAGGGAAAGGGAGCGCCGGCGGCGCTCCGGGGCGGCGCGGGTCAGTCCTTGCGCCGCTTGAGCTGGTCCTTCAACTGGGTCGGCAACTGGCGGATGATCAGCATGTCGCGCTCTTCGTCGTATTCCACCTTGGAGCCCAGCAGGTGCGCCTCGAAGCTGATCGACAGGCCTTCGGCGCGGCCGGTGAAGCGGCGGAACTGGTTGAGGGTGCGCTTGTCCGCCGGGATTTCCGGCGACAGGCCGTAGTCCTTGTTACGGATGTAGTCGTAGAACGCCCGCGGTTGCTGGTCGTCCATCAGTTCCGAAAGCGCGTCGAGGGTCATCGGCTCGCCGATGCGCGCCTGGGAGGTGGCGTAGTCGACCAGCGTCTCGGTCTTCTCGCGGGCCTGTTCCTCGGCCATGTCCTCGCTTTCCACGAAATCGCTGAAGGCTTTCAGCAGGGTGCGCGTCTCGCTCGGCGAATCCACCCCTTCCTGGCAGCCGATGAAGTCGCGGAAATAGTCGGAGACCTTCTTCCCGCCCTTGCCCTTGATGAACGAGATGTACTGCTTCGACTGCTTGTTGTTGCGCCATTCGGAGATATTGATCCGCGCGGCCAGGTGCAACTGGCCGAGGTCCAGGTGGCGCGACGGGGTGACCTCCAGCGACTCGTTCACCGCCACGCCTTCGCTGTGGTGCAGCAGGGCGATCGCCAGGTAGTCGGTCATGCCTTGCTGGTAGTGGGCGAACAGGATGTGGCCGCCGGTGGAGAGATTGGACTCCTCCATCAGCTTCTGCAGGTGCTCGACCGCTTCGCGGCTGAAGCCGACGAAGTCGCGATCGCCCTCCAGGTACTCACCG